>JAGZXV010000112.1 GCA_018378255.1 Clostridiaceae bacterium | reverse complement strand
GTGATCTGAGCGTGAGCATTAACTATGAATCGGATGACGAACTGGGAGTGCTGACAGAATCTGTCAATACCCTGGTACACCGTCTGCGGTCTATCATAGATGACCAGAAAAGGATGCTCAGGGAACTGGGCTGTGAGAATTTTGAAGTGAAATCAGATTGTGAACATGCCTACAGCGGCGATTTCGCCCCCATTCTCTATTCTTTGGAAGGGCTGCGCTCGAGGCTGATTCACCTGAAAAAACAGACACAGGATATTAAGAGAAAGAATGGATAAACAGATGACAGCTAAGTGGATGCTACAGACAAAAAAGGCTGATTTTAATGCCATAGCCGGCAGATACAGGATCAGCCCGGTAACGGCGAGAATTATAAGAAACAGAGATGTTCAGGGGGAAGAGGCGGTCAGGCGCTATCTCTTTGGAACCCTGGACGATCTGTACGATCCCCATCTGATGAAGGATATGGACCGTGCGGTGGAACTGTTAAAAGAAAAGATCAGGGATCAGAAGAAGATCAGAATTGTGGGGGATTACGATATAGACGGCGTCTGCTCCACCTATCTTCTCTATACGGGACTAAAAAGGGTGGGCGCAGCCGTTGATTATGAAATCCCGGACAGGATCAAAGACGGATATGGAATTAATGAATCCATAATCAGGGATGCCTATGAGTGCGGCATTGATACCATACTGACCTGTGACAACGGCATTTCTGCCATTTCCCAGATTGCCCTGGCAAAGGAACTGGGAATGACTGTAATTATCACGGATCATCACGATATCGCTGAGGAAGACGGAAAAGAACTGGTTCCCCAGGCGGATGCGGTGATCAATCCGAAACAGAAGTCGTGTACATATCCATTTTCCGGTATCTGCGGCGGGCTTGTGGCATATAAGCTGGTTCAGGCCGTATATGAGGCGTTTCAAGTGCCCATGGAGGAATGGAAGGCCCTTTTGGAGTTCGCAGCTATCGCTACGGTGGGGGATGTGATGAAACTCCAGGATGAAAACAGGATCATCGTAAAATACGGGCTGATGCAGATCCGAGAAACGAAAAGCCTGGGCCTTAGGAAACTGATTGAGAAAAATGAACTGGATCCGGAACACATATCTTCTTACCACATCGGCTTCGTGATCGGTCCATGCCTGAATGCAGGAGGCCGCCTTCAGACGGCAAAACTGGCTCTCTCCCTGCTTTTATGCCAGGATGAAGAGGAAGCCGGACGCATGGCCCAGGAACTGAAACAGTTAAATGACCTGCGCAAGGATATGACCCAGAAAGGGCTTCAGGAGGCCGCAGAACTGGTAGACCAGCATTATTCCGGCGATAAAGTGCTGGTGGTATACCTGCCGCAATGCCATGAATCCCTGGCCGGAATCATTGCCGGGCGGCTTAGGGAACGGTATCACAAGCCGTCGTTTGTATTGACGAAAGGGGAGGAATCTGTAAAAGGATCAGGCCGCTCCATTGAGGCTTACCATATGTTTGAAGCGTTACTGGAAGTGAAGGATGTTTTGCTGAAATTCGGGGGACATCCCATGGCAGCAGGACTTTCTCTTAAAGAAGATAAGGTGGACGAATTCCGCCGCCGTCTGAATGAGAACGCTGCCCTTACGGAAGAAGATTTCGTAGAAAAGATATGGATTGACGTGCCCATGCCTCTGGATTATGTCAGTGAACCACTGATTAAGGAGCTGGAAGTGCTGGAGCCTTTCGGGCAGGGGAATGAGAAACCCCAGTTTGCCCAGAAGGATTTGAACATCCGGAGCGTGCGTGTCCTGGGCAGAAACCGCAATGCGGTGAAGCTCTGTCTTGTAACGGATAAAGGAACCGTGATGGATGCCATGCTGTTTGCGGACGGGGATGAGTTTGCCGCCAGGCAGGCGGGACACCGGATGATGGATATTATTTATTATCCGGCGGTTAATGAATATAATGGGAGACGGAGTCTGCAGGTGACGATCAAGGATTATAAACTGCATTAAATTTTTTGCAATTTGGCGGAGGTAATGATGGGAAGAAACAAAATGCGGCTCGGACGGAAAAAATGTCGTGGATTCGGTCTTGACTTGTAAGTGGTACTACAGCGGATACTTTCGATTCGACATTCTATTACGAACAATATTAAGTTATTTATTATCGGTGTAACCTGGTAGTATGGTTTTAAAAACCGGATTGATTTGTTTATAGTATTGCAGTAGAAGTAAGTGTTCGCTGCAATACTTGGAGTGCGTTAGTAACTTGCGTTTTGTCAAATGTGCGATACAGTTTGAATGCTATTTATTTTGAGAAATGATGGTATGTTATGTAAGGATAGGTGGATTTTTAGTATTTTATCGGGAATGAAGTTCTGGGAGGAGAGTTTGGGGATAGGGAGAGATCTTGGTGCGAATCATAAGTGCACATGAAAAGCCTGGGGGATTCGCACCTGGAATGTGAAGGCTGGTGAGATGGGAAAGCGGGAGAAGGTTGACTTTGGGGCGTGGGATTGTATAGATTATATATATAATATGTAGGATAGGGGTGGGGATTTGTATATAATTGCTGTCACAGCCTGTGAGGGCTGTGTGGGTTGAAATACCTAATCCCGACATCATATCACTTAAACTATTGTCACAGCCTGTGAGGGCTGTGTGGGTTGAAATAAATAGTGAGAGAGCAACACTAGCAAGAACAAAGTCACAGCCTGTGAGGGCTGTGTGGGTTGAAATTGGCAGGACGATGCGCAAGTGGCCTGTGAAGTGATCGTCACAGCCTGTGAGGGCTGTGTGGGTTGAAATTTGCCGTGATAACAATAACCCCACCTCCTTAACGGTCACAGCCTGTGAGGGCTGTGTGGGTTGAAATTGCTATTATAATGTCGTTTACAAACTTTTCTTTTGTCACAGCCTGTGAGGGCTGTGTGGGTTGAAATTTACCTGACCTTGATGGAAACCGGGTTACGAGTGTCACAGCCTGTGAGGGCTGTGTGGGTTGAAATTTTTGTGGTTACACGATATCCGGTGTTAATCTCCGTCACAGCCTGTGAGGGCTGTGTGGGTTGAAATTACGACGGCAAGGTAAGATTGTTGGGCGAAAAAGTCACAGCCTGTGAGGGCTGTGTGGGTTGAAATAAAAGAGAATTGCACATTTATGCGCGGCTATACGTCACAGCCTGTGAGGGCTGTGTGGGTTGAAATGGAGAATGCTTTATGCTACGTCCTAAATTGTTTATGGTCACAGCCTGTGAGGGCTGTGTGGGTTGAAATAGCGCCGTACATGGATACAGAATTAGGCCAGATGAGTCACAGCCTGTGAGGGCTGTGTGGGTTGAAATAAGGATATAAAACGTAAATATAAAGCTGATATAGGTCACAGCCTGTGAGGGCTGTGTGGGTTGAAATTCTGTCGGATTTTCCGCAGTGTCCGTCGAAACCGGTCACAGCCTGTGAGGGCTGTGTTGGTTGAAATGATTCCTGGATAATAATATACGGTTGCGGATGTAGTCACAGCCTGCGAGTGCTATGTAGGATAAACTTGTAATATGTATCTGGTGTAAATTATGATGATAAGATTTGATAATAACAACATATCTCCAATACTACAGCGAACGTTCAGATCTTTCCAGAAACTATGAATAAAAAAGCGCATTTTAGAAGAATAGTATTCGAATTCTCTTATATTAGTGCTTGATAATTGTTCGTAATAAGATGCAGATATTATCGTATTCCAGAGTGGGTTTAAAAATTGCTTTCCGTCAGATGTGCGTCACAGTTTGCGGTACATTTGTCCCGAATCCAGGTTACATAGCCTGCTATGTGCCCTTCATTCGGGACAATGCTTCTATAAATCGTGACGTATATCTGACGGAAAGCAATTTTCAAATCCACTCTATTACCACTTACATTTGAAGACCTAATCCCCGACACTTTTTGTCCCTTCCCATCTGTGATTCTGTTAGAGCGTGTTTGAAAATTCATTTCCGCCATCTGCACGCCCCACTTTGCGGTATATTTGTCCCGAATTCAGGTTACATAGCCCGCTATATGCCCTTTATTTGGGACAAATCTCCCATAAACTGTGATGCACATCTGACGGAAAGCAATTTCCAATCACACTCTGGCTGAGGGAAAGAAAAATTTTTGTAAATAAACATAACTGAATTAGTATAAAATATAACAAAAAATGCAAGAAACAGACAAAAAATATAATGGATTTTGTAACTTGCTCTGAGTAAATAAAAAATATAATGTAAAATATGATAAAAATATAACGCAAAACAATATTAAAATATACAAAATATATAAAAAGTATTTACAAATGAAAGACGGCATGTTAATATGATTTTAAGATAAACACGCGTTTATGAGGCAAAGAGATGAAAATAACAAGTGAAGAGATTGCAAAACTAGCGAATGTATCGAGAAGTACGGTATCCAGGGTGATTAATAACTATTCTAACGTGCCGGATGAGACGAGAGAAAAGGTCATGGCGGTGATTGAAGAGTATGGGTATGAGCCCAATTCCTTTGCCCGGGTCCTGGCGGGGAAGGCGAAGCAGGAGATTGCTCTGTATATTTCAGACTGCAATGCGGTTAAGAAGAGGTGGAAGGGAATCGAATCCCCTTACTTTATGAGACTGATTGCAGAATTGGTTTCCCAAGGCAAGGAATACGGATATATGATTTCGGTTTTTGTGGTATCCCAGGTGACGGATTTTGCAAAGATTGAGAACATGTATCTGAACCGTGAGATCTGTGGCGGAATTTTTGTCGGATTTGAATTTCAGATGGAAGCTGTCAACCAACTGATAACCGCCGGATTTAATATGGTTGTTATCGATCCCGGACCCAATATGATCCAGGCGGATAATGTGAGCGGCATATATAGCCAGAATTTAGAGGCCGGATATATGGCTACCCGTTATCTCATTGAGCAGGGGCACAAAAAGATAGCGCATCTGTGCGGAGATGACAGGCTTTCCAGCAGAGAACGTGTGATTGGATATAAAAAAGCTATGACAGAGGCAGGACTTTCGGAAGAAATTTTAATTGAAGCGGGAGATTTTAACAGTGAAAAGGCCGGAAGAGCAGTTCAAAAGCTGTTAAAACAGCCTATCACGGCTATCTATGCGGCGAATGATCTTATGGCCATTATCGCCATGAGAATGGCCAATGATATGAATAAAAGAGTACCTGAGGATATTATGATAATGGGCTGTGACTATAATGCGACTTACGAAGACTTGGGATACCATCTGACTACGGTAGAGATATCTGTCCGGGAAATAGCCAGAACGGCGGTAAGGGCGGTCATAGGTATGGAGAAGAAGAAAAGACTGATCTGTAAAGCGAAGTTTATAAAAGGAACAACTGCCTGAGCGGCGGCAGACTGAGAAGCTGTCCGGGCAGGGGGCGCCCAGGTTTTCAGCCGGGGAAAACATGGCTTTTAACCAGAAATAAACACGCGTTCACAACCGGAATGCCACAGGCGTTTCAAAACTGGCACATGAAAGATGCGGGATCGGGAAACGTTGCAAATCAATTGAAAGAAAGTAAAATATATTTTTTTAGATATTATAAACGCGCGTTTACAAGCGGAAAGAGGGAAGGATCTTATGGCACAAATTAAATTTAATGAAGCAACCAGAGAGTTTCATCTGCAGAACCAGAGAATCAGTTATATCCTATGTGTTTTGGAAAACGGTCAGATCGGGCATTTATATTTTGGCAAAAAACTGACACACAGGGAATCTTTCCAGCATTTTCTGCAGATGAGGACCCAGAGCCATACGGCTTACGTGTATGAGAATGATTTTTTGTTCACACTGGATACGATCAGGCAGGAATATCCTTCATACGGCACTACGGATTTCCGGGAACCTGCTTACCAGATTGAACAGGAGAATGGTAGCAGAATCACAGGATTTGCCTATAAAACCCACAGGATTTTTGAAGGGAAAAAGGGGCTTGAGGGACTACCGGCCACCTATGCGGAGGGAGAAACGGATGCGGTCAGCCTTGAAATTGTTCTCGAGGACAGGCTGATTGAGACAGAGCTGATTCTGTCCTATACCATATATGAAAATTATGATGCGGTCTGCCGTAGCACCCGGTTTGTCAATAAGGGCAGTCAGATGCTGAAGCTTACAAGAGCCATGTCCATGTCGGTGGATTTGTATGACAGTGATTTTGAAATGATCCAGTTGGACGGCGCGTGGTCCAGGGAGCGCCATATTACCCGCCGGAAACTGTCCGGTGGAATACAGGCGGTTTCCAGCGCGAGAGGGGCCAGCAGTGCGGATCACAATCCATTCCTGGCGCTGTGCAGGCCGGGAACGACGGAAGAAGCGGGAGAAGTTTTTGGGTTCAGCCTGATCTACAGCGGCAATTTTCTGGCGCAGGCTGAGGTTGACCGGTATGAGACTGTGCGTGTCAGCCTGGGAATTAATCCATTTGAATTTTATTGGATTATCGGCCCTGGTGAAGATTTCCAGACCCCGGAGGCGGCGATGGTGTATTCCTGGCAGGGATTTAACGGAATGAGCCAGATTTATCACGACCTGTTTAACCAGCGTTTAGTGAGAGGAGTTTGGAGAAACCAGGAAAGGCCGGTTTTGCTGAACAACTGGGAAGCCACTTATTTCCGGTTTGATGAAGAAAAGATATTGGAGATAGCACAAAAGGCGAAAGATCTGGGAATTGAGCTTCTGGTCTTAGATGACGGATGGTTTGGAAAAAGAGATGACGCAGGAAGTTCTCTTGGGGACTGGTACAGCGACAGGAGTAAACTTCCCCAGGGAGTAGAGGGGCTGTCGGAGAAAATCGAGGCCATGGGCCTGAAATTCGGCTTATGGTTTGAACCGGAGATGATTAACAAGGCCAGCTGCCTTTACAGGGAGCATGAGGAGTGGGTGATTAAGACCCCCGGACGCCCTATGTCCCATGGAAGAAACCAGTACGTGCTGGATTTTTCCAATCCGGCTGTTGTTGATTATCTATACGGCGCTATGGAAAAAATTTTGAGAAACTCTAAGATATCCTATATAAAATGGGATATGAACCGGAATATTACAGAAGCTTACGGCAGGGCGCTGGAGGCGAGGCGGCAGGGGGAATTCTTTCACCGGTATATTCTGGGGGTATATGATCTGTATGAGCGGCTGGTTGGCGCATTTCCTGATATCTTGTTTGAATCCTGTGCCAGCGGAGGGGCCAGGTTTGACGCGGGAATGCTGTATTACGCGCCTCAGGCATGGGCCAGTGACGATACGGATGCGGCGGAACGGATTAAGATACAGTACGGTACCAGCCTGGTCTATCCGGTTGCATCAATAGGAGCCCATGTCTCAGCGGTGCCCAACCATCAGGTAAAACGGAACACCAGCCTGGATTTCAGGGCAAATGTGGCATTTTTCGGGGCATTTGGCTATGAACTGGATCCCAATGAAATGACTGCAGAGGAACAGGAGGAAGTGAAGAGACAAATCCGGTTCTATAAAGAATACCGCGGTCTGATCCAGTTTGGAAGATTTTACCGGCTGAGGAATCCGTTTGAGAATCAGGGAGATGCGGCATGGATGGTGGTTTCCAATGACCGTAAGACGGCCATAGTCGCCTGGTATAAGGTTTTGGCTGTGCCGAATCCGAAACTGAAGAAACTTCTGTTAAAGGGGCTGGATCCAGATAAGATATACCGGTGCAGCCGGGACGGGGAAACGTATTACGGGGATGAACTCATGAACATGGGATTTTTGATGGATTTGGAATTTACCGGATCTTCCGTCAGGAAAGCGGAGATTACCAGAAAAAATTCCGGTGCGGATGCAGGGGATTTCACATCTCATCTGTATGTACTGGAATGCTGTGAGTAGTTCTTCCTGTGCATCAGGAGGAGCGGGGAAGAAGAAATGTAAAGGAGAGAGGTATTATGAATGACAGAACCCAAAAGACAAGAGTGCCGTTTTGGAGAAATATAAAGGTAGTTCCCTATCTGTATATTCTCCCTAATATGATATTGTTTTTTACATTTATGATCATTCCCATTATCATGTCATTTTACTACAGCACAGTAAAATGGAATGGCATGGGGAAACCGAAATTCATCGATATACAAAATTATCTGTACATATTTCATGACAAGGTATTCATAAAGTCCATATTCAACACCATCTATTATACTGCTGCGACCGTACCCATCCTGATGGTGCTGGCTTTATTCTTTGCCGTACTGCTCAACAGCAAGATTCCGCTGAGAGGAATCATACGTTCCTCCATCTATGCGCCCGCAGTTGTATCCACCGTTGCGGTGGGCACTGTATTCACATGGATTTTCCAGGACCAGCTGGGGTTAATCAATTACATCATCACTTCCATGGGAGGAACTGCCATCAAGTGGGCCAATGATCCCAGGTTTGCCATGATCATGCTGATCATGGCCACCGTATGGCAGAGGACAGGCTATAACATGGTGATCTATCTGGCGGGGCTTCAGAGCATTCCTACGGAAATGATGGAGGCCGCCACCATAGACGGGGCTAATACGTGGCAGAAGTTCCGGTTTGTCACTTTGCCGCTGCTGAAAAATACCCACATGTTCGTGATGATTACCTGCATGATCAATGCATTCCGTTCTTTTGACCTGGTTTATACCATGACACAGGGCGGCCCTTTGAACTCCACGAAAACCATTGTCATGTATGTCTATGAACAGGCATTTGCCAAGAATTATTACGGAAGGGCAGCTGCGGCAGGCATTGTCCTCTTCGTGTTCATGGTAGTGCTCACCGTAATCAGATTCAAGATAGAGAAGGAGGATTAGTATATGGGAAGCTCAGAACGTATGGGAATGGACAAAAGAAAGTTTCTCGTTATGAAAATCGCGGTCTTTCTTTTTATGACAGGCGCGGCGCTGATCGCCCTGTTCCCGTTTTATTGGATGCTGGTAACTGCTGTAAAGCCTGTGGACGAGATATTTGCCTTTCCGCCCAAGCTGTGGCCCAGAGAGTTTATTTGGTCCAACTTTTCAACAGCTCTGCAGAGAGCGCCGTTTGCCGTTTATTTTAAAAACAGTTTTATCGTAACGGCTGTTTCGACCACGATTACGGTGTCCATCAACCTGCTGGCAGGATTTTCCTTCGCCAAATACAAGTTCAAATTCAAGGAATTTTTCTTCCTCATTGTATTGAGCACGCTGATGATCCCGCTCCAGGTGACCATGATTCCCAACTTTATTATCGCCTCTAAACTGGGAATCCGAAATACCTTATGGGGAGTTATTATTCCGCCCTGCGCGGAAGCACTGGGACTTTTTATGTCGCGGCAGTTTATATCCGACATACCGGATGAGCTTCTGGAAGCCGGAAGAATTGACGGGGCCACGGAATTCACCATATTCAGGAAGATCATTCTTCCCAATGTAAAACCTTTAATCAGCGTACTGGTAATTTTGACCGTAATGTGGCGCTGGAATGACCTGCAATGGCCTTTGATCATGCTTTCCAACGATAAACATTATACCGTTCAGCTGGGCCTTTCCAACTTAAACGGAGCCCAGTATGTGAACTGGAATGATATGATGGCGGCTTCCCTGATATCCGTACTTCCCGTGCTGTGTATTTTCCTGATTTTCCAGAAACAGTTTGTGCAAGGCGTGGCATCCAGCGGGATCAAGGGGTAAAAATTATACGCAGTGTATGCGGGTGTAACTTTTTAGGAACACATTAACACAGGTGTGTTAAAACATATAGAAGGAGGAGTATTTTATGTGTAAAAAAAATTTTAAACGAGTGATGGCAATGGTATTGGCAGCGGGCATGATGAGCGGTTTGACGGCATGCGGCGGCAAAGAGGCAGCACAGCCGGCCACAACTGCGGCAGGTGCGACAACTGCGGCTGAAGCAGCGACCAAGGCAGAGGAGACATTGGCTGAAAATCCGGGGGCGGAGGCAGGAAGCCTGGAAGCGGAAGAAGGGGCGGAGATCGAAGTCGCTTACTGGGAAGGCTCCACTTCCGATAAGAATGCCTGGGATGAACTGTTAGACAATCTGGAAAAGGATCACCCGGAAATCAAAATCATCCGCCAGACTTATCCGTCTTCGGATTTCAGGGATATGCTGGATACGAGAATTGCAGGAAATGACTGGCCGGATGTGATACGATATACTTACCAGAGACTTGGCAAGTTTAAAAAGGCGGAGGTTATGCTTGATTTGACCCCTTATATCTCACAGGAGAGCTTAGACGATGTTAACCCGGCGTTCCTGTCTGCATGTACTTATGATGGAAAGCTGGTCGGCATGCCCCACCACGCGGACACCATGGCTATTTTCTATAACAAGAGAATGTTTGAAGAAGCGGGAATCCGCATTCCAACCAGTGTTGAAGACGGCTATTCCTGGGAAGAACTGACTGAAATATCCAGGACCTTAAAAGAAAAATATAGTCTTCCTTACGCATTTGGCGGTATCTGGGAGAACACCAGCGGCTACCGTTATCTGCCGTTCATTTACATGAACAACGGCGCCATTTTAAATGAGGCCCAGGATGCGGTTACCATGGAATCACCGGAAGTTTTGGAAGCGATCAAGTTTTATGAGGATTTGAGGAAAGAAGATTTAGTTGCCAACACCGCATTTACAGGCGCAACTGCAACCAATTCCCTGTTTGTGGCTGAACAGACTGCATTCTCATTCTCAGGAAGCTGGCACTGCGCTTACATGCAGGAAAATATGGGCGACAAATGGGGCGTGACCTATATGCCGGTGAGAAACGGCAAGACAGGTTCCGATATGGGCGGAAATGCCGTATTCGCGTATGCAGAAACCAAATATCCAAAGGCAGCAGCTATCGTAGTTGATTATATCACCAATGCGGAAAATATGAAGAAATTCTGTGAAACAGGCGCATTCATTCCTGTAAGAACCAGCCTGTTGGAGGGCGGAGTGGAATACAACGACTTTGCAGATGAGATGAAGATTTTCAATGAAATCGTAGCCACCATCGATCCGAAGATGGCAGCGGATGAAACTTCTGTCCCATTCCAGCAGTTAAACGAAATCTTCAATGAGGAAATGGACCCGCTGGCAGTTAATAACTCGGCTACGGCAGAAGAAGTGGCTGCAGCCTGCCAGGAGCGTATGACAGGAATCTTAAATGAAAATTAAAACCAACAGTTGATAGAGATGAGGGGGTATAGACGTGGCTGTAAAAATTGCATTTTTAGGAGCGGGAAGCTCTGTATTTGTCAGGAATGTGCTGGGGGACTGTATGCTCCACCCGGAGCTGGAGGATCTGGTGTTTGCGCTGTATGATATCGATGCCCAGAGGCTGGAAGACAGCTATCTGATGCTGAATGCGATCCGGCACCATTACGGAAAAAATGTAACGATTGAAAAGTATGTGAAGGAAGAGAACCTTCCCAAGGCGCTGGCCGGCGCAGATTTTGTGATCTGCGCGGTGCAGGTGGGCGGATACGATCCCTGTACCATCTCTGATTTTGAAATCCCGAAAAAATATGGTTTAAGACAGACCATAGCGGATACCCTTGGGGTCGGCGGTGTATTCAGGGCTTTAAGGACCATTCCGGTGCTGGAAATGTTCGGGCGGAATGTGGAACAGTATTGTCCCGATGCCATTTTCCTGAATTATACAAATCCAATGGGAATGCTGAGCGGTTATATGCAGAGGTACACCGATGTACGGTTTGTGGGCCTCTGCCACAGCGTTCAGGTGGCGGTTCCCAAGCTCTTTGACGGGATCGGAATGGAATACAGCGATAAGATCCAGTGGAAAATCGCCGGTATTAACCACATGGCCTGGCTTCTGGAAGTTACGAAAGACGGAGTGGACCTGTATCCTGAGATTAAAAAACGGTCAAAAGAGATGGGATATCCGGAAAATGACAAAGTACGTCATGAAATCATGCACCGCTTCGGCTATTATGTGACGGAATCCAGCGAGCACAATGCGGAGTATATGCCGTATTTTATCAAGGATAAATACCCGGAATTAATTGAGCGGTTCAACATTCCGCTGGATGAATATCCGAGAAGATGTATACGCCATATCGAAGAGTGGGCGAAAATGAGAGAGGAGCTGATCAATACCCCTGACTTAACCCATGAAGTATCCAAGGAGTATGCGGCTCACATCATTAACTCCATCGTGAATAATAAGCCCTTTAAGTTTGGCGGAAATATGATTAACAACGGGGTTATTCCCAATCTTCCGGCGAAAGCATGTGTGGAAGTTCCCTGCATCTCAGACGCTTCCGGCATTGCCCCCGTTTACGTCGGTGAACTGCCGGAACAGCTGGCAGCATTAAACCGTACCAATATCAATGTCCAGATGATGACCATTGAGGCCGCCCGCACCAGGAAAAAGGAAGCGGTTTACCAGGCGGTGATGCTGGATCCGCATGTGGCGGCAGAGCTTTCCATGGATGATATTACCAGCATGTGTGACGATTTGTTTGAAGCGCATAAAGACTGGATGCCGGAATATAAGTAATTGCAGAAGGCAGATGGCAGCAGGCAGCAAGGGGCTTTTGTCCCTCTGCTTACTGCCATTATTTTTAAAGAGAAAGGAGTAATCGGATCGAATGAATAAAGAAAAACCGGTAATAGGGTTTATAATCGGCGACGGAAGCGGCGTAGGTCCCGAACTGACGGCAAAACTGGCTGCCCGGGGTGTTCTGGAAGAAGAGGCCAGGCCGGTGGTTTTGGGGGATGTCCGCCTTTGGGAAAAAGCGCTGAAGGCAACCGGCTCCTGTGTAAAATGGCATCCATTCCCGGATATGGACCAGGTTAACTGGGAACAGGGACTGCCCATCGTCCATGTAGGGGAACAGGACCCGGATGAAATTGTGACAGGCCGGATCAATGAACTCTGCGGAAAAGCCTGCATAGAGATGATAGAACTGGCTGTCTCACTGTATAGAACTGGAAAGATCCGGGGAATCTGCTATGGGCCCCTCAATAAAGGCGCCATGAAGCTGGCCCACAGTCCGGCAGCCAGCGAAATGGAACTGTTGGCCCTGCTTTTGGAACAGAAAAGCGGATTCGGGGAAATCAATATGCTGGATGATGTATGGACAACCAGGGTGACCAGCCATATTCCGGTCAAGGACATCAGCAGAAATCTGACGGCAGAGGCGGTTTTAGACTCCATCCGCCTGGCATATTCCACAGTAAGGTCAGCAGGAATTGAAAATCCCAGGATCGGCGTATGTGCGCTGAATCCCCATGCAGGTGAGGGCGGACTTTGCGGTGATGAGGAGATACGGGTGATTGCTCCGGCGGTAAATGAGGCGCAGAGAGAGAAGATCGATGCCCAGGGGCCGTTTCCTGCCGATACGCTGTTTAAACAGGCATTTGACGGGAGATTCCATGCAATTGTTACCATGTATCACGACCAGGGCCAGATTGCCCTTAAACTCCGCGGATTTGAACGGGGAATCACCATATGCGGCGGGCTGGGAATGCCGGCGGCCACCTGCGCCCACGGTACCGCCCATGATATTGCCTGGAAAGGAACCGCGTCGCCCCAGTCGCTGGAAAATGCGTACCGCATGGTGTGCAGGATGGCGCAAAATGGCAGTGGTTGATCGCAGCCGCACCCCAAAAGGCCGGGGCGCCAGGGAAATTCTGCCGGTATCAAAATAAGAGGAATCCATAAAAGGAATCCATTTCAACTGCTTGACACTGGCATAGTGTTTGTAATATAATCATTTCCAACGACGTTCGGCGCCGGTAGTATGATCTATCCGGCGCCTGGTTTTTATATTTGCTACCACACAGATAGAAGGAGAGAATGAAAATCATGGTAAATGAAGTAATGAAATTCATCACAAGCTATGACCCTGAAGTTGGCAATGCCATCGAAGCAGAGTGCGCCCGCCAGAGAAGAAACCTGGAATTGATTGCATCGGAAAACATTGTTTCAGAGCCTGTTATGATGGCGATGGGAACCGTCCTTACGAATAAATATGCGGAGGGATATGCGGGAAAACGTTATTACGGCGGATGTGAATGTGTCGATGTGGTTGAAACAATTGCCATCGAACGCGCGAAGAAGCTGTTTGGCTGTGATTATGCCAATGTTCAGCCCCATTCAGGCGCCCAGGCCAATATGGCGGTATTTGTGGCTATGCTGAAAGCCGGAGATACTGTTATGGGTATGAATCTGGATCACGGCGGCCATCTGTCTCATGGAAGCCCTGTTAACTTTTCAGGACTGTATTTCAATATCGTTCCTTACGGAGTGAATGACGAGGGATATATTGATTATGATGAATTGGAGAGAATTGCGGTGGAATCCAAGCCTAAGATGATTATCGCAGGGGCCAGCGCATATGCCAGAGAGATTGATTTCAAGAGATTCCGTGAGGTAGCGGATAAAGTGGGAGCTTATCTGATGGTGGATATGGCCCATATTGCAGGACTTGTGGCAGCAGGCGTTCATCCAAGCCCATTCCCTTATGCCCATGTAGTTACCACAACCACCCATAAAACCCTCCGCGGCCCGAGAGGCGGCATGATCCTTGCCAATAAAGAAGAGGCTGAAAAGTTCAACTTCAACAAAGCCATTTTCCCGGGAACCCAGGGCGGTCCGTTAGAGCATGTGATTGCAGCCAAAGCGGTTTGCTTTGGGGAAGCGCTGAAACCTGAATTTAAGGCTTATCAGGAGCAGGTGGCAAAGAATGCCAAAGCGCTGGCGGCAGCACTGGTGAAACAGGGCTTTAAACTGCTTACAAACGGTACGGACAATCATCTGATGTTAGTGGACCTGCGCGGAATGGACGTATCCGGCAAGGAACTTCAGAACCGCTGTGACGAAGTGTATATTACCCTGAATAAAAATACAGTTCCGAATGATCCGAGAAGTCCTTTCGTGACTTCAGGCGTCCGCATCGGAACTCCGGCCGTTACATCCAGAGGTCTTGTGGAAGAGGATATGGAGAAGATTGCGGAATGTATCTGGCTGGCAGCAACTGATTTTGAGGCCAAGGCCGATTATATCCGGGCTGAGGTTACGAAGATCTGTGATAAATATCCGATTTACTAGAGTGATCCCATATAAAGGCATCTGCCCGCAGGGCGCGTCTTTTATAAAGAAATATGATACAGCATACGGAATAGCCGGTTCAGGCTATGACGTATGCTGTTTTTACATTCTGTTGACTTTTTGTTCCAGATTCGATAAAATAAGAACAAAACAGAACAAAAACGATAAAAATAGAACGAGGAGGTGATAAATGTGCTGCAGGCAGAGCGTATGCAGATTATTTTAAACAAGGCCAAAGAGCAGCATTTCGTTACGGTGGAAGAGATGTCCCGGCTGCTGAATGTGAGCCTGATGACGATCAGAAGGGACTTGAATGCGCTTTGCGAACAAAATCTTCTGGAGCGCTGCCATGGCGGCGCCCGGGTTTTGGAAGATACGATTACGGAGATCGATTACAACATCAAAAAGGAATACCACCGGGAAGAGAAACTGAGAATTGCAGAAAAGGCCATGGAATTCATCCGGGAAAATGACACGGTATACCTGGACAGCGGTACAACGGTCGGAGAAATTGCCAGGCTGATCTGTGAAAATTCCAGGCATCTGTCTGTTGTGACCAATGACCTCAATGTTGCTTCGATATTGGCGGATTCCGATGTGGATTTAACGATTCTCGGGGGAACCGTCCATAAGAAAACAAAGAGCGTGACCGGGCATGCGGGAGAAGAGTTTTTAAAGCAGTTCCGTTTTTCAAAAGCATTTTTGGGAACGTCCTCTGTCAGCCGTAATTTTGAAATGTTTTCGCCGACGCCTGATAAAGCTTACTTAAAGAGAATGGTCCCGGAACTGGCTTCCCAGGTGTATCTGGTGGCGGATTCCAGCAAGTTTTACTGCCAGGCCATGTGTCTGGCAGGTTCTTTAAATGAGTTTGCCGGGGTGATTACCGACCGGAAGTTCTGTGAAAAGGAATGGGAGCTGATAAAGGAGCTGAATATTAATATCATTGAGGTTTAGGTTTTGTTGAGGGCTGGGTTTTGTTAAGGCTTGGACTTGGAAGAAGGGAGGGGGAAGTGATGATTGAGGTACTTGTGATTGCGGATGATTTTACCGGCGCCAACGACACAGGAGCTTTGCTGAGAGAAAAAGGGTTCCGGACATTTTCCACCCATAGAGATGAGATTTCCCGGGAAATCAGGGATCATTACGAGGCGGTCTGCCTCAGTACCGACAGCCGTTCCATGGACCCGTCTGAAGCGGGGAAGAGGGTGTATCAGGCGGCAGAGCGGTACCGGGAAGAGGGGACGTTAATCAGCAAGAGGATAGACAGCACCCTGAGGGGGAATATCGGTAAGGAAATCGAAGGGGTGCTGGAGGCCGTACCGGAAGGCTGGAAAGCTGTGGTGGTACCGGTGAGCCCCAGGGCGGGGCGAATCTGTGTAGGCGGGTACATACTGGTTCATGGAGTGCCGCTGTCCAAAAGCGACGCGGCCATGGATCCGAGAACGCCGGTCAGTCAAGAGAAGGCCGCAGACATTATCAGAAAACAGACAAAAATCGATGTGGGCTGCATCCCGTTGGAATGTGTTCACCAAAAAGCGGATGCGGTTGCTGAAAGGCTGCGAAAGACAGACAGCCCGATTGTAGTGGCGGATGCGGCGGATATGGACGATATAAAGGAGATCGCCCGGGGCTGTGCAGAATCGGGACTGCCTGTGATCTGTGTGGATCCGGGGGATTTTACGGTGGAGATGGCGCGGCTTAAATACAAGCTGGACGGCGAAGCGGTTAAGAGAAACCTGCTGGTTGTGGGAAGTTTGTCAAAACAGGCGCGAGAGCAGCTGGATTATATGAAAGAGCGCAGGGATATCTGTCTGTACCGGATTGATCTGGAAAACCTGCTTCTTGATTCTTCGGCTGAGACGGAGAGGGCAAGAGCATTTTTTTTAGGAGAAGGCGGGAGGGATACGAATCTCTGCATCACCACGGCTTATTCCAAACGGATTGCAGTGGAGTCGGATTCGGAGGAAGGCAGGGCGATGGCAGAGCGGATTGCGGATGCCCTGGCAGAGATGGCTCTGGGTCTTTTGGGGTTAAAGGCGTTGTCAATCGGCCTGATCTATCTGAGCGGCGGTGATGTGGCAATGGCATTTGCCGAACGGGCAGGAATGGAAGGCATAGAGCCGCTGGGAGAAATGAGCCCGTTGGCGGTTTATGGAACTATTATCGGCGGAATGGCGTCAGAAATGCATATTTTGACAAAAGGCGGTATGATCGGAGAGCCGGACACGGTATATAAGATGTTGTCCGGTTTAAGAATGATGAATCAGATAAATGAGGAGGAAAAAGAATGAAGAGAGTTGTTGTGGTCCCCATAGGGGATATTGCGGGAGTAGGGCCTGAAATCGTAGTGAAAGCATTGGAGCACCCGGAAGTCTATGATTGGTGTCGGCCTGTCGTGGTAGGGGAAAAGGCAGCTGTAAAACGGGCGGCAGCCGTGACCGGTTCAAAACTGGAGATTCATTGTGTGGATAAGCCGGAGGACGGCATTTACCGGCATGGAGTGATAAATTTGATCGATATGAAGAATGTGGATTCCGAACGCATTGAATTCGGCAAGGTGCAAAAGGAGGCGGGCCGGGCGGCCTTTGAATTCATTGAAAAATCAGTGGAGCTGTTAAAAAGCGGGGAGGCGGACGCAATTGCCACCACCACCATTAATAAAGAGGCGCTTAAGGCGGCGGAGATTTCGTATATCGGTCATACGGAGATCATCGGCGGGCTGTTAGGCGTGGCGGACCCGATGACCATGTTTCAGGTGAGAAACCTCAGGGTGTTCTTTTTAAGCCGGCATCTGTCTCTGAAAGAGGCGATTAATTATGTGACTAAAGACCATGTGTACCGCTATATCCATCGGGTCTACCAGGGGATGAAGCAGCTGGGAATCGAAAAACCGAGGCTGGCCATTGCCGGGTTAAATCCACACAGCGGGGAACACGGGCTGTTCGGCTGGGAAGAGGTGGATGAAATCGGACCGGCTTTGGAGATGGCCGGAAAGGACGGAATACAGGTGGATGGGCCGATTGGCGCGGATTCCGTATTTCACCTGGCGCTGAAGGGCGCTTATGACGCAGTTATCTCCCTTTATCATGACCAGGGGCATATCGCGACGAAAATGGTGGACTTTGACCGGACCATATCGGTTACGGTAGGAATGCCGTATATCCGCACATCGGTGGATCACGGGACAGCTTTTGATATAGCTGGAAAAAATCTGGCGTGTGAGACGAGTATGTGTGAAGCGATACGGCTGGCGGCGGAATATGCTGATACTTATAAGGCGGAGGGAATGTGATTTATATTTTTTAGAGAGGGGGACGCAGGAAAGCGGGCCGAGGCAGCGCCTC
>JAGZXV010000111.1 GCA_018378255.1 Clostridiaceae bacterium | reverse complement strand
GGTATAGGGCTGGGTTACGGTCCAGCCGGTTCCTTCCGGCACCACGTCTAAATGGGAAAAGAAACCCAGTTCCTGATCCGTTTCCCCTTTAAGTACGGCGCTGGCGCAGTAATTTTCATAATTCTCCGTTTCCAGGCCTATTTCTTTTGCCAGAGCCAGAGCCTTATTGAGCACCTGCCGGCATCCGGTTCCAAAGGGCCAGCCGCCCTCCCCCGGACAGCTGACGCTCGGTATTTCCGTCAGAGCGCAGACGTCCCGGATGAGGCCGGCTTTATTGTTTTCAATCCATTCCTTTATCTTCATGATTCCAATCTCTCCACAGCTTCTACCACATGTTTGATCCTGTCATAGGAAATCTCGGTGGGAAGAGTGCAGTCGGAGCCTACGATAAACCGTCTGCCCTTCATTTCCTCTAAGCACTGCCGGGCGTGTTCCGTGATTTCTTCTTTTGTGCCGTCCACCAGCACGCCGGAACGGTCCGGGAATCCGCCCAGGATGATGCTGTCTTTAAACAGCTCGCTTCCTTCTGTCAGGCTGAAATTATTCGTGTATACTCCCCAGTTGACAATGGTTGGCTTCAGTTTCACATAGCGGTCAAATCCAATTCCGCTTTTGCAGATATGAAGCACGTCGAATTTTGTCTTTTCTTTGATATGGTTATATATTTTAAGTTCATAGGGGATGACAAATTCTTCGTATTCTTCATCTGTAAAATATCTCTTTTCCCCGCCAAGGGCTGCATAGAAGATACCCTCCGCCCCGGCTTCCAGCGAACAGTCCACAAACTCCATCAATGTCTCCGCTATGGTTTCAAAAACCTGCTTCATCTCATTGGGCCGTTCCCGGCAGAAAAGTGTCAGACAATATCCCATGCTGGTAAAGTTGCCGGAAAAACCGGTTTCATGAAATGCAGAGGCTAAAAGGCCATGAATCGTGGCCAGAATAGGATACTCCGCCTTTGAGCTGTCGGCAATTCTCTTGATGATCTCCATCTGATCCTGGAAAATCCCGTCTTTTCTGGAGAATCCGCGGAATTTCCTGATGTCGTTCAAACACATGATCTTGCTTTCGCCGTCATAAAGGATATTTTCATTCATGACCTTTAAAATATCCGTATCTGTATGATTCATAAAATCGATATGGGCTTTTACCGCTTCTTCTCCATGCTGGCATTCCTGGGGAAAATGAATCCAGAATCCGGCCGGACAGCGGTCAATTTCTTTTCCTTCTATTAAATTATAGATCCGTTCCCGTTTTGTCATTTGGCCCTCCAATTTTTCTTGATTTTCAGCCATTCGCTGTATGCCATCATACAGGTCGCGACTCCATGGGCGTTATCATCCTTTACCGCTTCGCTTAAATAGTACTCAGGGCTGCCGTCCCTCTCATCCTTTGGCCCAAGGCCGGCGCTGGCGCATGTTCCGGTCAGATGGATTTCACCATCCTTAACGGCTGATTTATGCGACTCCAGGGAAGCTAAGATGTATTCGCCTGTCTTTAAATATTTTTCTTTATCCAGCACGCCCAAACGGCAGCCTTTTAAAACCGCATAAGCTGTCATGGCAGAACCGGAAGTTTCCAGGTAGTTGCCTTCTAAGTCCGCCCGGTCGATCAGCTGGTAGAAAAGGCCTGATTTCTTGTCCTGATAGGGAAGAATCCCCTCTACCGCCTCTTTTAACAGGCTTCCCAGCACCACTCTCGCATCGAAGTCTTCTGATATCTCATAGCAGTCACAGAGAGCCATCAGATACCATCCCATAGATCTGAGCCAGAAGCAGGGAGAACATCCGGTTTCTTTATCAGCCCAGATCATTTCCTTCTTTTCGTCGTAAGCGTGGTAATACAGATGTTTTTCATCATCATAAAGATATTTTCTCACATTTTTAAACTGATTTAAAGTGTCAAAATAATTTTCTTTGTGATTAAACCGTTTTTCATATTCCATATAAAACGGCTGCACCATGTATAAACCGTCCAGCCAGACCTGATAAGGATAGATCTTTTTATGCCAGAAGTTACCTGTGCTGGTTCTGGGCTGGTTTCTCAAAACATCCATGATGCTGTGGATTCCTTTTATGTATTTCTCGTCCCCGGTCTGGTCATAGAGGAAATATAAAAGCCGTCCGCTTGCCATCAGGTCTACATTCTGTTCCTCTGCCTTAAAGCCTATGATCACGCCGTTTTCATCCACGTACTTTCTACCAAAGTTTAAAATGGCTTCCAGGTACTCTTCTTTTCCCGTCACCTCATACAGGTATTTGGCCCCTGTCAGAACGCAGCCGTAGTGATAATTCCAGCGGTCCAATTCCATTGCATTGAACTGCTTTAAATAATCTGAAAAATATACTTCAAAAACCATATGTCCCCTTCCTGCCTGAATTCATCAGTTCTCTTTCTTCTCTTTTTTTATCCATTTGGCAAAGGAGAATTCTCCCCTGTAGTTTGACGCATTATAATGCGGGTATTTATCAGGAACATATTCCATATCCTGTATTTCACACGGCCGGTCCTGGGTATAGATGTACATCTTATTGGCGTCCCACAAAACGATCTCGTCACGGCTGTCTCCGGTGAGATTGATCACTTCCGCGCACAGGTCGGGGTGTCCGTCATCCGGGAAGGTAACTACCACATCCCCGTCTCCGTCTGCCATTCCGCCAAACTTCACATTTCCGTTCAGCAGGATCAGTTCCGTTCCGTCGCCCTGCCAGTTTACCGGCGCGATGATATTTCCGTTGCTCCCGTTCTCTTTATGCCAGATTTCATTGCCTTTGCAGTCGTAGAGATAGACGATACCCTGGTATTCCCAATAGGTTGTAGTGCAGATTTCAAGACCCTTTCTCTCAGGGCAGTAGTTTGCCGTACTGATTCTCTGGCCGTGTCCGTTGATATCACGGACCTTTATGTTCCCCTGTTTATCAACGATCATGAAACCTTCCCATCCGGATACGATGGCAATCTGTTCCTCTCCGTCCGGGTCAAACTGTCCTACGATGATCTCATCCGTATGATCCCTGTCAATGGGAAGCTGCCAGATCAGTTTTCCATCACTGCTTATCATGTTATAGCAGCTGAAAATCTCATCTTTTCCGTCTCCGTTAAAATCATAAGCGTATGGGAAATGGCCTGTATTGTTGTGGTTGAATTTCCACTTTAAGTTCAGCTGGCTGTCATAAACCCAGATTCTGGCATAACGGTCTTTTATCATGATATCCGACGGCCTGTCGTTACCCGATACATTGATAATGCGGATTGCGTCCACATTTACCCGGTCAAAGGCGTGTTTCTGGAACTCGATTCCCAGGATCTGGTCCGCCGGGTCTTCATTGTATGGAGTATCCACAGAACAGATCACCTCGCCGGTGCGGCCATTTAAAATCATCAACTTGAAGTCTCTGGATATGATCACCTCATCCGCTCCGTCATGATCGATATCATATACCTGGAAGGGAAGGTCGGCGGTTACATTCTGGTTATCCTTTAACTCTGACGGCTCCCCGATCTGCCATAAAATATTCCCGTTATCCATGTTAACTGCAGTCAGGCAGCTGATCACCGAATATCTGTCCTTAAACACCCGTTTCTGGTGCTGGGCCATCACAAAATACCAGGTATCCCCGCCCATCAAATGACCAAAACGCACCTGTCTGGCGGCGCCGTAATTCTGAAGGTCAATGACTTTATGAAGCTTTGGCTGGGCATATTTCAGCCGTTTTGCAGCCAGACGCTCCTGATATGCTTTTCTTTTATTCAACAGCTTTTCATAGCTGTCTTTCTCTGTTTTCACCCATACATTGGTAAACTGCGCGGGCATGTAGCTGGACAGGCCTATTTTTCCATATTCGTAACGGCTGTCATTGATGTCCAAAACCTCGTCTCCGTTTATGGAGCAGACGAACCTGCTGCCCTTACAGCACACTTTTAAGTCATAATATGTATCGCAGTTATACGGGTAGTTTGTCTCTGCCAGCAATGTCCTGGTTTTCTTCTCGATCTTCCATATCTGGGCTTTCTGGCCGCACAGATAAAAGGCGTAGTGCATCAGGGAGGTCTGATATCGGAACAGTATCCCCGCTTCTTCTTTTGTATCCAATGTTCTTATTCTGACGCCGGCCTCATAGTCTTCCCAGTCCTCTTCTCCGCCTGCCAGCATGGGGCATACCCCGCGGGTCAGAGGATTTCTGACCCGCATCTGCTCCATGTATTTGACACCGTTCATTTCGGTGATCAGCCAGCTTGGACCGCGGTAGTTCGTGCATACGATTGGATCATACCATTGGCCGGTATATCCTTTTACGGGATAATAGTGATATTCTCCCATTGCGGAATGATCCGGATCATATGGGAAAGGACCTATTTTAAAGGATGAAAAATCATCTTGAAACAGCAGAACCTGCTCGTTCATTTAAGATCCTCCTCTTATTGGTTTTGCTTGTAAGCAGCCTGTTCTTCTGTCAGGAATGCGGCCCATTTGTCAAGGGCTTCCTGAGATGTCATATCGCCAAGCAGTACTGCCTGGAAATCAGCGGTCATATCGTTGTTGATAAAGTTAAAGTAAGAGGTCAGCCAGTATGGGTTCTGGATCTGGATGAAGTTTTCATCTGTCATGATTTCCTGATACAGAGGCATGAACTTATCTTCTTTAAACCACTGGTTCTCATAGTTGTCTGAGTTTACAGGAATTCTTCCCAAATTCTTGGAGATTTTTTCTACAGTCTCAGCACTGGATAAATATTTACAGAGTTCGAATGCGCCGGTATAATCTGCATCTTCTCCTCTTGTATTGGTTACAGCATAGAGCTGAGGCTGGATTGCTGATGTATAATATCTTCCTTCATCATTTGCCAGAGCTTTTGCGGCGTCGAAATTGCCGTCTCCTAAGTTGCTCACGTGAGAAGATCTGGAAGAAGAGTTATGCATGATGTACATCGCTGTCTGGGAACCGAATTCAGCCACCATTTCATTAAATCCGTTGTTTACACAGTCGCCGGAAACCCATCCGTTTTTATAAATAGAAGCGTATACGTCGAGAGCTTCCACGAATTCAGGCTTATTGATAATACAGTTGCCGTTTTCATCAAAATAGGAACCATTATAGCCGCCGCCGTCTGCATATGTAAAGATCCAGCCTAACAGGTTATCATATGGTTTTACACCTCTGAGGCTGTAGAAATACGTTCCTGCGTCAGGATTCGCATATTTCTCACAGAGGGCCAGGAATTCTTTCTGTGTCTTAGGAACTTCAATGCCGTTTTCTTCAAAGAATTTTGTATTGTACCATGAAATTTCCTGATTATAGTTATACGGTACTCCGTAAAGTTTGCCTCCGCCCAGCTCTTTTAATGTCTCAACCATGGACGGCGCAATCTTGGTTTTGTCTTCCCATCCTTCAAAATAGTCGTTGACATCGATCAGTGCATCCTGGGCAACATAGGTCATAACATTGGAAAAGCCTAAGCTCACCACGTCAGGCATGGTGTTTGTGGCAATGGCCATAGCGAATTTGTCAGGGAAGTCTTTATTGGCAAATCCCGTATATCTGGCTTCATATAAATCCTGGGAATTATTAAATTCTTCGAATATGGATTCATAAATTTCATTATTCTTTTCATCCGCCGCATGGAACCAGAACTCAATGACTTCTCTATCCTTGGAAGCCGTTTTTGCCGTTTCTTTTGCCGTTTCCTTCGCAGTTTCCGAACCTGCAGCCCCTGCTGCCGTTGTGCCGGGAGCCGCTTCCTGCTTGCTGCCGCATCCTGTAATACTGCTTACCAACATACCTGATGCCAATGCTAATGCCAATAACTTTTTCATAGAATATCCTCCTTAAAAAATATTATAATATTTAATGTTTTTAACCCTTAACCGCTCCGCTTGTAGCTCCGCCCGCCAGGTTCTTCTGAATGAATGCGAAGATCACCAATACGGGGATCAGCGCAACCACACAGCCTGCCGCCAGGCCGGAATAGTTGGTGTTGAATTCGCCCTGGAACACATTTAATGCCAGAGGAATCGTGTAATTATCTTTTTTCGTAATAAATGCCGTGGCATAGATGAACACGTTCCAGGAGTTGATAAATGCATAAGCTCCGGTAGCCACGATGCTCGGCCGCATGGTAGGAAGCAGAATCTTGAATACGGCTCCCATCAGGGAACTTCCGTCCACCTGGGCGGCCTCTTCCAATGACCTTGGAATCGAGTTGTAATACCCCATCATCATAAACAGGCAGAACGGCAGGTTTGTCACCGAACATGTGATGATAAGGGATGGAAGGGTGTTGATTAACCGCAGCTTATTCATCGTTTCAAACAGAGGGATCATCAGCACTACGGCCGGGAACATCTGTGTGAATAAAAGCAGCACATATACAAAGCCTTTCCCCTTAAAACGGTAACGGGACATGGCATAACCGCCGATCAGCGACAGCATGCTGACGATAAATGTGGTGGAAACAGATACGATCAAGCTGTTCATGAAATATCTGCTGAATCCCAGCTTCTCGAACAGGTATTTATAATTATCAAAGGTGAGCACTTTAGGCCAGTATGTGATGGGCCTTGCAAATACTTCCGTACTGGTCTTTAAAGAGGTGACCAGAATCCAGTAAAAAGGCGCCAGAGTGATGATAATGAAGAATGCCAACGGAATATGGAGCCAGAATACCCTGGCGATCCTTCTTTTCTGCTTGATATCCATTAATACATCTCCTCCTTTCCCATACCGCTTCCGGTAATATAGATAAAGGCCACCACCATCATAATCAGGGTGGCAATCGCTGCCAGAGCGGATGCATAGCCATAGTTCAGTTCGCCCTTAAACATCTGCATGATATAAAGCGGCATCGTCATGGTTGCGTTGTTCGGTCCGCCGTAAGTCAGGCTGTAAATCAGATCCACTGCGTTAAAGGTCCAGATAGCACGCAGCAGGGTTGTGAGCACGATGGTATCCTTAATCATAGGAATGGTGATTTTGAATAAGATCACGCCTGTGCCGGCCCCGTCGATTCTGGCCGATTCATAGATATCTTCTGATATGCTTGATAGGGCCGATATGTAGCTGATGGTAAAGAACGGGATACCTCTCCAGATATTCGCCATAATAGCCGCTGTCATGGCCCGGCTGCCGCTGGAAAACCAGGATATGTTTCTCTCAATGATGCCAAGTTTCTGAAGCACATCGTTTAACACCCCGTAGGTCTCCCCCAGAATCAGGCTCCAGATAATACCTACCATAACGCCCGCTACCGCCCACGGCGAAAGCACCAATGCACGGTAAAGACCTCTGCCCTTGAATTTCTTATTCAGCAGATATGCCAGCCAGAAGCCCAGTATGGTCTGGAAGAATACGCTGACAAACACCCATACGGCGGAGTTTTTAAGTCCTTTAAAAAACAGTTTGTCGTTGGTAAATATCTCAATGTAGTTCTGGAACCCTATAAATGCCCTGTCCTTAGGTTTAATCACTACATAATTCTGAAGACTCATAATAAATACGTTAAGCATAGGCCAAAGCATGAATAATGCAACGAATAACACCACCGGCAGTAATAACAGATATGGAATTGCCGCCCGTTTATAATAAAGCTTGCTTTTCACTCTCTGGCCCTTAAATGCATCATTATTCTTCATCTTGTAACCTCCCTCCAATTTATTTGTTTTAGTTGTTTTTAACTGTTTTTATTATATTTAAAATGCTCTTTTCGTGCAATTGACACAACAAACAAGAAGGACCTATGCATTTTATACAAATTATGCATAGGTTCTTTATTGAAATTTATTCGTTTCAGATTCATTTCAAACATGTCAATGACATTTCTAAATGAAATTTTTTATCAGTCTAAATTGTACTTTTTCATCCGTCTCCAAAGGGTAGACGTGCTGATATTTAAAGCTTTTGCCGTTAAAATCCTGTTCCCGCCGTACTTTTCCAGTGCTGCCTTCAGGTTTTCCAGCTCACCTGTCAGAAGTTCTCCGATGGGCTGCTCTTCAAATTCATCCTTATCCCTCATATTGTATAAATCATCCAGCAGATAATTTACATAATCGGCAGTGATCTTTCTCCGTCTGGTAGTCAGGATCAGGCGTTCACAAAATGCTTCCAGCTGCAGGTCGTTGCCTTCCCAGTAATAATTGACGATCACATCCCTGGCCTCATCGGTGAGAATATGAAACCTGGAATACAGATCCATATACTTTTTCACATATTCCTCTACCAGTATCCTTACATCCTCTTTTCTCTCCGAAAATTCCGGGACAGTGAGACGGAATGTCTGGAGAAGATAGTACAGATCCTTTCTCATCTTACCGTTCCGCTTCAGTTCAACCAGCTTTTTCGATGTGCAGCCAATGATCCTGACATCCAGTTCCTGCACATTGTCATTATCTACAATGGAGGAAATCCGGCGTTTTTTACGTATGGCCTGTAAGAGATGATACTGGGCGTTCAAGGTCAGTTTATCAATGGCCCGGATCACAATTGTACCGTAATTGGCCTGCATCAGAAGGCCCTTATCTTCCCCTTCTCCAAAAAGGATTTTCATCTGGTCATCCTCCCGGATGCCAGCCACATTGACCACCAGAAACGGCCCGTTTCTCCTAAGGCTGTAGTTATGTATTCCCTGGCATAAATCTTCCAGTTCCTGAGCCGTTTTGCCTTCCACCAGAATGGGGCTGGCAGACTGGGCATAGAGTTTGGCTAAATCCACCACATTTTTGAGGCTGGGCATTCTGACGGCCAGCTCGTCCAGGCTGCCCTTTGCCACAAATCCGCGGAGAAACTGCTCCCTCATATTCTCTTCCCGGTCCCAGTTCAGCCGCTTCATCATATTGCAGGATACTATCGTACCTGTGATCACGCCGTCTACGGCGATCGGTTCCACCACCACCACAAGGGCCTGGTAATTTGTATTGATAAATGTGGAGTAGCTGTCCATAGAGCCATTCAGCACCTGGCCGAAGGAATCCTGGTCCAGCCCTTCCAGCACTTCCGTAATATGCCTGCCTAAAAGTTCTTCTGAAGACGCCTTTAAAAGCTGCTCCATCATCCGGTTCATCAAAAGAACACTGCCGTCCGCATCCGTCTTGATAATTCCATTAAATGCGCTGTCCAGAACGGATATGAACTGGGCATAACTCTGCTGTTCCACCTGGGATGTATAGTACATCTTTTCCGCATTGTTTAACGCGACCTGAAGCGCCTCGCCCGTGGTACGGAACAGCATGGCGGGAATCCCCTTCTGGTTGGCATAGTTGACGCACTGTTCCCCGCTGATTAAAAAGTCCATGCCCCTGACGATGGCTTCTTCCACCACTTCCACCCAGGCCCTGTCGTTGTTTAAATCCCGCCTTATGATTTTAACATCGAACAGCTCTTCAAAATTAGAAGTATCGCACAGCATGCCTTTCCAGAAAAAGATTCCGATCACCGGCTTTTTCTTTTTTAAAATTTTTTTCGCCTTAACAATCGACATTCCCAGTTCCTGGGCCGTCAGCTCAATCTCCACCACAGGAACATTGGTATGCTGTTTTACCGCGCTGGCCTGGCTTCCCCTGGAAATGACGATGTTGGCCCCTTTTGCAATCGCGTTTCTCGCCTCCAGCACTACCGTGTCAATGGTGGTTTCTTTAATGTACACCACATGGTGTTTTTTCCTTTTTATAATCTCTTCCGCCTGCCTGCACAGCAGCGCATCGGGCAGGAGCAGGGCTATTCCAGCCATTTTATTACCTCCCTTTCCAAAGCTCCTCCAAAATCATGAACTCAGTATATCATAAGCTGCACATGGATCAAATAAAAATATATGTAACATTTCTTCACCAATTTTCACCTCGGATGGACATCCGATGCTTTTTGACCGGCTTTTTCGGTTAAGGAGATGAACCATTCTGAACAGTTACAAATATGTAAGAAATTACAATAAAACCTTTTGTTGCAGATATAAACCCAATTGAGCTATAATATAGCCAAACACACGCCAAGCAATAAGGAGGCTAAAATGGACTTAGTCAACCAATTTATAGAAAATTATAAAAGGCGCTTCCAATTCTACGAAACTGCCGGCCGGCTGGCCGCAAAGCAGTTAGAAGACGCCCTTCAGTCTGCCGGTATCCGCGCCATTGTCACTTCCCGCGCCAAAAACCCCGGCCGGCTGAAAAGCAAAGTTCTCAGAAGGAATGCGAGAAGGGAAACCGCCTATAAGAATATGCGGGAAATTTATGAGGATATTGCCGACTTATCCGGCGTCAGGGTTTCTTTATACTTCCCGGGTGACCGGGAGAAAGCCAATGCCCTGATCGCCGATTTATTCGTAGTCCTGGAAACAAAGCAGTTTCCCGAACAGTCAAAGCCCCCTTCCTATAATAAACGATTTTCCGGCTATTGGGCTAACCATTACCGCGCCCATATGAGGGAAGAACATTTAGACGCCTCCCAGCTCAAATATGCGGCCGCCCGCATCGAGATCCAGGTCGCTTCCGTTTTAATGCACGCCTGGTCCGAGGTGGAGCATGATCTGATCTACAAACCGCTTCAGGGAACCTTATCCGAAGAGGAACTGGCCATCATCGATGAACTGAACGGCCTGGTGCTGACCGGTGAAATCGCCCTGGAACGCCTTCAAAACGCGGGAAATGAGCGGATTCGGAATAAGAGCACCTCATTTGTCAGCCAGTATGACCTGGCCTCCTACCTCTATAATTATCTGAGCAATAACTTCCGGCCGGAAGATATAGAACTGCGGATGGGCAACGTGGAACTGCTTTTCAAGCTGCTCAGCCATTTGAAAATAACAACTGTTAAAGAAATTGAACCGATTTTAAAATCCGTGAAGTTTGAAAAGGACCGCAGAAACATCTCCCAGCAGATCATAGACCAGATTATTACAGGAAGTGAGAAACGTTATCAAAGTTACCGGGAACTGCGTTCTGATGAGAGCATGACGGATGAAAAAACGCGACTGGCCGTGGACGAATTTTTTACCCAGTGGGTACGTCTGGAAAATACATTGAACCGGATCACATACAAGAATGCGCCCCGAAGCCGCGGGGCCTTTAATATAAACTCATTGAAGCGGCTCAATATCCTGAGCCAGGATGCGCTGGGCAAAATCGCGTCCCTCAGAAAGATGCGCAACGTGCTGATCCATGATATTGAAATTCCCGACTCGGAAATGATTGAAAAGCAAACCAGGGAGGCCCAGGAACTGCTGGTAAAGATCAATGAAATGCAGAACGGTTCCTCCCCGTCCCATAAATCTGAATAATCAAAAAATTGTATATCAATCGAATAAAATGTACATTTCCTAATTGCCTCCACCGTTATATACTAAACTTACAATAACGATGGAGGTATCATTATGTACAAATCCTATTTTGACAATCAAAACAATTACATCTCTTCCGCCCAGATGGCCTGGTGTGGGGATTACTGTAAAACCAACTGGCCGGAAGAAGTCAGCCATATTATGCGCATCGCGGATGATGCCGTCAATCATACGTTCCTGTTCGATCTGCGCTGGGATATGGAGCGCACCTATGAACCTGTTCACTTTGACGGCCCTGCCCGCTGGGATTATATGCCGGGAGATGACCCGGAATTCATCTTTCAGTTCAACCGCCATCAATTTTTCATCTGCCTGGGGCAGGCTTACGCTTTAACCGGAAACGAAACCTATGCAGATACATTTGCAGACCTTTTAAAATCCTGGATTAAAGAAAATCCGCTGAATGAGAGCACGAAGGAAACCACATGGCGCAGCATCGAAGCTGGAATCCGGGCTGAAACCTGGGTAAAAGCCATGGCTTATTTTAAAGACAGCCCTGCTGTAACCGAAGAGTTAATGGAACTTTATGTAAACTGTCTGATCACCCATGCCCGTTATCTGATGGAATCCTACAAGTATTTCCAGATCAAAAGCAATTGGGGCGTAATCGAAAGCAGGGGATTATTAGAGATCGGGTTAGCCCTGTCTTTTGGAACTGAACAACCGGAAACCGGGGAGACGAAAACCTGGATAGAAACTGCCGTGAACCGCCTGGACGAAGGGTTAAGGGTTCAGATCATGGATGACGGGGTTCAGTGGGAACAGTCCCCCATGTATCATAATGAAGTCTTTCACTGCAGTATAGAAGCGCTCCGCCTGGCAAAACGTTACGGTTTTTTAATGCCGGAGAGTTTTGTACATAAAGCGCACCTGATGGCCCAGGCTAATCTGGCATGGAAAAAGCCAAACCACTGTCAGATCGCCCAGGGTGACAGCGACGAAACCGACCTCAGGGATCTGCTGGCACAAAGCGCTTATCTGTTCGACGATCCCGTATTAAAATACGGCGCTTATGAACATATGGATTTTGACGGGGTCTGGGATTATCTGGAAGACGGGGTGAAGGCATATGAAGCGATAAAACCTCAGGCGCCGGATTATCTCATTAAGGCCCTTTGCAGCAGCGGAAACTTCTATTTGAGATCCGGCTGGACTGAAGAAGACGATTTCTTCCACTTCCGCTGCGGAAGCCTGGGCGGCGGCCATGGGCATTCGGATAAGCTTCATATCGATCTGGCTCTGGGCGGAGAAGACATTCTGATGGATCCCGGCCGGTACCACTATGTAGGAGGGCCTGTCCGGTATAACCTTAAAAATGCGGTCAGCCACAACACGCCCACCGTAGACGGAAGGGATTATCTCACCTGTCTGGACGCATGGGGCGTCAGCGGCCTGGCTCCCGCTTACCGCCAGCCATACTGCCGGAAGGGAAACTTCACCCTGGTACAGGGCGGTCACGGGGGATATATTCAGGAAGGGCTGGGGGATGTCTACATTAACCGTAAAGTGCTGGCTATCGGAACTGATCTCTATGTGGTTGCGGATGAATTTTACTCTTCCTCAGAACATACTTACCAGCAAAATTACCATTTCAACCCGGACGGAACCGTTGAACTGTCAGAACAGGAAAATTCCGCCCATTATACTGGACGGAATGTGGAAGCCGATTTTATCTTTAATGGGAACGAGGCTTCCAATGCCGGCGTCACCTCCACCCGGCTGTCCAGAAACTACAACCAGATGGAACAAAACCACACCCTCACGTTATCCCGGAAAAAGAACGGCTGCTGCTGCCTGATAACCGTTATTGCAGGCGGTAAAAGAGGAACTTATATTAAGCCTGAAGTGACCCGCCTGGAGGTCGCATCTCCGGCCAGAGGACTTATTCTGCCGGAAGAGGACGCTCACGGGCTCAGAATTACATTTAACGGCAAAACCTATGTGGTGATCATCGGCCATAAAGATATCGCCTCCGCCAATGAGATGCTGAGTGCAGACGGCTATATGGGTCTGGGCACCGTGCTCGTCTTCGAACCTGGGCAGCCAAAGACAGGAGGGACCGTACTCTACTGGTAAACCCGTTTGTATCACCGCTTCTGCTTGCGGTAATCTCCCGGAGTGACGCCGTTTAACTGTTTAAAACGGCGTATAAAGCTGGAAACATTATAGTAGCCTACCTGCTGGCTGATCTCTTTAAGCGTGAGCTTGGGATCAGACAGCAGTTTTTTTGCCCTCTCCATGCGGAAATCCGTACTGTAATCCAGAACATTCTGCCCGGTCTTCTCTTTAAAAAACTGGCTTAAGTTGGGCAGCAGCATATTAAAATGCTCTGCTGTTTCCTGGATCGAAAAATCACAGCGAAGACAGTTTTCCTTAATATATAAAATGATATCCTCCAAAAGCCGGTCGGAATCCTGTTTCGGCTGGCTGACCGGCTGGGATACAAACTCCGTGTTCAACTGCTGGATCAGACGGATTACGTCATCCACAGTGTCCAGATGCATGAGCCCCGAAAGATCTACCGTATCTGATAATGTATAGTGGAAAGAAGCCGATATTTCAATAAACAAGCTGAGTATGTCAAAACAAATCCCCTTTGCCACAAACAAGGGCAGATTTTTTCTCTGTATATAATCGATCAGGGAACTCACACTGGCGTGGATCATGTCCTGATCTGACTGGGCAATGGCATCTTTTAACTGTTCAAACTGGCTTTTGGGATATGGAAATGCGGCATTATCCCCAACTAACAGGTCTTTATAGAGGATCGTGTTTCCATTTCCCTTCACAAAGCGGTAATCCAAAGCGCTGCGGGCCTCCAGATAGGAACGGGGAATGGAAAGAGTGCCGGAGTAGAGCTTGCCCACGCCTATGGTAAGCTCCATATGGGATTCCTCTTTTACGGATATCCTCATCTGTTCCAGGGCCTTTTCCACCTTTTTTAAAAGTTCCCTCTTCGTTCCGTTAATCAGAATGATCTTATCCGGTTCCGGCGTAAATGTATAGAAACTTTCCATAGAACCTGAAAGCAGTTCCTGAAGGCGCAGGGCAAAAGCATCATAATCTTCGATTTTACCGTGAACCTGAACCACTGCCACAAAAAACCAGTCATTCTGATAGCCCATATTTAAATCCTGGACATCCAGGTTGAAGTCATCCCGGCTCATATAGTGGCCGGTCAGCAGCTTATGAATCCGGTTGCTCTTAATGGCCGCAGCACTGCTTTTCAGTTTCGCCGACAAATACTGGTTCTGGTCAGACAGAAAATCCAGGGTGCTTGATATGGTTTCCAGTTCCCCTTTTTGTTTCGGGCTGTTTAACAGAGAAGAAGCCTTCTCCCCCAGCCTGCGGATCGGCGAATAATTCATGCGCATCAAAACAGAAATCAGCAGCCCCGCCAGCAATAGTACCAGTATGGTGATGAACAGCAGCTCCCGGTTAATCGTATTGATCTTCTGCAAAAATTCCTGGTCCCTGGGCACATGGGCGGTATAGATCCATCCCGTCTGGTCCGATACGTGGACAGACGTAAAAAACTCCTTTTTTTCTTCTTCTTCATCAAGCCTCTCAAACTCTGCATCCGAGGTGAATAACTGGTTTTTGTCCTGGTCTTCTATGGAGAGCACAACCCCATATTTACCCAGCTGGTTGTGAATCCGGTTTCTGATGGTATCTGCTTCTATAAAAAAGATACAGGTTCCTTTGATGGTCTGGTAATCCGTATACAGAGGTTCCAGCACCGTAATATATTCCACATCTTTTCCCGGCGTCTTCACCAACTGGGCGGGCAGAACCATCCGCCGTTCTCCATGAACCAGCTGATCCTTCAAACGGTCCGGATCAGTATCCTCAAACCGGTATAAACGCTCTAAAAAGAAATCCACCTTACAGGTAGACTGGTCTATGTACATATAATCTTCGTTTTGAAGATATAAGGCCATCTCGCGGATAAACGGATTCGTCGTACAGTAAATGGAAAGATTATTCACATAACGCCGCCCCTCCAGCGGATTGTCATCAAAGTGATAACCGTTAAAGTCCATCAGCAGATGCATCTGGTCCACAGTTCTTGCCAAGGTCTGCATCTCAGAATCAATGGTATCTCCAAAATGAGTTAAATCCACATCTACCTGGGCCTGTATCTCTTTTTGGTAGGCACGTATAAAACGATACCCAAATAAACCGTTAATCAGCAAAACGGGAATCAAAAGCACAAGTAAATAAGAAAGCAAAAATTTAAAGAACAGTTTATCGAATTTTAATCCACGCATAGATGTCCCCCCATCCAGCCTTTCCAAAGCCTGAATCATTACATCAATTGTAGCAATCAACCCCGGTCTTTGCAACCATCAAAAAAATGCCTATCTAGTAAAAATTGTATACTCTTAATTTAAAAACCAACGGTTTTATGGGCATTTTTAAACCTTTCAGCTGCTTATTATGCGTTTTTTTATATAAATATTGTATTATACACTAAAAAATGAACATTGTAATTATACACTTTGCATACATATAATCGTACCAGGAGGTGTGGCAATTGTCGAATAAGCAAACAAAAAAACCATTGCCGGTCCGAATCCAAAAGGCGGTCCGGAAAGACTGGCAGCTTCTTCTTATGTGTTCGCTGCCTGTCATTTATTTTATCGTATTCCACTATCTCCCTATGTACGGGGTACAGATTGCATTTAAAGATTTCTATGCAAGCAAGGGTATATGGGGGAGTGAATGGGTCGGGTTTAAGTATTTCAAACGTTTTTTTGAATCCTACCAGTTTTGGCCTTTGATCAAAAATACGTTGTCCCTCAGTTTCTTACAAATCCTGGTGGGATTTCCGTTTCCAATCCTTCTGGCAATTCTTTTAAACCAGATGAAAAATCAGCGGTTTAGAAAATTCGTTCAGACGGTAACCTACTGTCCGCATTTTATTTCTATCGTTGTTTTAACCGGTATGCTGTACATTTTCTTATCGCCCCGTACCGGATTAATCAATAATATGATAACATTATTCGGCGGGGATCCGAAATTCTTTTTAGGAGAGCCTTCCTGGTTCCGCCCGATTTTCGTATTGTCCGGCGTCTGGCAGAATGCGGGATGGAGCGCCATCATCTACATAGCGGCCTTAGCCGGAATCAGCACCGACTTATATGAAGCGGCCAGAATAGACGGCGCAAACAAATGGCAGATCATCCGCAATATCGATATTCCGGGCATCATGCCAACAATCACCATGATGCTGATAATGGAAATGGGAAAGGTCATGAACATCGGTTTCCAGAAAGCCTATCTGATGCAGAACGGATTAAATATATCGGCCAGCGAGATCATACCGACCTACATTTACAAAATCGGTCTGATCGATGCCCAGTACAGCTACTCTGCCGCCATCAGTTTGTTTAACAACATCATCAACATCATTTTGCTGGTAACTGTCAATAAAATCGCTCAAAAAACCAGCGAAAACAGTTTATGGTAGGAGGTGGAACAGATGTTAGCAAAACTGAAAATGAAGAGTAAAAGTGATATTATCTTTGATATTTTCAACTACACCCTGCTGGGCCTCATCACCATATTGGTGCTCTATCCGCTGTACTTTATTGTAATCGCATCCTTTTCGGACCCGGATTTCATCAATACAGGCCAGGTTGTTTTCTGGCCCAAGGGATTCAATACCCTGGGATACCAAAAAATATTTGAAGATACTAAAATCTGGCGTGCATATGGAAACACCATATTCTATACCCTGGTGGGAACCTGCATAAACATTGTGCTCACCATGATGTTCGCCTATCCGCTGTCCAGAAAAGATTTCTGCGGCCGCAGATTTTTAACCTTTTTTATGATGTTCACCATGTACTTTCAGGGCGGCCTGATGCCCACTTACATATTAATGCAGAATATTCATCTGTATGACACGCCATGGGTTATGGTTCTTCTTCCGGCAATCAATGTATTCAACGTGATTATCGCAAAGACCAACATCCAGAACAACATTCCGGAAGAACTGTATGAAGCGGCCGCAATCGACGGATGCAGCCATTTCAAATTCTTCTGTAAGATTGTAATGCCGCTGTCCAAATCCATCGTGGCCGTTTTAGTCCTTTATTACGGCGTCGCCCACTGGAATGAATTCATGAACGGCCTGGTTTACCTGCGGGATGAGGGCCTTTACCCTCTGCAGCTGGTGCTCCGCGGTATTCTGGTCCAGAACCAGGCATCCGCTGATATGATGGCCGACATCGACAGCATGATGGCACAGCAAAAAGCCGCCGAATTAATTAAATACGGTTTAATTATCGTATCCGCCCTTCCCGTACTGGTTATCTACCCGTTCCTTCAGAAATATTTCGCCAAAGGAGTTATGGTGGGAGCTGTCAAGGGATGATGGTCATAGATACAAGCTATAGATACAAGTCATATTAACAAGCTATATAATGAATAAGGAGGATGTATCATGAAACAAAACAAGAAACGAATTTTATGCGCAGTTCTGACAACAGCCATGACGGCCGGAATGATGACTGCCTGCGTGCCGCAGAAAACCACACAGGCAACCGCAGCGCCGCCTGCCGCCACAACGGCCCCAACCACAGCCCAGGGCGGGTCTTCAGGGGAAAGTTCCGCCGCAGCTGAAAAAGAGTTGTTTAATGCCGCCGGCCTGCCTATTGTCAATGAACCGGTCACCTATGAAATGGCAGCTAAATCAAGGCACAACAAAAATTTCTCGGAGCTGGAATTCTTCCAGAAGTTAGAGGAAAACACCGGAGTGCATATCGAATGGAACATGAGCTCGGAAGACGGCTGGAAAGAGAAAAAAGGACTTCTGTTCGCAGGAGAGCTGCCGGATGCATTTTATGGCCAGGCTATTTTAACCGATGTGGATGTGATTAAATACGGCTCCCAGGGCATGCTGATCCCGTTAAATGACCTGATCGAACAGTACGCTCCCAACGTAAAACACCTTTTGGACAGCAACGACGAGTACCGCAAACAGCTGACTGCCCCGGACGGCAATATCTACAGCCTGCCTTCCCTGACCGAGCTGTCGCCCACCACCCATGGCAAGCTCTTCATCAACAA
>JAGZXV010000110.1 GCA_018378255.1 Clostridiaceae bacterium | reverse complement strand
CCGGCATCTTTATATCACTGATTATGATATCCGGTGAAAGCACCCGGGTCATCAAAAGCGCTTCTTCACCGTTTTCTGCCTGTCCTACAAGCTCGTATCCGTTTTCTGCCCAGGGAAATGCGGCCAATCCTTTCCGTATCATGATTTCATCATCTGCAATTAACACTTTCAGATTCATTTTAACCTCCATCCCATGGCGCCTTGTGCGGATTATTTTTTACACGGCGTCCGGGTTATTCTTTTTTCTGAGATCCGGCAGGGAAATAAAGGGGATCCGGATGGTAACTGTGGTTCCGCTGTTTCGCTGGGACTTGATTTCCAGGCCGTAATCCGATCCGTAGATGTATTGGATCCGGCTGTGGACATTTAAAAATCCAAGGCCGGTATGGGTGCTGTTGGATTTGGAGTGGCTGCTCCAGATTTCTTCCAAACGTTCCTGAGTGATGCCGATTCCATTGTCTTTGATGGTGAAAATAACAGTGCCGGAAGTCAGTTCGCCTTTGACCAGGATCAGTCCTGTTCCTACTTTTCCCTCCAGCCCGTGAACAACCGCATTTTCCACGATGGGTTCCAGAATCAGTTTGGGAATGACCAGATCGTTCAGACGTTCATCCACATCGATCACCGCGCTTATCTTATCCTGATATCTGATTTTTTGGATCAAAAGATAGTCCTGGACACAGGAAAGTTCCTCTTTTAAGGTGATGTTTTGGTTTTTGTTGATGCTGATCCGCATCAGGCGGCTGAGGGCCGATGCCATTTTGGAAATTTCCGGCATTCCGTTTAGCTGGACCGTCCAACTGATGGTATCCAGCACATTGTATATGAAATGCGGGTTGATCTGTGCCTGGAGCATTTTAAATTCAGCATCCTTATAGAGAAGTTCTTTTTTATATACGTTGTCAATCAGGCTGTTGATTTTTTGGATCATGGAATTGAAATGGCGGCTCAGCTGGCCGATTTCGTCGTCACTTTCAATGGGGAGAGAAACCGTAAAATCCCCTTTGGCGGCGATGTCCATGGAGTTGGCCATATTGTGAAGCGGACGGATCAGGGAATTGGAAAAAAAGATCACCACAAAAGACACCACGCCGGTCATGATAACCACAAAAGAGGCGGCCCACCGGAAAAGCTGGTTTAATTGGCCGTAAAGGGCATCTTCTGAAATGAGGCCGTACACCACCAGCCCTTTATCAGGAAGGGCATTGGCGGTCACGAGAAAAGGGCTGCCTTCATATTCGATATTTGAAAACGATGAGGAGGAGGGATCCAGAAGGGATAAACTGCGGTATAAATCAGGGGTGTAAGCCTTTCCGCAGATGTAATTCCCATCTGAATCCAGTATCAGCAGATTGCCTTTTCCAGAGATAAAAGACTGGTTGATGCTGCTGTCCAGATAGTTCTTCTTAACGGAGATCGTCAGAGCCCCTAAATTTCTGGTAGTCGTAATATTGCGTATTTCCTTCAGCAGACAGAATTCCCTATCCCTTAAAAAATGCCAGGATATCCTACCGCTGTTGGATTCGGCCAGCTCCTTTATAACTGAAATCTCTTCACCGCTAAAGGTGGGAATCCTGTTGGGAATCTCAAAAATCATACCGTTATCTGCAAAAATGTTAATGGTGTTTAATTTATTGGAAGAATAGTTTGTAATCAGTACGCGTTCTGCTGTGGAAAAATAGGAAGGCGGCACGTCGGCATAGCTTTCGTAGGGATCATCCAGCTTTTCGGTCAGGATGGACTGGATTTCAGTGCTGTAAGATATGAAGTCAGCCATGTAGCAGATGCTGTTTAATGTGTTGTCCAGGGCGGTGGAAGTCTGAATGACGGCATCGATGGCCTGCTGCTGGGTACTGCTCCTTAAAATGGATAAAGTCTTCATGTAAATGGGCAGAAAAACGAAAACGCTGATCATTGCAATGATTAGAAAAAAATATGACAGCAGCTTATTGCGTATGGACATATTTCTAAAAAAATGGATTTTTTGTGCCATGTTTCACCGCTTTCTTTCTCAAACGCACTTTGATATGGGATTCTCGCATTTATTATAATAAATAGTACAAAAATGTGGCGTAAATGTCAAATTAATGGTAAATATAGACAAAATAATCATATAAAAAGACAAAAATATTATACAGGAACCGCGAAAGAAGAGGATAAATACTTTGGATTTATCCCAGGACGCCGCTTTGTTATAATGAAGACAGAAAATCACAACGGGAAGGAGTTTACAGAGGAATGCAGAAATTATATTATCAGCCTGAGGGCCATTGGTTTGGGGATTGTATGCCGTTTGGATATGATGGGAAGTTTTACGTATTCCATCAGAGGGATACGAGAAATCCCAGGCCTTTGCGGGAGGGGCAGCCGTTTGGCTGGTCTCTGGCAGTAACAGAGGACTTTGTACATTTTGAAGATTATGGAGAGGTGCTGAAGCGGGGGGAGTACGAGGCTCAGGACCAGTATATCTATGCGGGGAGCATTTTTCAGGCATTGGGCAGGTTTCATGCATTTTATACCGGTTTTAACCGGGAATATGAAGCGGAGGGAAAGCCATCCCAGGTATTGATGCATGCGGTCAGCGATGACCTGATTCATTGGGATAAGACCAAAGATAAGATGCGCTTTGATCCGCAGCCCGGATATGATCCCAATGACTGGAGAGATCCCTTTGTATTTTGGAATGAGGAAGAGAAGCAATATTGGCTGATCCTGGGGGCCAGGAAACTGGATGGTAAAAAAGTGATCAACGGCTGTAATGTTTATTTTACCTCAGAGGATCTGGAAAATTGGGAGTTTAAAGGGGACTTTTGGGCGCCGGGGATATTTACCATGCATGAGATGCCGGATCTGTTTCAAATCGGGGATTGGTGGTATCTGCTGAATTCGGAGTACAGTGATAAGAAAAAAATCGTTTACCGCATGAGCAAAAGCCTGAAAGGGCCGTGGAAAGCACCGGTTGACGATGCATTTGACGGCAGGGCCTATTATGCGGGACGGACATTTGAGGTAGGGGGACAGAGAATATTATTCGGATGGGTGCCCACCAGAGAAGGGGATGACGATAAAAATAATTTCCAGTGGGGCGGAGCCCTTGTCGCTCATGAAATATTCCAAAGGGATGACAAGACCCTGGGTGTGAAAGCGCCGGATACGGTTTGGGCCGCATTTGGGGAACGGGAAAGGGCCGGACAGGAGTGGAAGATAGAGACGGAAGATTCCAGACAGGAGGCCGTTCTTTTGCAGGAATGCGGGGATCTTTACAGTTTTGAGGCAGATATTGTATTTGAAAAGGGAACCAGGGATTTTGCAGTCCGCCTGTATGAAGACGAAGAGACAAAAACTGCCTATGAATTTAAATTTCTGGTGGGGGAAAACAGGATGGTGTTTGATAAATCTCCTAATTTTCCATGGCCCCAGTGTATGAACCTAGGACTGGAAAGACCGGTAAGGCTGTGTCCGGGTGAACTTTATAATATACGGCTGATCGTGGATGGTACGATTGCAACCATTTATGTGAATGGAACCGCGCTGAATACCAGGATGTATCAAAAGCCCGGTGACAGCCTGGCGGTCAGCGTGACGGACGGCAGTTTGAAGATAAGAAATGTATCAATTGCAAGAGGATTGAAGGAGTAAGGAGGAAAAATTATGAGGAGAAGACGTTTGATGTCATTGGGAATGGCGGCGGTGATATTGATGGGGACAATGGCCGGCTGCGGGGCGAAAACACAGACGAATGGGCCGGAAACATCAAAGGAAGGGGCCGCAGATACGCAGGCAGGACCGGCCAAGGAGGGGACAGGCTCGGCCCAGCCTGCAGCGGCGCAGTCCGCCGCTGAGGCAGGTACGAAAAACGGTGGTAATGAGGAAAAGCCGAAACGCCACGTTAAAATCTATACCCAGCTTACGGAAGCAAACGCCAGTTATTGGGTGTGGGACGATGCGCTGAAAGCATATCAGGCAGAGATCAATCCGAATTTTACCTGGGAGGTAGAAACAATCCCGGATCATGACCAGTATTTAAATAAATTGAAATTATATATTGCCGGAGGGGAGCTGCCTGACCTGTTTCAGATTCCAAACGGCACATTATCTGCGGAGCTGGCAGGAGACGGCAAGATGGTTAATATCGAAGCAGAACTGAAACGGATGAATATGTATGATAAATTCAATGCCGGATGCCTGGATTTCCTGAAGTTTGACGACGGCAGCCTGTACCTGTACCCGGATGGTAGATACTGCGAGCTGTTTTGGTACTGGAAAGATACATTTGAGAAATATAATCTGGAAGTGCCTGTAACCTGGAATGATTTCCTGAATTGCTGCAGTGTTTTGAAAGAAAATGGGGAGACTCCCATTTCCCTGGCAGGTTCCCAGTCCTGGCTGAATCTGCGGTTTATCTCATTTATCCCATGGGTGAGCGGAGGCGGAGATTTTATCAACCGGTTTAAAAAGGGTGAAATAAAATACGAAGAAGACCAGAATGCTGTGGACGGCGTCAATCTGATGTATGAACTGGCATCCAACAAGTATTTTATCAAAGGATTTGAAAATCTGGCGTTTGCGGACTGTGTCAATGCTTTTGCCAGCAAACAGGCGGCAATCGTTTATACGGGATTTAACAATGTGACGGACACGATGAAAGAGGCTTATGCCAACGGAGAAATCGGGTATTTCCAGGTCCCGTATCCTGAGGGATATACGGGAAATACCGTTTCCATTCCTGTACATACCGGAAAAGCGTGGGGAATCAGCCAGAGCACATATGACCCGGAACTCCAGCGTTTCTTTGAATATTTTGTCAGCCACCATACGGAATATGCCTATGCGCACCAGCTGTTCTCTCCGCTGGATGAGGAGATGACAGGAGATCTTCCGGTGGTAATGCAGGATATTTATAAGGATCTGGTAGGCGTGGAGCAGGGCTGGATTTCATGGGATGATAAATTTGATCCGGCTACAATTGTCACCAGCGGCGAACTGGCTATTGAACTCTCTCAGGCGCTGATCGGGCCGGAGGAATTTATGAAGCGGATGAATGAATCGGTGGAAAAGAATGCCGGAGAGTATTTTAAATAACGGGAAAAGAGGGGATTGATATGGTATTAGGTAAAAATAAGTGGAAAACAGTGCTGTTTTTCGTTTCCCCGGCGGTGATTTTGTATACGCTGATCGTTTTTGTCCCTATCATATGGTCCTCTGCCTACAGCATGGTCAGCTGGAACGGGATCGGCGCGATGAAATTTGCAGGGCTGGATAATTTTGTGGAACTGATCACCCATGACAGAGAGTTTTTCGAGGCGCTCCGCCATACGATTATCTATACGGTCATCCAGATTCTGCTTCAGGTTTTCGTTGGGCTTTTGCTGGCATTCCTCTTATCTGCGCTTCCGCGTTTCAGGACGGGATTCCAGACCCTTTGTTACCTGCCTGTCATCATATCATCGGTTGCTATCTGTCAGATTTTTGAAAAGCTGATGTCGCTTCAACCGGTTGGACTGATCAACTCTCTGCTGGCCAAGATAAATCCTTCATGGGCGGACATAGCCTGGCTGACCGATGTCAGGCTGTGCCTGGGCAGTGCGGCATTTGTAGAAGGTTATAAATATATGGGAATGTATATGGTTATTTTCTACGCCGCCCTGCTCAGTGTTCCGGCTGATATTGTGGAAGCGGCCAAAATAGACGGCGCCGGCAGGTTTCAGATCAACTGGCATATTAAGATTCCCTATATCAGAGGGATCATTGTGGCAAACTGTGTTCTGGTTTTAAATGGTTCGTTAAGAGCTTACGACATTCCTTTCCTCCTCACCAGGGGAGGTCCGGGAAACTGTGCCCAGCTGATTGCGCCGTACATGTACAAACAGGCGTTCAGCAGCATGAAATATGGCTATGGCAGCGCGGTGGCCGTGATGATCGTCATCATTTGTTTCTCTTTTGCAACCATTTTTAGAAAGATATTCGAGAGGGATGAATGAGATGAAGAAGAAACCATGCTGTTTAAGCGAAGGAAAGGAGAGGAAAATGAAAAAGGGTAACGGTCTTTCGCGCCCGGTTTGGATGGATGTGCTGGTTTACATATGTGCGGCGGCTGTTCTTGTGCTCATGGTATATCCGTTTTTCTACACGGTGATGTCAGCATTTAAGACGCCCCTGGAATTCGAACAGAAGCCCCAGTATTCCCTGCCGTCCGGTTTGTATCTGGACAATATTAAATACGTGCTGATTGAATCCTCAATTCCCAGGTATTTTTTGAACAGCATCATCATATTGGTCTGTGTGCTGGTGCCTACGCTGTTATTCGGCTCCATGGCGGCATTTGCTATTTGTAAAATACAGTTTAAAGGGCAGAAAAAACTGCTGTCTTATTTCCTCACCGGACTTATGATACCGCTTCAGGTCTGTCTGCTGCCTCTGTATCTCACGTTCAGCAAACTGGGCTGGACGGACAGCTTTGCCGGGGTGATTCTGCCGCAGATCGCATTCAGGTTTCCGTATACCATTTATTTGTTCACTAATTTTTTCCGGTTTCTGCCGGATGATGTGCTGGAATCCTGTGTGCTGGATGGATGCAGCCCGATGCGGATGTTTGCCAGTATTGTGGTTCCCATGTCGAAAAATGTGTTTTTAACCCTGGCTACTATGAACGGAATATTCTGTTGGAATGAATTTCTGTTTGCCTATACGTTTACGAGTTCAAAAAAGCTGCAGACAATCACTCTGGGGCTTAGGGATTTTGTGGGAATGTATGGGGCTACGGACTGGGGCAGGACTTTCACTACGATTGCGCTTACGATTATTCCAACGCTGTTTATTTACTTTTTCCTGAGCAAATATATGCTGGCGGGAATGACGGATGGGGCGGTGAAAGGATAGGATTTTTAGTGAGGAGTTGCGCAGAAAAGCGGGGCGGGGAGGAAGACGGGATTTTGGGAAGCGGCTGGGCGGGGCGGAATCCGCCGGGGATGAAAGCCGCTTTCCAAAATCCCATCTTCCTCCCCGCCCCGCTTTTCTGCTGGGAGACGCTGGAGCTGGCGGATTAAATGCGGATTGGCAGATGGAGATTTATTTAGTTAGTTAATGCGGTATCTATTTTAAGTGTTTGAATATAACAGTATATTTTGGGAAAGTATAAGGGTATGGTAAATTAGGTGGATCAAGGAAGATACAATGTCATCTTGTATGGAGGATCAATTCGGCTGGGGGATAGCAGGGAGCTGTATTTATTCTATAGAATAGAGGATTTTTTGGTATTTGGGAAGTAAATGGGGCGCTTTTTAGTATATGAGGAGGTGCGTTTATGAAATTATGGATTAAAAAAGCTCTTGCGTTGGGTGGCGTATTTTTTTTAGCGGCATTGCTGGTGAAGCCTATTGGCGTTTCTACGCAGTTTTCTGTAATGTCTGGGATTTTCCACAGTGCGCTGAATGAAAATGTGATTACCAAAAATGAAGAGCGCAGCACCGGGTATGAGAGCGCTAATGCTTATTATGATAAAAACGGCGGCCAACTGGCGAAGGCGATTAAAAATCCGTGGAACTACGATTTTGTGTTTGTACTGGCAATTCCAGTGGGGGCGTATTTGGCTTATGCAGCAAACGATAAACGGAAACGGCTTCAGATGAGCGATGTTGGGCAAATTCCGGATGTGCCGGATAGCAGGCAGGGATTTTGGCGGAAGTATATGCCTGCTTTTCTGGGGGGATTCATCATTTTATTTGGTGCCCGTATGGCTGATGGCTGTACCAGCGGCCACATGATGAGCGGCATGATGCAGGGCAGTGTCAGCGGTTATATCTTTGCGGCCTCGGCCTTTGCAGTGGCCATACCAGCTGCGGTCCTCACCGGCCGGGCAGCGGTGAAAGGGGGAAAATAAGATGGAAATTGTGTTGGCGATTATCCTTGGCCTTCTGTTTGGATTCGTCCTTTACTGGGTCGGCGCCTCTTCTCCCAAAAAGCTGATTGCAATGCTGCGCCTTGAAAACCTGACGATTATGAAGATCATTGTATTTGGAATCGGGTTTGCCAGCATCCTGCTCTCTGTCTTTTGTATGCTGGGGCTGTTCAACACGGATCATTTGAGCGTTAAGGGAACCAATCTCGGCGTCATCGTTGGCGGCCTGCTCTTTGGTATCGGTTTCGGCACAGTCGGCACTTGTCCGGGCACCTGTGTGGCGGCAACCGGCAGCGGCGGGTTTGGGAAAGCTCTAAGCGCCGTTTTGGGCGGATTATTGGGCGCTTGGGTATTTTCAGTGACCTATGGGTTTTGGAAGAACATGGGGCTGTTCAGAGTTATGGACTGGGGCAAGTTGACGCTTTTCAAGATTTCGGATAAATATCCGTCTGTATTTTCTTTAGGGTATGCCGGGCTGCTGACCGTCGGTATTTTGTTTATCGTTGTGGCGTTCTTTCTTCCGGCAGAGACAAAAAAAGAGTGAATGTATGAAAGTGTACTGTAAATATTGGACCGGAAAAAGGCGTATAGCCGGATCAGGGGCTGTTGCAAAGGTAGTTGAATTTATCACTACGAAAGCAGCAGCCCCTTGCTTTTATTAATACATGATAAGGAAGATTTCCTCCAAACTCAATGCATTTTCAAAAATGCCTTGACGCTTTTGATATAACCCCACTATAATTAAAAAATTGAGAATAACAGCAACAGAAAGCAGGTAGCTCCAGCGATGAAAAAAGTTTATTTCCTATTATTAACTATAATGCTTCTGATCTTAACCGGCTGCAAGCCCCAAGACCCGGTGTCTAAAACCGCCTATATGCTTAATACGTTTGTTACGATCACCCTCTACGATACCCGGGATGAAGGGATTCTGGACGGGTGCTTGGAGTTGTGTGAATCCTATGAGCAGATCTTCAGCCGGACAATTGAAACCAGTGAGATCTATAGGCTGAACCACAGAAAACCGGAGGAAACCGTATTTACGGTGTCGGATGATACGGCCCGCCTGATTGAAAAGGGATTATATTACAGCCGTATTTCAGGCGGAGCTTTTGATATTACGGTGGAACCCATCACAACCCTGTGGGATTTTACAAGTGGAGAGCACCGGATACCGGATGAATCCGCCCTTAAAGAGGCGGTAAAAAAGGTGGGATATCAAAACCTGCAGCTTGAAGGAAACCAGCTTACGTTCCTTTCTCCTGATACTGCCCTTGAACTGGGGGCGATTGCCAAAGGCTATATTGCAGACCGCCTTAAAGATTATCTTCTGGAAAATGGGGTAAAAAGCGCTGTTATTAATCTGGGTGGAAATGTCCTCTGTGTCGGGGAGAAACCGGGAAAAACACCGTTTAAAATAGGTTTGCAGAAACCTTTTGCCGATCATACGGAAACCATTGAAACTATGGATATCAGGGATATGTCGGTGGTATCTTCCGGGGTATACGAACGCCATTTTGTGATTGACGGGGTAAACTATCATCATATTCTGGACCCCAAAACCGGCTGCCCTTATCAAAATGGATTGATATCGGTTACCATTCTGTCCGGGGAATCTGTGGATGGAGACGGTTTGAGCACCACTTGCTTTTCCCTCGGTTTGGATAAGGGAATGGAGCTGGCGGACTCCATAGACGGCGTATATGCGGTTTTTATCACAGAAGACGGAAAGGTTCATTATTCGGAGGGCGCGGCCCGGTTTTTGGCCAAGTAAATGGAGTTCTGAGGTTTACATTTGTTTCTTCCTATAATACAATAGAGAATATGTTCAGAGTGGCAGTAACAGAGCATGGAGGTTAAGATGATAAAAACTTTGTGGAATAAATTTGTAAACAGGGAATCGGTTTCCTACATTATATTTGGAGTGCTGACTACGCTGGTGGACTGGGTTGTTTATACCGTATTATGGTCCTATCATGTGGATTACCGGGTCTCTACAATTGTCAGCTGGGCGGCGGCCGTATTATTTGCATTTGTCACGAATAAATTCTGGGTGTTTCGCAGCTATGAGATGCGTCCGGCTTATTTGTGGAAAGAATTTGCGGCATTTGTGTCCTGCCGGGCGGCTACAGGGTTATTTACGCTGGTGGGCATGATGATCATGGTTCAGGGCATGCATCTTCATGAGTTGATTGGCAAGGTATTTGTATCGGCGGCATCGCTGGTGTTAAATTATGTGTTCAGCAAACTGTTTATCTTTAAAAATAAAAGCTGAAGATAGGGAGCTTTAAGATGGAACATGATGAAGTGAAAAGGGTTTCCAGGGAATTGGAAGAAATACTGGAGAGGACACAAGCTAATACGGACAGGGAGATATCCATGGATCAGAGCGGAGAGATACCAAAAGAGAAGATGAAAAAAATAATGACTGAAGAGAATAGTGCGGATGAGTTGGATCTGAAAGGAATGAGCCGGAAAAGAACAAGCCGTAAAGAGATTAGATACAGAGAACAAGACATGGACGAAACAGAGACAGACGAAACAGAGACAGATGAAACAGAGACAGATGAAACAGAGACAGATGAAACAGATGGAAAAGTACTAGATGCAGAAGAATCAGATATGGATGACGCTGGCCTGGAGGAAAATGACTGGGAAATAAACGGCCGGGACCGCGTCAGACAGGCTGATCGGGAGCAGGCCGCGGCAAAGGAAGGGGACCAATCGGTTGGACGGACGAATGCCAGCAGGAACAGAGGGGCGGATTACAGATACCGGGTAGCTACGATGGTCCGGCCGTCGGACGGCCTGGTTGCGGCGTTTTTAGTTCCGGTTCTGATTATGATCGTTATATTTGCACAGAGGCGGATTTTCCCGTTTGGCAATGAAAGCTTTTTGAGGACGGATATGTACCATCAGTACGCCCCGTTTTTTTCTGAATTTCAATATAAGCTGAAAAACGGCGGAAGCCTGCTGTATAGCTGGGATATCGGAATGGGCGTCAATTTTGCGGCCCTTTACGCCTATTATCTGGCCAGCCCTTTTAACTGGCTGTTAATTTTATGCCCGAAGAGCCTTGTAATTGAATTTATGACCTATTCCATCGTGCTTAAAATCGGCCTCTGCGGTTTGAGCTTTGCCTACTATCTGCGCAGGCATGGTAAAACACAGGATTTCGGCATAGCGTTTTTCGGCATTTTTTATGCATTGTCAGGATATATGGCGGCTTACAGCTGGAATATCATGTGGCTGGACTGTATCATCCTGTTTCCGCTGATTGTGCTGGGGATAGAGAAGCTGGTGAAAGAGAGGAAGGGAACCCTGTACTGTATCACATTGGGGCTCTCCATTCTGTCTAACTACTATATATCCATTATGATCTGCATTTTCCTGGTGCTGTATTTTGCAGCGCTGCTGATTTTGGAGGGAAAGAAGACGGTGAAAGAATGGCTTGTGAATATCGGCCAATTTTCGGTCTACTCCCTTGTGGCAGGAGGTCTGGCGGCTGTAGTGCTGCTCCCTGAGATATTCGCATTGCAGATGACGGCGTCGGGAGATTTCAATTTTCCGCAGACGCTGACCTCATATTTTCCGATCTTTGACATGCTGGCAAGGCATATTGCCAATGTTAAGGTGGAAATCGGACTGGAACATTGGCCTAATATTTACTGCGGCGTGGCTGTGCTGATGTTTTTTCTGCTGTATCTCGTATGCAGAAAGATTCCGGTTCGGGAAAAGGCGGTTTACTGCGGCCTTCTTCTGATATTTTTCGCAAGCTTTTCCGTAAATGCTTTGAATTTTATCTGGCATGGATTTCATTACCCCAACAGCTTGCCGTGCAGACAGTCGTTTATCTATATATTCCTCATTTTGGTCATGTGCTATCGGGCATATATGAATCTGCATGAGATCAAATGGAAGCATATGGCGGCAGCCTTTTGGGGTTCTGTATGTTTTGTGATTTTGGCGGAGAAATTAGTTACCCAGGAACATTTCCATTTTTCCGTTTATTATGTAGCAATTCTGTTTTTGGCAATGTATGCCGGAATTTTGTACCTTTACAAAAATAAAAAGGCCAGTTTGAATGCTATTGTGCTTCTTGCGCTGGCAGTGGTTTCTGTGGAGGCGGCGGTAAATACCACGGTAACAAGCATTACCACAACCAGCCGTTCGGCTTATATTAAAGATAATAAAGCGGTGGAGAAACTTGTGAACGGACTGCCGTCGGATACATTTTACCGGATTGAAAAGGTGACGCGGAAGACGAAGAACGACGGGGCATGGATGAATTTTCCGTCGGTATCCCTGTTCTCGTCAACAGCTAATGAGGCTTTGACTGATTTCTTTAAATCCGTAGGATGCGAGGGCAATACCAATGCCTACAGCATAACCGGAAGCACCCCTTTGGTTGATATGCTGTTTTCTGTACGGTATGGTCTCTATTCTGAAGCACATCCGGATGATGAACTGCTGGAATTTATTGATCAGGAGCAGGATACCTACCTGTACCGGAGAAAATATACGCTGCCGGTGGGATTCTTGATTCCTAAGGATTTTGAAGATAACTGGCAGAGGGACTTCGGAAGCCCTGTGACTGTGCAGAATGACCTTTGTCAGGTGCTGGGAGCGCCAAATGTCCTGAATGAAGTGGATGTGGAAATCACGGACAGTACGGCAAGATTTACCCCGGATCAGACCGGTGAATATTTTGCTTATGTCAGCAACCGGAAAGTGGAAAAAGTCACCATGAGCGCCGGAGAAAAATCCAAATCATTTTCCAATGTGAACCGGGGATATATTCTGGAGCTGGGACGGTGCTTTAAAGGTGAGGAAGTGGTTCTGAGCGGAGACAGCCAGGATGAAACGCTGAGCGTAGAAGTGTACTATTTTGACAACAGCGCATTGGCAGAGGTTTACGAAAAATTAAGCCATCATCCTTTGGAGGTCACCAGCTGGAGGGATAATTCCCTGGAAGGAACGGTGACTGCCGGGAAAACAGGAATGCTGTTCACCACAATCCCCTATGAAAAGGGCTGGACGGTCTATGTGGACGGCATTAAGGAAGATTCGTACAAAATGATGGACACATTTTTATCTGTGGAGATACCGGAGGGAAGCCATACGGTGCGGTTTGAATACGAGCCTGAGGGCCTGCGGCTTGGCGCTTTGATTACCGGAGGCTGTGTGCTGTTCCTGATAGCTACGGCTTTAGGCGGATATATCTGGCGCAAACGGGAGGTGTTAAAGGCTCCCCGCCGTGAAGAGGATGAGGCTCCCCGGGATCAAACGTACAGCGCAGATGCAAAAGATAATATAGAAGAACAGGAGATATAAGCTTATGAAATTATGGGGCGGACGCTTCACAAAAGAAGAAAACCAGTTAGTGCACAATTTTAATGAATCGCTGTCATTTGACCAGAAGTTTTACCATCAGGATATCCAGGGAAGCATCGCTCATGTGACCATGCTGGCAAAACAGGGGATAGTTTCCGAAGAGGACAAAATAGCGATTATCGACGGATTAAATGGAATTTTAGCAGATATCGAATCGGGAGCTCTGGTGTTCACCAAAGAACACGAGGATATTCACTCTTTTGTCGAAGCCAATCTGATTGAACGGATAGGAGAGGCGGGAAAACGGCTTCATACGGGCCGGAGCCGTAATGACCAGGTGGCTCTGGACATGAAGCTTTACTGCCGGGATGAGATTACTGAGATTGACGGTCTGCTGAAAGATCTGTTAAAAGAGCTGTTAGCGGTTATGGAAGCCAATGTGGATACTTTTATGCCAGGCTTCACCCATCTTCAAAAGGCACAGCCCATCACCCTGGCCCACCATATGGGAGCATATTTTGAAATGTTTAAGAGGGACCGGCTGCGTCTCCATGATATTTATGAGAGAATGAATTACTGTCCGCTTGGATCAGGGGCTTTAGCAGGAACCACCTACCCGCTTGACCGGGAATACACGGCAAACCTTCTGGGCTTTTACGGGGCAACTTTAAACAGTATGGATTCTGTGGCAGACAGGGATTATGTGATTGAGCTGCTTTGTGCGCTGTCCACTATTTCCATGCATTTAAGCCGTTTCTGCGAAGAGATCATCATTTGGAATACCAATGAATACCGCTTTGTGGAAATTGATGATTCCTACAGCACGGGAAGCAGTATTATGCCGCAGAAAAAGAACCCTGACATAGCAGAACTGATCCGCGGTAAAACCGGACGGGTGTACGGAGCCCTGGTTTCGATCCTCACTACGATGAAGGGGCTGCCACTGGCTTATAATAAGGACATGCAGGAAGATAAGGAGCTGACCTTTGATGCCATTGATACGGTAAAAGGCTGTCTGGCTCTGTTCACCGGCATGATTTCCACCATGACATTCCGAAAAGATGTGATGGAAGCCAGCGCAAAGAACGGATTCACCAATGCCACGGATGCGGCGGATTATCTGGTTAATCACGGGGTTCCGTTCAGAGATGCCCATGGCATTGTGGGCCGGCTGGTGTTATTCTGTATTGACAGGAATATCGCTTTGGACGATATGACGCTGGAGGAGTTTAAAGCGATCAGCCCGGTATTTGAAGAGGATGTCTATGATGCCATCAGCATGAAGACGTGCGTGGAGAAACGCATGACTGTAGGGGCGCCGGGACAGGAAGCAATGAAGAAAGTGATTGAAATTTATAAAAAAGAACTGAATTAGTACCGGTTTTATATTCTTGGAAGAACGAAAGCAGGCAGCAAATGGGCGGGGAAGAGATACCCGCTCGTTTGCTGCCTGCTTTCGTTTTTGTGCTGTACGCTGCCGGGATGAGGAAAAAAGGCAGTACCGTTGATGCCATTATGAAAAATACTTATAAAATTTTTCATAATCCGTTTTAAAAAGGCTGTTCTTGCGAAAAATAAACATGAGTTCATGGGACAGGGTAAATTCCTGTAGATCGAGTTTTTTTAAAACGCCGGATTTCAGCTCTTCTTCCACCGCTTTTTGGTATAAAAAGGAGATGCCGCAGCCATCGGCCGTCAGCTTTTTAATGGCGCCGATATTCTCGATGACCATCCTGTTTTTAAAGTCTGAAAAGCTCAGGTTTTTGCTGGTAAGGAACACCTGGAGAATTTCCCGGGTTCCGGAACCGTCTTCTCTGAGGATCAGGGTTTCATTCAAGAGATCTTCCAGGGAAGCGTTCTGCAGCCGGTTGTAATCGCCGGGGGAGCAGATGGCAATATAAGGCTCGACACTGTATGTGATGTAGTCGTATTCTTCTTTGGGGAAATAGCCCTCAATGATGGCAAAATCGATTTCTCCGGCATCAAGTTCCCTTAACAGTTCATGGGTGTTGCGGACCCGCATCTGAATCTGGCTGCCGCCGGATCTGGAGAGAAAGGATTTGATCTTTTGAGGAAGGATAAACTCGGCTATGGTCAATGTTGCGCCGAAAATAAATTCCTTTTTGGGAATCAGGGTGCTGATTAATTTATTTTTCAGATGGATTTCATCGTGTTTGAGGGTCAGGGCGAAATTGCGGAGGATTTCTCCTGCCTCCGTGAGAAAGATCCGTTTACCCTGATAGTAAAATAATTTTATTTCATAAGCTTCTTCCAGAAAATGAATATGTTGGGAGACGGCAGGCTGCGTCATATTGAGTTTGGACGCCGCTTTTGTAAAATTCATGGTCTCACAGACCGTAAGAAATGTTTCCATACGAAAATCCTGCATTGTTTTCCTCCTGTGGATGAACTGATAAAAGCGATATATAAATTTATAATAACATATTTTTATTATTAAATAAATATAAATAATTTTATCTTATTTATATAAAGTGGTAAAATAATCCAGGATTTTGAATAGAAAGATTATGAATAGGCATAGTTTGAGCAGGCTGGAAGATTCCGGAAAATGCTGCTGCTGTGCGGAAAGAGGGAGAGTATGAATTTTTTAGAACGTAACTGGAAGGGAATCCTTTTGTGCCTGGCGGTTTCTGTGCCGAGCTGGTTTCTTGGCAAGGCATTTCCTATCATAGGAGGGCCGGTTTTTGCGATTATTGCCGGTATGCTACTGACCTTTATAATCAGGGATAAGAAGAAGTTTCAGGAGGGCATTACATTTACTTCAAAAAAGATTCTTCAGTATGCGGTGATTTTGCTGGGATTCGGACTGAATCTGTCCGTGATTCTCCAGACCGGGCGGCAGTCACTGCCGATTATCATCGCCACTATTTCCACTTCGCTGATCATATCGTATGCACTGCATAAAATTATGCATATACCTGGAAAGATTTCAACTCTGGTGGGAGTGGGATCTTCGATCTGCGGAGGATCAGCTATAGCGGCCACAGCTCCTGTAATTGAGGCGGATGACGAAGAAGTTGCCCAGGCCATATCAGTTATATTTTTCTTTAACGTTCTGGCTGCTATTTTGTTTCCCACATTTGGCGCGCTGATCGGGTTCTCTACGACCAGCGGAGAGGCATTCGGCATTTTTGCCGGAACAGCGGTCAATGATACTTCTTCCGTAACTGCAGCGGCTTCCACCTGGGATTCTCTTTACGGCCTGGGAGTGGCTACGCTTGATAAAGCGGTGACTGTGAAGCTGACACGGACCCTGGCTATCATTCCAATCACTCTGGTACTGGCCTTTATGCGGGCGAAAAATGCCAATTCAGGAAGCGGCCAGGTAAATTTTAAGAAGATCTTTCCGTTCTTCATCCTGTACTTTGTGCTGGCTTCCGTCATTACCACTGTGGCCGCCGGCATGGGAGTTCCAGCGGCAGTTTTTAGCCCGTTAAAAACCCTCAGCAAGTTTTTCATCGTTATGGCAATGAGTGCAATTGGTTTGAATACCAATATTGTGAAACTGGTTAAGACAGGCGGAAAGCCGATTATTATGGGATTTTGCTGCTGGATTGGAATTACGGGGGTTAGTCTGTTCATGCAGAGGCTTTTGGGGATTTGGTAAATAAGAGGTGGAAAATTGGGGTTTTAACATCGAACGTGAAGGCTTTTTCGAAAAAGCCTTCACGTTTTAATGTTAATCCCCACGTCATTTACATGAAAACTCCATGTCATATATCGCACAAAATCTTTTTTATCTGGTTAATGAACAGATATTCACCCTTTATTACCCAATTCCCCCGCGCTGTTTCCATCAGGCACTTAAAAAGTGTTAGGCTCATATATCACCGGAGGTTATAGAGTTGAAACACAGTGGCTGTCTGTCGCTATTCATATGCATTTTATCAGGAATACCTTAATGAGAAACGAAAATACGATATCCTCATGATATAAGAAATTTACAGGAGGATATCAAAATGAAGTTAAAAAAATATATGATTTTAGCAGGCTGTATATTAATGATGGGAGCTTCCATAGCTGGATGCGGTTCAGAGGAGGAACCGGTAAAGATTATCATGAGGGCAGATCATGATGGGGATAGAGAGACTGATGAAAAAAATGACGGCGAAGAGCATGATACATGGTATGAGGAAGAAAATAATTCAGAAGAACTGGATTATGAGGCGGAGAGTGATGAGGAAGAAGGTTTCTGGGAGGAAAATAAAGCTGGTCAGGACGTAAATGACTTTTTGTTTACAATTTCTAACGGAAAAGAAAAACTGAACCTGACTACGGCCAGCTTTGAGGAACTTGTGGGGTTTTTTGAGGTTTTTGATTTAAAACTGTGTCCGGGAGCTGATGAAACTTATGGAAAAATGATTCCTGCTTATTCCGCACCGCCTCTGTCAGGGGAATATTTGATAAAGGACAATGGAAGAGACTGGGGTGCGGATTATATATTTTACAACCCAACAGATATGGACTTGCCGGATTATGACTGCAATATCGGATATTTAAAGGTGGACATGGAGGATTTCAGCAAAAAATTCAGCATAATGAATGGAAAAGTCAATAAAAATACCACAGTGGATGAACTGCAGGAGTTATTGGATAAAAAGGAAATTCCTTATGAGGTATACCAGAAAACAGTGATAACCTGTAAAGGAGAGAGTATATATTTTTATGACGATCATGAAGAAAGAATAGAGGTTGTGTTCTATTTTGATGAAGAAGGGAAAAATCCAACCGTTCACTTTGACCTGGATTGGTCGTACTGGATTAGAAGAGGCGAGAAAATGGGAGTATATTAATATTCTGAAACTAAAAAGTCCTTATAAAATCGGTTGAGCCGACAAGAAAGACCATTTGTCAATCCTGCCGGCTTAGGGTAAAACATATTTTTTTAAAGACTCTGACTTCTTTATTGTATGTATTATGTTTATGGTATAACTATACAATAGATTTGTGACATGAATTTGAATAACAGGTAAAATGTTTATAAAATCTTTTAAAGAATTGTGAAAGATTTACAGAAAAAATATATAAATATTGTAAGGAATATCAAATACGATAAAATAATGGGTTCTATATTTTGGGGGGAGTGGCGAATGTTACGCATGAAACCGGGGAGAGGCCTTTTGTCCGCGGCCTCTCCCCGGTTTCATGCTGGCGTTCTCTGGCTGAGGTACAAAGAGAAATTGGATTTTATGAGAATTGATAATCTAAAGAATATCTATTAAAGGCCAATTGGATTTACTAGGTATAATACTGTGACTTTGCATTCCACAATTCATAATACTTACTGTTTTTTACATCAAACGTGAAGGCTTTTTTAAAAAAGCCTTCACGTTTGATGTAAAAAA
>JAGZXV010000109.1 GCA_018378255.1 Clostridiaceae bacterium | reverse complement strand
GGTGATGCAGAAGATCACAATGGTGAGCACCACAACCCAGGGAATCATCTGCATGAAGGACGCCCAGCCGCTCCTAGTGGTGCTGGCCACACGGACCACCGTACCGTCACTGAGCCTCACCGCATAATAATAAGTCTGTTCCGCCAGTGTCTCCGACGGCCTTGTAATGGAACCCACTCCCTTTTCCAGGGCATCTTTGATCTCCGGGCGGTCTAAGTGGTTTTCCAGGCTTTCGCTGTTTTTATAACTGTCATACAATACGGTGCCGTCTTGATCCACCCAGGTAATCCGGTTGATGCTGTTGCCGTCGCCCCGGATGGACAGATAGTCCAGATAGTCGCTGCCCCCCATCTCCATGGCGGACTGGATGTAACGGACTTCCGTGGCCACTTCCTTTTCCATCTGTGTCTGAAGGTCCCTGTAAAACAGCCCTGTGGTCACCAATGTGGCCAGAATCAGGGAAAATAAGGCTACCAGGCACATATTCCAATATATTTTTCGTCTCATCATATCTCCTCAATCTTATAGCCCACGCCGCGGATTGTCTCTATATAATTACCGCCGGTTCCCAGCTTCTGGCGCAGGGTCCGGATATGGACATCCACAGTCCTCGTTTCCCCGTCAAAATCATAGCCCCAGATTTTCGACAAAAGCTGGTCACGGCTCAGGACAATCCCCTCATTTTCCAATAAATAGCAGAGAAGTTCAAATTCTTTGTAGGTAAGATTCACAGTTTCCCCGCTCACATGGACGGTATGGCGGATGACGTCGACTTTTATAGGTCCCAGTTCGTAAAGCCTGGTCTTCTGCTCCGGTTCGGTGCGGCGGAGCACGGCTTTCACCCTGGAAACCAGTTCCATCATTCCAAATGGTTTGGGGATATAGTCATCTGCACCGCTGTCCAGTCCGATCACTTTATCGTATTCCGTACCCTTTGCAGTCAGCATAATTACCGGTATTCTGGCCGTATCAGAGGCATTTCTGATCTTTTTCAATATGGTCAGTCCGTCTTCATCCGGCAGCATAATATCAAGCAGTATGAGAGACGGCACCTCTTTTCTCATGCCTTCCCAGAACTCCTTGCCGCAGGAAAATCCGGCCGCTTGAAACCCGGTGCTCTGCAGTGTATAGATTACTAATTCCCGGATACTGTTATCATCTTCCACAAGATAAATCATCGTTTAATTTCCCTCCACATGAACTCCGGTAATTGAAAATTCCACCCATTCTGCAATATTGGTTGCGTGGTCACCGATTCGTTCAAAATACTTGGCGATCATGAGAAGATCTATACAGAATTCCCCGTCGCTGTTATCCTCTTTTATAAGGCTGATCAATTCTTCCTTCACCTTTGCAAACAGATCATCCACCACATCGTCATACTTAATCACGTCCTGGGCGATCTGAAGATCCTTTTTCACAAATGAATCCACGCTTTCCGTGACCATCTTAATGGTGGCTTCCGCCATCTCCTTGATGTGGATGCTGCTCTGTACTTTTCTGTCTTTAATAAATCCGGCAATTTCCGCGATATCGGATGCCTGATCACCGATCCGCTCCATATCCGATATCATTTTTAATGCGGAAGATATCAGGCGGAGATCCTTTGCCACCGGCTGCTGCTGGAGAAGAAGCCTCATGCACAGATTCTCGATGTCCCTCTCCTTCTGGTCTATCTCTTTATCTGTTTTATATACCTGATCGGCTAAATTGTTCTCACCCATCAGGGTTCTCGACGCATAGGAAATGGCATCTTCACACAATGCCCCCATGCGGATCAGTTCCACATTCAAATACTCCAACTGCTCATCAAAACGATTGCGCATATCAACCAAACCTCCCCGTAATATAATCCTCTGTCTTCTGGTTCTTCGGCATGGAGAAGATCTGCTCCGTCTCCCCGAATTCAATCACCTCTCCCAGCAGGAAAAATGCGGTTTTATCCGAGATTCTGGCTGCCTGCTGCATGTTGTGGGTAACCATGACAATAGTATAATCTTTTTTCAGTTCCACAGCAAGATCTTCTATCTTGGATGTGGAAATCGGATCAAGGGCGGAGGTGGGCTCATCCATCAAAAGTACTTCCGGCTGTACCGCCAAAGCCCTGGCAATACACAGTCTCTGCTGCTGTCCCCCGGAAAGTCCCAGGGCGCTTTTTTTCAGACGGTCCTTTAATTCATCCCAGATAGCTGCGTCTCTCAGGGATTTTTCCACAATATCGTCCAGCCTTACTTTCGAACGGATTCCGTGGGTTCTCGGCCCGAATGCGATATTATCATAAACGCTCATGGGAAATGGATTCGGTTTCTGGAATACCATTCCCACACGCTTTCTCAGCAGATTGATGTCCATGTTTCCATAGATGTCCTGGTCGTCCAGCAGGATTTCTCCCGTTATCCTGCATCCCTCCACCAGATCGTTCATGCGGTTCAATGATTTCAAAAGGGTGGATTTTCCGCAGCCCGACGGGCCGATAAAAGCGGTAATCTCATTGGAAGGAATCTTTAAGTTAATGCCTTTTAAAGCTTTAAAATCACCGTAATATAATTCCATTTTATTTATAGTCAGCTTATCCATAATCTATCGTTCTATCCTTTCGCGATTCTCTTGGCAATCAGTCCGGAAACTGCATTGATTCCCACCACGATGACCAAAAGCACTACAGCGGTTGCATATGACTGGTTGGTGTATAAACCTTCGTTGGTCAGCACATACATATGCACAGCCAGGGTACGTCCGGAGGACATCAGGTTATCAGGAACTCCGGCCACGGTTCCTGCCGTATACATCAGGGCGGCCGTCTCTCCTACGATTCTTCCCACCGCCAGTATGATACCCGCTAAAATCCCGGGCACTGCCGAAGGGAGCACGATCTTAAATACGGTCCTCAAACGCCCTGCACCCAGACCAAAACTGCCTTCCCGGTAAGAATCAGGAACTGATTTGAGAGCCTCTTCCGTGGTTCTGATGATGAGGGGGAGTATCATCATTGCCAGCGTGAGAGCACCGCCCATAATTGTATATGACCAGCCAAATGTGACTGCAAACAAAAGAAAACCGAATAAACCGTATACAATTGATGGAATTCCGGACAAGGTTTCCGCCGTCACCCGGATAACAGCCACCAGTTTATTGCCTCTTTTCGCATATTCCACCAGATAAATGGCTGCAAAGATTCCCAAAGGCCCGGCGATCAGCAGTGAAAGGAAAGTCATGATAACGGTGTTGATTAACGCCGGCATGAGGGAAACATTTTCACTGTTGTATTCCCAGGCAAATAAACTGGGTGTCAGATAGGGAACCCCTTTTATGAGGATATAAGCGATCAAAAATAAAAGGATCAGGACCGTAATGGCCGCAGATACGGTTACCAGCAGCATCAGGAGGAAAGAAAGAGGGCTTCTTTTATATGCTTTCATCTTCTGGGAAAATGTCTGTTTATTAATCGGGTCCATCATTCAGACCTCCTTCTCAATATGGAAAATGATAAGTTGATAATGAGGATGAACACGAACAGCACAACAGCGGTGGCAATCAGCGCTTCCCTGTGAAGATCCGTGGCATAACCCATTTCCAGGACAATGTTGGCCGTCAGGGTTCTCACTCCTGCAAACAGCCCTTTGGGCATTCTGGGCTGGTTTCCGGCTACCATAATCACTGCCATGGTTTCTCCAATGGCCCGGCCCACGCCCAGGATCACGCCTGCCATGATTCCCGACTTGGCAGCTGGAAGGGTGGCAAAAAACACGCTTCTTTCATGACTGGCTCCCAGGGCCAGGGCGCCTTCATAATATGAGGCAGGAACCGCATTGATGGCCGATTCCGCCACGCCGATAATTGTCGGAAGAATCATAATTCCCAATAAAACGGATGCGGTAGCCATACTCTTTCCGCTGCCGCCAAATAAATCAGACATAAGCGGCACGATAACCACCATGCCGAAGAAACCGTATACGACGGAGGGAATTCCGGCCAGCAGGTCGATGGCCGGTTTAATGATCCGGTACAGACGTTTTGGGCAGAACCTGGATAAGTAGATGGCAGTTAAAATCCCAATCGGAACTCCCACGGCAATCGCTCCCGCCGTCACATAGATACTTCCTAATATCATCGGAAGAATCCCATAAATATCATTTCCCGGCTTCCATTTCTCCCCCAGCAGGAAATCCAGAACCCCTATTTTTCCAATTGCCGGAACACCATTGGCAAACAGAAAAATACAGATCATCGCTACTGCCAGGATGGAAACACAGGCAGAGATCAGAAATACCAGTTCCATCCCCTTTTCTTTCACTTTTCTCATTCAAATGCTCCTTTATATTTCCCGCCGGGTAATCCTGCTGTAAAAATTCCCCCTGACATCCGCAGCCTGGGGATTTTTATGAATTACAGCAGGACAGGCGATTCTGTCAGAAAAACCGCCTGTCCCTTTTTTTACTGAAGATCTTCCCAATCGGTAACTTCACCGGTAAAGATTGCTTTTACATTGTCACTTGTCAGCTCTGTTACAGGGCTTTCGTTGTTTACGACAACTGCGATGCCGTCCATTGCGATTACGGTTGGTGTCAGGCCTGCTCCCGTCTCGCTTTCTTTTAACTCTCTGGAAGCCATGCCGATATCGCAGACACCTTCCAGTGCGGAGGTCATACCTGTGGTAGAATCGCTCTGCTGTACTTCAATTGTCACGTCCGGGTTCAGCGCCGTGTATGCTTCTTTTAACTTCTCCATAACAGGGGATACGGAAGAAGATCCGGCAATAACCACTTTTCCTGATGCGCTGCTTGCCGTATAAGCGCCTTCATTTCCCTGGCTGATATAGCCGTTGTCTTCCACTACTTTCTGTCCTTCTTCGCTCATAATGAATTTAATGAAATCCTGGGCCGTCTCGCTCACGCCTTCCTTAGTCGCGATGTTAAACGGACGCGCGATCTTATAGGAGCCTGATTTAATGTTATCCACAGTCGCTTCTGCTCCGTCGATTTTAACCGCCTTTACCGTATCATTTAAGGAACCTAATGAGATATAGCCGATGGCTTCCTTATTTCCTGAAATGGTCGTCATCATAACGGAAGTGCTGTTGGTAATTTCTGCGTCTTCCGTAGTATTATCTACCTTTTCTCCTGCATCATTCTTCTCTTCGATTCCGAATAATTCAATAAACGCTCCTCTCGTGCCGGAACCGTCTTCACGGGATACCACCGTAATAGGACCTTCTGCAGACGGGGCTTTTGCTTCTACTGTCTCCGCCTTCTCCTGGGTCGTTCCTGCTGTTGAATCTGCTGTAGCCGTCTCAGAAGCAGCCGCTGCCGCAGTGGATGCCGCCGATGATGTGGTTTCAGCAGTCTGGGTTCCTCCACAGGCGGTTAAACCTGCTGCTGCGATACCTAATGCTAATACCATTGCCAATGTTTTTTTCATAATTTCCTCTCCTTTTTGCCCTTCAGGGCTTTCTATAAAATTTTGCTGTTTTTTTGTTTCTTCTTTGTTATCACAGTTCGTATTGTAAAATTTATATGTAAAATCCAAAAGGAGAGTTTTGTTAAATCTACGTAAAATACCTGGGTAAACAGGACTTTTCATCCGTCACCCAGGTATTGTTTTGTAAAATTTTTATTCTGTTTTGCCATATTCCGACACGATCCGGCCCGGTCCGTGAACCGGACGGCTGTGATCTGCCTTTGTCTAAACATAACAGTTCAGACTACTGGTGGATAAACTCCAGAACTTTGCCCTTGGACTGTACCCCTACTAATTTATCAACAGCTTCTCCGTTTTTAAAGAGTACCAAACTGGGCACTGTCATAATTCTGTACTTCTCTGCCAGTTCAATCTGCTCGTCAATATCCAGTTCGCCGATTTTAACATCCGTCACTTCATTTGACAAGGCTTCTACTACAGGATGAAGCATCTTGCAGGGGCCGCACCAGGTTGCGAAAAAGTCTACCATAACAGGTTTATCGGAATTCATTACTTCGCTCTCAAAATTTTCCTTTGTGATCTTTAAAATTGCCATAATTCATATCTCCTTTTTTTCTTTATTCTTGTCTTTAAAAATTTTTTTATCCAAATCTTTTACAGTAACATGAGTTAACCGCTCACGGCACATCTGATCCAGGTTTCCATACAGTTCATCCAGCACTCCGGCCATTCCTGACGCCACCATACAAGACTTGTTGGGATCGCCGCTTTTCCAGGATGCTGAAACAAATTCCGTATCCAATGCGTCCGCCACCATACAAAGATTGATATCCTCCGCCTTCTTATCAAACAGATATCCGCCTTCCAGCCCCTCTTTGGTGGCAATCAGGCCGGCCTTTTTAAGCTTTGCCATGATTTTGCGCACCCGGGCCGGATTGGTACAGATGTTATCCGCCAATAATTCACTGGATACTGTCTCCGCCTTATGATTTAAAAATACTAATGCATGAACTGCTACGCCAAACTCACTCGTCATCTCATTCTCTCTCCGGTTTCTGATTCTATTCATTCGGCCTGGGGATCTGCTGTTTCCATTGGAATCTGCTCCTGAGGTCTGTCTTTATTGTTATTTTAGCACCTTCTTTCAGGACGGGCAATCCTGCAATTGATATTCTCAATTGACTGCTTGCCATTTGCGGATCATTCTATCTGCGCTTTCCTTCCATCGTCTGCTCAATAATGCTCTTCATGGTGTCTTCATTCAGCTGCCCCGACGCATACCCGAATACATTTCCGTCTCTGTCGATCATAAATGTGGTCGGCAGGGAGTATACTCCATAATTGGCAAACTGCTCTCCTGTGGTATCCATCAATACCGGATAAGTGTAACCATTGTCCTCTAAGAACTTCTTAATCTCCTCTTCCGACTTCTCACTTCCCTGATCCGGCCCTGCCACTCCCAGCACGATCAAAGCGTCATCTCCTTCTGTGCTGTAGGTTTCATATATTCTTTGAATATCCGGCATCTCTGCCCGGCATGGCGGGCACCAGGTTGCCCAGAAGTTAAGAAATACCGTTTTTCCTTTATAATCCGACAATGTATGGGTGTTGCCATACTGGTCTGTCAGCGTAAAATCTATAGCCGGTACAGTCTCCGGCTCTGCGGTTGTTGTCTCTTCGATCTCAGCTGATGTCTCTGTAACGGCGGCATCTGTGCTTTCTTCTGCTGCCTTCTTAGTTGTTTCTTCTGTCTCTTTTTCTGTCGTTTCGGCCGCTGCTATCGTTTCGGACGGCTCTTTACCGCCGTTATCCTGACCCTGGACCGTGTATTCAGAAAGGTATCCGGTCACTGCGTTCATCTTGCCGGTGAACATCAGAAGTCCCATAATTATCATCAGAACACCGCCGATTTTAACGGTATACTTAACAAACTGTCCGTGTTTTTTGAAGAAATCCAACAGTGTAGTTGTGAATAATCCAACTATTATAAATGGAAGGATGAATCCCAGCGTATATACGCCGATCAATGCATATCCGGTTGCTTTTGTCGCCGCCGAAGCCGCCATAATCAGCACAGTTGCCAAAGCAGGCCCCACACAAGGGGTCCAGGCAAAACTGAAGGTAAAGCCCATCACCAGCGCTGTGACCGGTGACATAGCCATCTTATCCAGCCGAAACGGCAGCCGGTGTTCCCTTCCGAGGACGGTTGATGTGCCGAAGAATCCCAGTTGGTAAAGTCCGAACAGGATCACGATGATTCCGCCTATTCTGGCAAACATCAACTGGCTCCGGTTGAAGAAATGTCCCAGTGCAGAGACGCCAAAACCCAGTAGGAAAAATGCAAAGCTGACACCCACTACGAAGAAAATGGTATTAACCATAACCTTGCTGCGTTTATAATAGATCCTGCCGTCCTCGCCCACACTCCTTGTTCCGCCTGATAAATAGCCGATATACAAAGGCAGCAGCGGCAGCACACACGGCGAGAAAAAGCTCACCAGTCCCTGTAAAAATACGGTAAGCGCCGGAACACTTACATCTAATGAAAATCCCACTCAATCGTCCTCCTTTATCTATACTGTCAATAATACGTTCAATACTTCGCTCATACTTGGATGGGTATAAATCGAATCCCTGAGAACCGTATACGGAAGTTTGGCATCCATAGCCAGCTTAGCCAGGTTAATCATCTCATGGGATTCCGCGCAGAACAGGTGCATTCCCAGAATCTGTCCTGTCTTTGCATCGATCACAGCCTTTAACAAGCCGTCCGTCTGCCCCAAAACCTTAGCCTTAGGTATGGCCGAAGCCAGCATCTTGGCTGTCTTTACTTCATACCCCGCTTCCCTTGCCTCTTTTTCCGTCATTCCCACTCTTGAAAACGGCGGATCGATAAATGTGCTGTATGGCACCGCTCCCCGCTTATCTACGGTATAACTCCCGTCACCCAATACCTTGGAACGCACAATCCTGTAATCATCCAGGGATATATAAGTGAACTGAAGTCCGCCTGCCACATCTCCCATAGCATAGATGTCCGGCGCTGTGGTCATCCGGTGTTCATCGGTGATGATCCCGCCTCTGGCATTGGTGCTGATTCCCGCCGCTTCCAGATTTAAATCATCCACCGCCGGCCTTCTGCCTGTGGCAGCCAGCACAGCATCTGCAATCAGCTCCTGCCGGCCTTCTTTACCTGAGATAATAACCTTTGCCTGGCCTCTTTCCTGCTCCACTGCCTCTACTTTGATGCCGGTCATAATGCGGATGCCCTGCTTTTCCAACTGTGCCTTAACCGCCGCCGCCATCTCTTCGTCTTCTCTCGCCAGGAAATGCTCTCCATCCTGGAGAACCGTCACTTCCGAACCAAACTTTCTGTATATGGAAGAAAATTCAATTCCGATATAACCGCCGCCGATGATAACCAGATGTTTCGGAAGTTCCTTGAGCTGCAGCATGGTATCGCTGATATAAACATATGGGTTATCTTTAAGCCCCTTTATCGGCGGAATCACCGGCACAGCTCCTGTGTTGATGAAAAACTGAGAAGCCTCTATCGTAAATGTTTCACCGCCGTTCTCAACTTCAATCTCATGATCCGACAGGAATCTGGCTTTCCCGTCTATTACCGTAATATTCTCATTATCGGCCAGATTATGATAATTTGCATTATTTAATTTTTCAACCAGGCCGTCCTTCTGGATCATGATATTGCGGTAAACGTTTGCTTTCTCTTCAAAGCTGCCTTCCATGGAAGCTGCTTTCTGAGCGTTATACACCAGGTACTTGGTGGGAATACACGCCACATTGATGCAGGCCCCGCCGTACATCTTCGTCGATTTCTCGACCATAGCAACTTTTTTGCCCGCTGCCGCCAGAGCGGATGATAATGTTTTTCCGCCTTTTCCAAAGCCAATTATAACCGCATCATACTGTCTCCTTTGCTCCATTCTATTTTCCTCCTGAACTGTATTTTTATTTGTTACTGTAACTTTACAACATACAGTTAGTTTTGTCAAGCACTTTTTTATAATATTTGCGGTTACGGTTCCTTCCTACATCTGGCCAATAAAAAGCAGCCCGTACAGTCTCACTCCACACCAGCGGAATAAAGCTGTCTAAGCTGCTTTTACATACCCATTCCCATCTATAACACGATTACCAATTGTAATATTTAATCAGCGCCTGAGTTCCCAAATCTCCCATGCCCTCTGCTTCCAGATCCTGATACATGGAAAGGATGTATTCCAAAACCCCCAATTCAGCTCCGGCTCCCCTGGCCTCTTCTTTTGCCAGCTTCATATCTTTTATAAAATGCTTGATGAAGAATCCCGGGTTAAAATCATCCTGCAGAACGCGGGGCGCCACGTTGCTCATCTGAGCGCTTCCCGCCGCGCCTGTGGAAATGGAATCCAGCATGGTCTGAACATCAAGTCCCACATTTTTTGCGTATACCATGGCTTCACAGGCACCGCTGAGGGCTCCTGCCAGCGCGATCTGGTTGCACATCTTGGTATGCTGGCCGTTTCCCGCCTTGCCTTCATAGTTGATATTCCGGCCCATGGCTTCCAATACCGGCATACAGGCGTCAAACGCTTCCCTGTCTCCGCCCGCCAATATGGTAAGCGTCCCGGCCTTAGCGCCGCCGTCTCCGCCCGTGACAGGCGCATCCAAAGCAAAGATCCCCTTTTTTCTGGCTTCTTCATAAATCCTGACAGCCAGTTTAGGGCTGCTGGTAGTCATATCGATCAAATAGGCGCCCTTTTTCGCATTGGCGATGATTCCCCGGTCACCAAAATAAACCTCTTCCACATCCTTAGGATAACCGACAATCGTGATCACCACATCCTGATCCGCGGCGCATCCGGCAGCCGTATCACACCAGACTGCCCCTTCACTGATCACATCTTCAACCTTTGCTTTGGTTCTCGTATAGATGGACACCTCAAATCCCGCTCTCATAAGATTCCGGACCATGGACTTTCCCATTATCCCAACACCTATAAATCCTACTTTTTTCATCTTAAACCTCCTTGCCGCCCTTTCCTCAGCTCTGTCTTTCCCTGTATCCCGTTTCAAAATTCACCAGATTATCAAGTCTGTCTCCATTTAAAAACTTCTCCAGGTTTGAACCGGCGATCCGGATAATGCGTTCCAGCGTTTCCTGCAAATGATACTGTCCGGAGATATGTGGGGTTATTACCGCATTTGGGGCATCCCACAGCGGATGATCCGCAGGCAGCGGCTCAGGATCGGTAACATCAAGGGCACATCCGCCCAGATGTCCTTCATTCAATACTCTGCACAGGGCGTCCGTATCAATGGCGGTTCCACGGCCTACATTGATGAGAAATGCTCCTTTTTTCATGCTGCGAAGCCGTTTTTCATCTATCATATGATAAGTTTCCGGCGTGTTTGGAAGAGAAAGGGAGATAAAATCAGCTCTGGAAATCACCTCGTCCAACTGCTCATTCGTGTACAGTTCATCCAGATATTCCGGCTTGGCTCCCGGTTTTCTTCTTATCCCGATGGTGTGGCTGCCAAGCGCCTTCATCCGGCTGGCAAACTCCCCGCCGATATCCCCTAATCCAATGACAAGAGTTGTGGAACCCCATATGGAAGTAACGCTTCCTTCATCATTCCACAGGTGTTTTTTCTGGTTTTCATAATAAAGGTTCAGCTTTTTTATCAGCATCAAGGCTGTTCCCACCATATATTCAGAGATTGCCAGGCCATATGCGCCGGTTGCATTGGTGAGCAGGGTTCCCGGGTTTAACACTCCGGGCTTACAGTATGCGTCCGCGCCTGCGGAATTGAGCTGAAGCCATTCCAGTTTCCCGGCAGATTCCAGCATGTTCTCCGGCACATTTCCTATTATGACGGATACCTCCTGAAGCTGGCTATTTGTCACTTCAGAGGACTGCACATACTCAAATACACAGTCCTTTCCTATGTTTTCAAAATACTCTTTATGACGTGTCTCCACAGGGAGGGTTACTAATATTTTTCTCATCTGTTCTCTATCTCCATCACCATGTCAACCCGTCTCTGGTGTCTTCCGCCTTCATATTCCGCGTTCAGCCATTCATCTGTTATCATCTTGGCCATCTCCACACCGATTACACGGGCTCCGAATGCCAAGACATTGGAATTGTTATGCATTCTGGAGAGTTTTGCCGTATACGGCTCACTGCATACGCAGGCGCGGATCCCCTTCACCTTATTGGCCGCCAGAGAGATGCCTACGCCGGTTCCGCAGATCGCAATGCCCAGATCCGCTTCTCCCGATACCACAGCACGCCCCACTTTTTCTCCGTAAACAGGGTAGTCGCAGCTCTCATGGGCATTGGTCCCAAGGTCCAGCACTTCAATTCCCTTAGACTGTAAATATTCTTTGATTTCTTCTTTCATTTCAATTGCAGTATGGTCATTACCTATTGCTATCTTCATATGATCCTCCAACTTTAAACACTCTCTGGTGTTTTTATATTCCTCTATGTTCTTTTTTAACATATCATAATTGACATGTTTTATCAAGACAGCCTTTCGCTAAACCGCTGCAGTATCGAAATTTTCGTAACAGTTCAGGCGGCTGATCCTCTTGCCCGAAAAAGCCGGCCAGGCAGCATCGGATGTCCATCCATTGTGAAAATTGATAAAGATAGCTGTTTACTTTCTCATACCTCATCCTGAATCGGAAGATAGATTTCAATATAATAAACCACCCTGCCGTCCACATTGCAGTTGACCGTATATTGGGAATATGCCTTTCCCACCAGCCGGAACCGGTGCTCCTTCGCCCAGTCAACCGCCCTGGCGATGGATTCCTTTTTCGGAGAGCGGCTGTCGGATTCAGCCACGGTAAATATACAGCGCTTATAATCCAGGAAGGGAACCGCTTCCTCCAGTTTCTTCTCCATTCTCATCTTCCTCGCTGTAAATCCTCTGAGCGTCAGATAAAAATAAACCGGCGTATCATAATCCGAATCCAGATCGTATTCCTCCAGTATATTGGAAACTTCATAAAGGCTTTTTTCCTGGATCATCTGGAACCAGTCATCCCTGGCCGTCTCTTTATCCTTTCTCTTCGGCGACATGATATAAAAACGCTGAAACGGAAGAACGGAACAGACATCCAGATATTCCTTTACATTTTTGCAGCTAAAATAACTGGTTTCCAGTTTAGTCAAATAATATTTGTGTTCTTTTATGCTCTTTTTCTCTTCCTCTATCTTTTCACTGATAAGCTTTTCCATGGCATCACAGTTATTATGATAGAGAATATTCTTCACATCACTGACGCTGAAATTGACTTTCCGGTAATAAATAGCGTCCAGCAGAAGCCATACATCATCCGCAGTATAGCAGCGGTAGCCGTTTTCCGTCTTAAATGGCTTGATAATTTCTTTTTCCTCATAAAACCTCAGCGTATCCTGAGTGACGCCTAAAAGCCGTGCCACTTCGCCAATCCGGTATTCCTTCTCCATATCCTTCTCCTTTCTGCGTTTCTTATATCTTCATCCGGCCAGACCGCCGGTTTGCAAATTCTCTGCCATATCTTCCTTTTTCCTAAGCCAGACCGCAGCAGCCGCAATCGTGAATTGGGCAGCCGGTACAGCCAGCCATATGCCGGGAACTCCCATAATATGCGGCAGAATGAGCAGCCAGACCGCCACACTGGCCGGTTCTCCATACGCCAGGATATAGGCCTGCCGGTTCTGCCTGGTCGCATAGAAATAGGATGCCGTAACACGGATAAAACTATAGGGAATCAATCCGGCGCAAAATACCAGGATCACCCGGCTGTAAGTTTCAATCACAGCCCCGGAAGCTCCGAACACGATCGGGACTTCTCTCCTGAACAGATACAGCCCTGCTATTCCCGCCGTCCCGATCACCGCAGCAAAATAATAAGCCATGGAACGGTACTTCCTGCACGACTTCACATCTCCCATACCCAGGCACAAGCTGAAAAGAGGCTGGCTGCCGTCCCCCACTCCCTGTAATAGCAGCTGGACCACAACCACCACATAGCTGATCACCGCATAAACGGCCACTTCATGATCATCGGCATAGGTGGTTAGGCTTTTATTCATCACCAAAAGAATCAGGTTGGGAGACAAGGTCAGACCAAACGGGGACAAGCCGATCAGCAGCATCCGTTTTATCCTGTCCCACTCAATTAATCTGCCCGGAATTTTTATGGAACCGCTCTTTAAAATGCTCTTTTTCAGCAAATAAATAAGGCTTGAAACTGCCGTCACTCCCTGACCTGCCGCTGTGGCCAGGGCCGCGCCAAACATACCCATAGGAACCGCTTCGATCAGAATATAGTCCAAAACCATGTTGACAAAAAAACCGGACATCATAAAAACCATAGCCATAAATGCCCGGTCCATATTGCGCAGCACAGGAATCAGCCCGGTTCCCAGCAGCTGGAACACTGCGCCCAAAAGGATGATTCCAAGGTACACCTGCCCCAGTTCATAGATTTCTCCCCTGGCTCCCAAAAGATGCAGGACCTGATCTTTTACGCCAATTCCAACAGCCGTCATAACCGCAGCCGTAAAAAGCAGGAGCAGAAGAATTCTCTTCTGATCCTGCCTGATTTCTGATTCACTGCCGGTTCCCTCCGACACCATGAGCACCGAACCGCCCACACCGATCCCGGTGCCCAGAGCCTGTAAAAGCGCCGTAACCGGATAAGCGATATTAATTGCCGCAAGACCGGGATCTCCCAGATTCCTTCCTATAAAAAAACCATCCACGATTGCATAAACGCCCGAACATGCAAATGCGAGCATAGACGGCAGAACGCATCTCCAGAAATTTCCCTTTCTCATATGGCAGCTCAATTCCTCAACTTTCTATTTTTCCTTTTCGAATTTCTCATTACCCTGATAGGTAACCACGCCATCTTTATCGGTGCAGTAGTAATTCTCATCCGCATCTTTCACATTCTTCTTATTCTTGGCAATGGTTCCCGATGAATTTACCAGGTATTCCTTATCATTATACTCCACAACCTTCAATTTGTCTTCTTTATCCGCCTTCAACTTACGGCCTTTGATGTAAATGGAGTTTTTATGTATGCCGTTATATCCCGCACCTTTTTTACTTCCCGAATCCTGGAAACTGTAGGAATACACTTCTCCATCCACTTCCAGTGTGGCATTTCCTGTTTCAATGGCTCCGGCCGGCGAATCACCAAAATAATATACCTCACAGGTATCAAATTCATCCGGCAGATCTTCCTCTGTTTCAATCTCCTCACAGGAAGCGATCTTTGTAGAACTCTTCTCTTCAAATTCTATTTTATAAAGCCCTTCTAACATTTCGCCTTTCTCATTGAATGCGTATTTCTTGCCGTTAATGGACTTAATCTGGCTCTTTACCAGATCTCCGTCTTTTTCCGCATAGAACCAGTAAGCTTCATCATCGTTATACGCTTCCTGATCTACATCCTCATCCGGAACTACATGGAACCAGCCGTCCGCCCTCCAGCACTGCTCCGGCGTATTGAAATACTGGTAATCCCCGGAAGATGTGGCATTCTGCCTGGTAGCCACCTGATACCATTCATACTGGGCCGCGCCATATTCGTTAAATGTATAACGCTTTCCGTTGATTCTCTTAGTTTCATCATCAGTCTTCTTGCCCGTTGAATTGAAATAGAACCAATAATCCTGGTCGGTATCATCTTCATTTTCATCATCTTCCACATGGATCCTGGCCCAGGAGCCGGCCACCTGCGCCCCGTCGTCTTCCTCACCGCAGTAATAAACACCCTCTTTCCAGGCATCATCACCGGTCAGACGGGTGGAATCCTCATTTACCCAGCCGTACAACATGCGGCCATCGTCATCAAATGCATATTTTTTGGTCGTTCCGTCGGCCTTTCTGATGGAACGGAAGGTAGTGCGGTCCGATGACGCCCTATATGCTTTACCGTTGTTCTGGAAATAATACCAGTAAGCGTAAGGCTCATCGTCATCGCCTGCATCCTCATTTTCCACCTGCCGCCACTCGTTGGTGACCATAACTCCGGATGAATTCACGTAAAAGATATCGTCGTCTGATTCAATCAGGGAACTGGTGGCCATGACACCGTCATCATCCAGGTAGAACCAATAATTGCCGGACTTTTTCCATTCACCGGTCGCTCTGCTGCCGTCTTTTTCATAGTATACCCAGTTTTCACCTTCCTGCTTCCAGCCTTTTGATGCTGCTGAAGATGATATTGCCATTCCAATGGAACAAGCGGTCATCACACAGACTGCCGCTAATATCTGCACTTTTTTCTTCATTTCTTCCTCACATTCTGCTGTTATAAACAGCCTGACTTTCTATCTGCCACCGCAGTTTTATCTATGCGCGCATATCCTGAACCGAAACTGTTTTCAAGACTTTTCCAGAATAAACCATGGTCAAAGTCCAAGGTCAACGGACGGGAAGAATATGTCAGAAAATAGTAAATATAATTACAATTTCTTACATTTTTGAAATAATTTGAGAATAGAGAAGCCGGAAAGGCGTCCGTGAGAATATACCGGGCAGATTACCCATACCATAAAAAAGAAAGAATCCCGCTCGCGGGATTCTCCGCCTGCGGCGGGTCGCTTCAGCAACATAATTCCCTACCGCCGTAGTGCGTTCCTGCCCGGAGGGCTTTTTTATTTCATAGAACGAATTTTTCTATGAAATAAAAAATACCCGGTGAAAGGCGAAGAGTGCGGCCGCCATTTCCCCGGGCAGTGATGTCCTGTGAGCTATATTACACCTTGGTGTTAGTCCAATGTCAACCAGTTTTTACCAGATGCCAAATAATGCAGCCTTTTCTTTAATCATCCCTGCATTATCTTCCAATGGTTCCGTTCCGTCAATATATATAACAGGGCACTTCAAGCCATTCAGCCACTCTTTCGTATGTTCCATTGTCCTGGCAGCGGCGAACTCATAAAATTTTTGTTCCCGCTCATACATATCTCCGCCCTCAAAAACACGGTTTCCGAACTTCTCCAAACTTCTTTTCTTTATCCGGTCAATCCTTATCTCAAGCGGCGCTTCTATATATACCACACAGTCGTACATGGCGTTAATTTCTTCTCCAAAATCACAGTTTACCGCTGATATAATAAACCGCCCATACTCTCTGATATCAGCCGCCAAAAGTACCAGCGCTTCCTCTCTCGGCCGGGCCTTTGCATATGGGACTTCAGATTCTCTGAAAAAATAATCTTCCGCATCCATATGTTTGTAACCAAGCATACCGGCAAGGCATCTGCCCAAAGTCGTTTTTCCACTGCCGTTCGCGCCTGCAATAGCGATTCCATGATACACGCCGCTCTCCCCCTTTCTATTCCGTACTCCATGTAATTCTTTGGTTTGTTCTATAAATCTTTTGTTCCATTTTATTGTTTCATTATACTGTTTCCCCGCATTTTTTCCAATACCCCAGCCTTAATTCCTGCCGGAATTGCATCTGAAATAATGATCCCAGCCAGCTGACAATCCCCATTGCCTAAAAATGAATCTTGGTTTAAAATAGTTTGGTAAATACCGCTTTGACTGCCGCCGCAGGCGGCGAAATGGAGGAAATAATGTTAAAAGACGATATGATAATGAAAACAGGTATTATACATATTCTGGATTCGACCATGGGAGTTCCGGTACTCTCGGACTTTGAATTTGATTTAGGCTCTGATCTGTGTGATTTTCTGAAAGCCCACATAGAAAAATTTACGGAAAGCGACGATGTAAAACACTGCCAGTTTTCCGATGAATCGGAAGTCTGCGCCGCCATCCGCGAATGCACGCCGGAAAACTTCGTTGAAACCAGCAAAGTGATCGCTCAGAAACTATACGGAATCATGAATTCCAATATCGCCATTCCGCCCGCTGATATGGCAATGGTGGTATTCAGCTGCAAAGGAAATGACTATCTGGGCGTTTTAAAGCTCAACTATAAAACTTCCTACACCCACATCACCCAGCCCTCCGAAGACGGCAGCAACAATAACGACATCATACTCCAGCGCGCCATCCTGCCCTCCGAAGGCCAGAAATTATCCGAGGCATTTGTGGTAAACTTACAGGACGGAGAACTTTTGCTGGCTGAAAAGAAATACGAGGTGAACGGCGAAAAAAGGCTGTACTTCTCCGAACTCTTCCTGGAATGCCACGCTCCTCTCTCCCAAAAAAGCAAGCTGGATATCGTGACAAAAGCTGTGGAACAGGTCAATAAGAAATACTACGGCGATGACGACACCGAACGCAAAATGGAGACAAAAAGCGTAATATATCAGGAATTGGAAGAAGAAGGCTGCATCCACATTGAAGCCATCAAAGAAAAAGTCTTTAAGGACAGTCCTGAAATGCAGGAAGAATTTGTGGAGAAGATGGAAAAATACAACATGGTTACAGAAGTTGTGGAACCAAAGAACGAACAGACCGTAAAAAAATTCCAGACCCAGTATCTGACCACCGATACGGGAATTGAGATCAAAATTCCAATGGAGGAATACGGAAACACCGATCATGTGGAGTTCATCACCAATGTGGACGGGACCATTTCCATGCTGATTAAGAATATTGGGAAATTGACTACCAGATAATACATTGAAAATTGAGGTTTAGGGGAGAAAGTTACGCAGAAAAGCGGGCGGGGGGACGGACTGGATGGTTGGGAGCGGATGGGCCCGGCGGAAGCTTTCGGTGATGAAAACCGGCTTCCAACCGTAAGTGAAACTAAGACTCCAGGGATGGAAAAAGACGGTCCGATGCCCAATCACGGTAAACTCTTTATGGGACTTTACCGTTCAGTGGGCATCTCAGAAACTAATTTGGTTTTTAGTTTCTGCCCGTCTTTTTCCATCCCTGCAGCCTAAGTTTCACTAACGGTTTCCAGACGGCTTTCATCACCGAAGGCTTCCGCCGGGCCCATCCGCTCCCAACCATCCAGTCCGTCCCCCCGCCCGCTTTCCTGCTGGTTTTCTCTGGCTCAAGTAATTAAAAACAATTTTGTAAATTATAAGAAAATTAACATCAAACGTCAAGGCATTTTCGAAAAAGCCTTGACGTTTTACTATTAATCCTCAAGCCATTTACATAAAATTTTCATGTCATAACCTGCACCAAATACCAAACTCCGCCTCAATCAAATACTTCTTTGCTTTTTCTACTTTCCTTCCTCAAATCTTTTTTCTCATTTATCCATGACAATACACAGCCGTGAATCCAGGGATCGGGGACGGGGCATCGGACCGGGCGGGTGTGGTTTGGGTTCTCGCCGGACGCGGATCCTGGTTTGCGGGAGGCCGGAGCACGGTTCACGGTTCCAGCGATTTGTTCCGGCCGTCGGCAGCTCTTGGGCTGAAAGGAAGGGAAATGGAGGGGAAA
>JAGZXV010000108.1 GCA_018378255.1 Clostridiaceae bacterium | reverse complement strand
GGTCACAAAATCCTCCGGTGATTTGCATGCGCAGCCGCCGATTAAAGCGATGGGCGTAACAGAAATCCGTTTATTCACAATGGGCACGCCGAAGTCACGGGCAATCGCCTCTCCGGTGGACACCAGGTCTTTGGCATAAGTGGTAATCTTGTTGTATATTTTTTCATTTAACTTAGCCAGATCATCATCACAGCAGTCCAACAGACTGATTCCCATGGTGATCGTTCTCACATCCAGCTTTTCATGATCAATCATGTTGTTGGTTTCAATCACTTCAAACATATTTAACATAAGATTTTTCCATCCTTTTCGGTCGTATTTGATTAGATTCTGTGCATCTTTGTAAAAATTTCTTCTCTCTGGCATTTAATTTTCACGCCGATTTCATCTCCTGCTTTTTCTAATTCTTCAGAAACCTGTTCAAATGGTTTTGTAGCCTTATCCATATCAACAATCATCATCATATTAAAATACTCCTGAACGATGGTCTGGGAGATGTCCAGAATATTGATCTGGGTGTCCGCCAGATAGTTGCATACTTTTGCGATAATACCGACTGTGTCTTTTCCTACTACCGTAATGATTGTCTTGTTCATAATTTTTCTCCTCTTAAAATGGTTATTAATTACAGTGTGATAATCTCTGACATCTGATCACGCTTAGCTACCGTAATGGAAAAATCAGATGCATGGAACGGATTATCACCCTGGTTTATCTCAAGCTTTACCGTTTCATAGGCCAGTTCCTCATAGTTGTTTTCTTTGCTCAAATGGCCCAGCAGAATTTTTTTAATATTATCATGTAATATGTAGTTCAGAAGCCGTCCGGCATTTTCATTGGACAGATGGCCGTGGTCGCTTAAAATCCTGCGTTTCAGATAATAAGGATAAGGGCCGGTCTGAAGCATATTCACATCATGGTTGGATTCCAGCAAAATGGCGTCCAGACCCTGAAGGTGTTCGATAATGTACTGGTCATAATGGCCCATATCGGTAGCCACTGCCACCGACTTCTTGCCGCATTGGATGCGGTATGCCACCGGATTGGCTGCATCATGGTCAATGGAAAACGGCTTCAGCTTCAAATCACCGATTTCAAAATCCACATCCGGCTGTATGGGATGAAACAGTTCCGCCGGATATTCACCCAGGGACTTCATATTGGAAATTTCCTCCAAAGTCTCTCTTGTACTGTAGATAGGCACTCCGTACTTCCGGGCCAGAACACCTAAGCCTTTGGTATGGTCGGAATGTTCATGGGTGATTACGATTCCATTGATCTCATTCCCTTTCACACCGATCTCGCTCAGGCCCTGCTCGATCCTTTTATTACTGATTCCTGCATCCACAAGAATGTGGCTGTTATCTGAGCCAACATATATGCAGTTTCCGCTGCTTCCACTGGCTATGCTCACTAATCTCATCTGCTCAATTCCTTCTATAATATTATGCTAATATCTCTTTCAATTGTTTCCTGACCTCGTCCAGGCTTTTATTATTATCAATCACCTGGCTGGCACAGGCAAAGAATTCCGTGTCATGCGGCTGACTATCCATGATGCTCAGGCTTTTCTCCGCAGAATACCCTCTGCTTTCAGCAAGCCGCCGGATACGGTTATCTCTTGATGTATAAACATACCATAATTCATCGTAAATGTCATCCACATTTTTTGCTAAAAGTGCGGCTTCCACGACAATTAAAGATGCCTCAGAGGATTTGACCTGTTCCTTTATGGACTTCCACACAAGGGGATGGATAATGGAATTAATCGTGTTTAAAGCCGATTTATCCTTAAAAATCAAATGTGACAGCTTTCCTCTGTTAATGCTCTTATCCTCATCCAAAAAATCCGTTCCAAGAGCTTCTATAATCTTACAATATCCTTCCTGTCCCGGTTCCTCCAACTGCCTGGCCACTTCGTCTGCCTGAATCACTTCCGCCCCATATTCTTCCCGCAGGATTTCCAAAATCCGGCTCTTTCCCGATCCAATTCCTCCTGTAAGACCGATAACCCGTTTCATATCTGAGATTCTCCTTTTACCTGAATTCCATGTTCTAACAAAAGTTCCGCCGTCACTCCATTTCCATCGGTAAGGTTATGGCTGAATGTACCATCGTAAATACGGCCGCAGCCGCAGGAGGGGCTTCTTTCCTTTAAAACCGCGCAGCTGCATTGGTAGAGCTTTGCCAGCTTCAGCGTTTCTTCCGCCCCCTTTTTATACTGATCCGTCACATCGGCACCATCCTTTGTTACGATCCTGCCTTCTCTGCGTTCCGCCGGGTCTCTCGGTGTTGCGAGTCCTCCCATGATTTCAGGGCATACGGGAATCAGTGTATGCTCTTCCATCAGCTTTTTTATTTCCTCTGATATTGCGCCGGTTCCATCATAGCGGCACTGAACCCCTAATAAACAGGCACTTACTAAAATATTCATCAACTCACCCTTTTCTTTTGTCATTGCGTACTGCCGTCTTTGCCGCCGCCCTGAATCTTATTTCGCGTCAAACCAGGTTAATCCGTCATGGGCTTCCACTTCCAATGTCACCTTTAACTGGGCCGCGTGCTTCATTTTATCTTCCAAAATGGAAACCACCGCATCCTTTTCATCCAGATATGTCTCAACCAAAAGTTCATCATGAACCTGGAGTACGATCCTGGATTTCATATTTTTAGACCGGAGTTCTTTATCCACAGCAATCATAGCGATTTTCATAATATCAGCCGCCGTTCCCTGAATCGGTGAATTCATAGCAACCCGTTCTCCAAAAGAGCGCTGCATGAAGTTGGCTGATTTCAATTCCGGTATAGGACGCCTTCTTCCAAAGAGACTGGACACATACCCCTGTTCCTTTCCTTCCGATACCAATTGATCCAAAAATTCCTTTACTCCCGGATAGGTTTCAAAATATTTATTAATATACTCCACTGCCTCTTTCCTGGAGATACTCAAATCCTCGCTCAAACCAAATGCGCTTATTCCATAGACGATACCGAAGTTCACCGCTTTTGCATTTCTCCTTTGCAGAGGCGTCACTTCCTCCAGCGGGGTATGAAATACTTCCGATGCCGTAATTGCATGAATATCCTGGGCGTCCCGGTAGGCGCTTATCAGCCGGTCATCCCCTGACATGTGAGCCAGAATACGAAGTTCAATCTGGGAATAATCGGCATCCACAAACACATATCCCTCTTCCGGTACAAATACTTTACGTATGGCCCGTCCAAGTTCCATGCGGATAGGAATGTTCTGCAGATTGGGTTCCGTACTGCTGATCCGCCCAGTAGCCGTGATGGTCTGATTAAATGTTCCGTGAATCCGTCCGTCCTCTCCTATATAGTTAGCCAGCCCTTCTGCATAAGTGGAATTCAGTTTTGTAAGCTGCCGGTAATCCAGTATCATCCTGACAACGGGATAATCAACCGCCAGTTTTTCCAGCACATCGGCTGCTGTGGAATAACCGGTTTTTGTCTTCTTTCCATGAGGAAGTTTCATATGGTCAAATAAGACCTCTCCCAGCTGTTTAGGAGAATTGATGTTAAACTGCTCCCCTGCCAGATCGTAAATTTCCTGCTCTAATTTGGCAATCTTTACTTTCAGCTTATCTCCATATTCCTTTAATGCCTCCTTTTCCACCTTAACTCCGGCGGCCTCCATATGGTAAAGGCTGTAAATCAAAGGCATCTCTATATCTGTAAACAAATCATACATCCCAGTTTCTTTTAATTTATCAATGAGGACCGGGGCGGATTTCCACGCGATATATCCCATATAACAACAGCAGGTTACAGCGCCTGCTTCCCCGTCGGATAAGGCCTTGCCCAAATCATTTTTCCCGAGAAGGTCCATCTTGGAAGGCACTGTCATTCCCAGATAATCCCTTGCCAGATCATCGTAATCATAGGTGTCCTTCAAAGGGTTCAGCAGATATCCGGCCACGCCTGCATCAAAGGCCGGACTGTCATAGTCCAACTGTAGAAACGGAAGCTGTTTTTTCAAATTCAGCATGCTGACAAGGGGCAGATGTCCGCATAACTCCCTGACCTTATCATATAAATAATCCATACTGATGAATCCGGAAGCAACGATCACATAACAGTCTTCTTCACCGAAACATATGGCCAGTCCTGTGTTCTCAGACGCTCCCTGTATTAACTGCAGCCCTGCGCGCTCTGCCTTTAAGGCCTTATTCCAAATCTGTTCTGCTTCCGAAAAATCATCAATCATTTTAAAATGATTTTCCTCATCATTGGTTTCTATGGCGTCTTCCCCAAATCTGGCAATCATGGATTTAAATTCCAGCCGCTTCATGATCTGGTAAGCTTCCGGCGTATACAGATTGCCGATTTTTGCATCTTCCAGCGAAAATTCGACCGGACAGTCAATACAGATCGTCGCCAGGGTTTTGCTGAGCTGCGCCATATCGTAATGCTCTCTCAATGCCTTCTGGGCTCTGGGCGGCTTGATTTCGTCGATATGCTCATAAGCATTTTCAATTGACCCATAAGCGGCAATCAGGCTGGTAGCCGTTTTTTCGCCGATCGAGGGCACACCGGGTATGTTGTCGGAACTGTCCCCCATCAATGCCTTAACATCGATGAATTCCACTGGTGTCACCTGATACTCCCGTTTCACGTCCTCCGGATAGTAATCATAGATCTCTGTGCCGGCCCGGTTGGTCTTTGGAATACGGATTTTAATACCGGTATCAGCCAGCTGCAGCAAATCCCTGTCTCCGGAAACTACGGAAACTTCAACGCCCATAGCCGCATTTTTCTTTGCCAGAGTACCCAAAATGTCATCCGCCTCATATCCAGGAAGGGAAACAGCGGGAACACCCATAGACGTCAAAACTTCCTTCAAAACCGGTACCTGCTCCAACAGCTCTTCCGGCATGGGTTTTCTGGTTCCTTTATATTCACCATACATTTCATGGCGGAAAGTCGGTTCCTTTAAATCAAACGCTACAGCAAGATGGTCCGCCTTTTCTTCTTCCAGTATTTTAAACATGATATTGAGGAATCCGTAAACCGCGTTTGTATGAAGCCCCTCTGAATTAGTCAATTCCGGGATGCCGTAAAAGGCGCGGTTTAAGATGCTGAATCCGTCTATTAAAATTAATTTGCTCATATGGTGTTGTCTCCTGCTTTCTTATTATTTTTAACATAAAGGGATTTAACATGAAACGTGAAGGCTTTTTCGAAAATCCCTTCACGCTTCATGTTAAATAATAGCTTAAAATATCCCCTGCTGTATCCATATCCTGAACTGCAGCAAAAATATAATAATCAAACTCATAACACACAGCGTATTGACAGCATACTTCATGATCTTCACCACCATCACGCTGTATAACCGCTGTTTAGAAGCTGTAATTGCCGCTTCCAGCGCCCCTTTAATATTATAACTTCCGGTGTCAGTGTCTAACTGTCGGATACCGATTTCTACTGTATAATATATCTCCAATTCTTCCCGGCAATTCGCACATTCTTCAATATGTTCCAAAAAACCTTCCAGTTCTTCATCCGTCAGCTGATTGCGTATATATGGCATCACCAAAGCTTCCGCTTCTCTACAGGTCATCTGCTGCACCGCCTTTCAAAAGTCTGTACCTATCATACAATAATTTTCATTTTTTTTCAACGAAAACACTTGCCAAATGGAAAATCCTGTGATAGAATAATGAACGTTGTACGAGAGCAATCAGCCGGCCTGTCGGAATGGCAGACGAGGTGGACTCAAAATCCATTGATGGCAACATCGTGCGGGTTCAAGTCCCGCGGCCGGCACTACACCCTTGGCAGGGAGAAAGTCTTGAAAGCCTTGATTTTACTAGGTTTTTAGGGCTTTTTTCTTTGTTAAAACAGATGCAAAAAAGTTAATCTAAGGGCACTGGTTAAGTAACTACTTTGTGGGTGAAAAAAGGACTAAGCCATTCGGCCTAATCCCTTCTATACAAGCAGTTTTTAATTACTATTCTTCTTTCTCTTTCCCGTCCCAGATTCCGTTCTTATCCACATACCAGCCATCTACCCAGGTATCCACTAACATGATTCCTCTCCTGCCGTCTGAAACCGTGTTGAAGTAATACCACTTCCCATCTATCATCTGCCAGCTGGTTTTCATCCCGGCATTGATGTCGATGTAGAACCAGCCGTCATAGTTGGCATCAAATATTAAGCCCACTTTCATGTATCCATCCGCATCAAACGGGAACCAGGCTCCATCAATCAATTCCCAGTGATAATATTCTTTCAGTTTGCCGGATACGTCTGTTTCTTTTCGTCCCTGCGCCCATCTACTGCTTGTATACTGCCAACGCCAGCCTTGGCTGTCTTTTACCCATTGGCCATTTGATACAGGTGTATGATAATAGCCGTCATCTGATGAATCATCCGAATAAACTGGTTTTGGGTTATCCTCCGGCTTATCCGCGGCTATAACTTTATAATCATCTATGGAAACCGATCCATCTCCAATGTAATTATCGAAAACAGCAGGAATATATTCTGCATTCAGTGTGTGTATGCCCTCCGCAGGATTCTTCCACACTGCTGCTGCCATTGGATTTCCTGCACCAACGCTGCTCTCTCCAATCACTGTGCCGTCTGCACTGAATCTGATCCTGCCTTCCAAAGTGCCGCCACCTACTATTCCGTTGACATTTACCTGTAAATTCACATCCTTCCCTGCCTGGGTTTCAGGGGGAATTGCGTCAAATGACAGTGATAACTTTTTGGGTGCTACAGTAACTAACAGATCCTCTGACATTTCACTGTATAATTCTCCATAACCAGCAGATGGTTTAAATAACATTCTGAATGTTTTTACTTGACTGTCCTTTACTGATGGGATAATGGTATCGTCACTCCATATAAACTCGCCTTCAAGTATTCTGCCATTTTCGTCCAAAGCCTCTTGCCCCGTCATTTTTCCATCTGCAAGGCTTTCTCCATATGTAAGATTCACTTCAGGCCAGATTATTGTTGGTATGATAGCCGGGCCTATTTCTACATATTTAGCTGGGCCTGTAACTTCATCTTCGCCAATGGTATTGATGTAAATCCACATCCCATAGTCAACATAGTCTTCCAGCCATACTGTAAAGCACTTCCCTCCCTTTCGGATTAAACTTCCATCTTCCAGCTCTATTTCCTGTGGAAGCTTCGAATAGTCAGGATTTTTACTATACATTTTTTGAAGTTGAACCGCCTGACAATAATTTTCTGTCACCTCATCCTGATAACTGCTGTCTATAATCTCAGAAGCCGAGGCAAATGCTGTCAACATACTATCCGCTGTGGTTTGTATGGCTGTGACGCCTGGTTTAAGATCAAAATTATCAGAGTTAATTCCTATTCCAGTGGCCAGAGCAGTTGCACCATCATAATATACCTCTCCATCCGTTGTAGCGTTGGCAATGACGATGCCGGAGTTTTTAAGAATTGTATCCCCAAGAGTATTTGTAAGCTTAATACCATAGCTATATCCTTCTAATCCGCTTGCATTTAACTCCCCTTGGTTATCTAAAATTACCTCTCCATGCCCATCCATCGAAAGCCCGATCGCATGCTCATACCGCTCATTATTCCCAAAATTTAAAGCTTTCAAATCCATAGTGCCGCAATTCAGCATAAAAATGTCATCATATGCATTAATTGAAACCGCGCTAGAATGATTTGAATCCATATACGTATCGGGATCCATACCATCAACATTCCCTCCATAAGCAGCCGTTTCGATACGTATTGTGCCTTCTTCAAAATTAGACCACTGTTCTGAGATAGATGATCCGTATAATCCAAATGCTTTTCCATTGGTTGTAATTACAGAAATATCCATATCACCGCTGTTTTCCATTCCAGCCTGGTATATGTTAATTCCCTGTGCGTTTACTCCATACCACGTCGACAGGCTCTGAATATTTACTGATACTTTAATATTACCCCTATTCTTAAAAGCATCCTTCGCCGGTGCACTATAGATCCCGCATTGAATTCCTGTCATATTCTTTGATATGGTTTTTTCTGGTATTATTTGGATATCTATTTCCATATCTGCACTGTTTTCAAATCCATCAGCAGAATAAATGCCTATAACATCACCTGCAGTAAGACTTTCCTTCTGCTCAATCGAAACCAAAAGTGAATTTAGATGATCACTGCCCTTCTCAATTGAAATTCCACCGCCTGAATTCTTTATTGCTGAAAATCCTGCATTTATATTATTCTCTATATGAATAGAATTCTCCCCATTCAATATAATTTTTATATTCTTCCGGTCAGCAAGAATCGCTGCATCATAAGCAGGAGCTGTATCAACACTCATACTCAAATCTGTTTTCGTCAATTCCAGCGTTCCATTTTCAGCGTTCCAATAAATACTGTGGTCAATATCTGTTCCCGGAATCACCGCTCCATTCATATCCACTTTCCCATATTTATCGCTATCATTTAATATTAATCCGCCGACTATAATGTCACTTTCAGAAATCGTAAAAAGACTTGCTCCGCCCAGCCGCACCTTAATCTGAAGCGGACGAACTTCTTTCTTTAAAGAGTATCCTTCAGGAAGTGATGCCTCGAAGATATATTCACCTTCATATGCACCCTGTTCCGGCAAATCATCACACTTCCAGTTTTCAATTGGTACTTCCGTTTTATTTTCTGCTATACGCTCTGGAATTTCTTCATCACCTAACGCCGCATTGATATTTTCCGGCAGCATAGATGCAATGATTTCAAAATCAGCTTTATTAGTCTCACTGGTACCCGGAAGCGCAAGAACGTTTCCTGACAGCACATCCAGTTCATCAATCCATTCCCAATCAGCAATCACCTTATCAGTGGGATTTGGCAGCACCTCCACGGTTATCCGTGGCAGTTCTGCTGATGCAAGCTGATAAGTATCCCGTGCCAACACCGCGTCAAATACATAGGTACCAGGTATTTTCCCATCATACTCTTCTCCGTCACTGAAACTTACATCCAACTCCCAAACGACACGGATATTCTTCCATTCCCCCTCTTCCGTTTTCGTTGCCGTACTGGATGTTGCCACCGTTACATCCGCATCCTCCTTTTTGACTGCCTCTGACGGGGATGCAATATACTTTTTGGCGTCCGATTGGGTGGCTGTGTCCACGCCATCAGCGGATGATTCAGACACCACGAAACCACGTAGGTTTTTCGGCAGGTTAAGTTCCATCTTCTTTGTTCCTTCAGGGACTTGCTGATACAGGACGTCCTCCGGCAGTTCCTCAAATTCTTCTATCTGCTTTGTGACACGCTCCGCGCCATAAGGCATCATGCTCCCTATGTTGCTGCATACTAATGTGATTACCAATAATGGCAGCAGTTTCCTGGACCATTTCTTACCCACTCCCATCTCAGGATGCAACACTTTCTTTATACCCATGGCTACATCTGTAAGCATACCTGACATGCGTCTCCTCGTTCCTTTCATCTTTTTCCCTCCTGGTATTATATTCATAACCCCAAACACGGCATCATGACAGGACACACCCACCCCCATGAACCTTTCCGAATATGAACAGATTCGTTCATATTCCCTAAAACGACGGAATGCGGATGCAATATCCTTGCATCCGCATTCTCATATGTTGGTGTCATTGTATTTATTGTACCTTAAATCCACTTCCGTTTCAATAGGATATGGTATAATTTTCCCCTCTCGTATATAATTTCTCTGTTTCACTTGAAAATCATGCAGACTTGATAAAGAACATGATCTAACCTTATTCAATTATCATATCCACATATCCCATTATAATCCGTTCACACGTTTCATCTTTAAAAAAATCCAGAACCTGTTCCAAATCAGTGCTTCTTGCGCAGGACATGGCAGTCATGTAGGCCGGATCTGACCCCACTACGCCGACATTAACTTCAAATTTCCCCACTGACTTTATATGCTTAATCTCTACTAAGCAGTCGTCGCACCCATACTTAAAATCATAAACTAATTCTTTAAAATCCGTTCCCTTCGCCATCTGGTCCTTCACCATACTTATAACTGCTTCTTTGTTAAAGTCTGTGACCGGACAGTTTTTTCCTTGTTTTTTCTCCATCCTCTCCTCCATTTAATATAAAAAAGCCATAGCCGAAACTATGACTTTTCTTGTTCAACCAACTTGATAAGATAATCATTGATCTGCTGTCTAAATTATAGCAGATTACCAATCATATTGATTTAATTTTTTTCTCGAAAGGAGAATCTCCTCTACGGTTTACAGATACCGCAAGGTGAATATCCCTGGGATATCAATTCATCTCTGCTTCCCGTATAACTCTGCTTATTTTCTTCCTTCATCTTTGCTACTCCGGAACAAGAGGGCTGGTGGAATTTATGGGAATTTGTATTCAAGATATATGTATTCTCTTTAGCATTCTCAGATCCATTTTTCCCCTCCAGTTCTTCAGTATCCAATGATACCGCCTCCGCTGCCCCTGGTTCTGCAGCTTTTTTCTGTTCCGTTTCGGAATCGGACAGCCTGCTCTCTCCATTTTCATAATTGATGGCAACTCCAGGCTGGACATTATAAACGAATACATTAAAAAGAATCCCTTCCCCATCATCTTCCACCGACCGGGCCTCCATCAATACACCGGATGCAACCAGGTTTTGATCTGTGAAAACAGGAGTAACCCGGTATAGCACATGGTTCTTCGTTTCTTTGATATAGTCAGCAGTCATATTTTCAAATGGAAGCATGCCTTCCACATTCATATAACGGGTTCCCGTAATCAAATTTTTCTCATTGGCATTTTCTGCGGTTAACTGGAAACCAATTAAATGGCATCTGTTATATAAATACTTTCCATCCACAAAATCATATTTTACAGTCTGCCAGCCGCTTGGCTTTACCTGTCCGATATTCCCCCTCTTTTCAGTGGGCATTAAATCGGTCCCGATGTTGGCAAAAGCCGGTCCGCACCTGCCCAGATCGTCCAGATCGCTGTATGTTTCGAATGATTCCGCTGAAATATCTTCTTCTGTAAAAAATGGGACATTGTCATTGATCACAGCATATGGTCTGCCGGTGTAGCCTGGGACATCGTCCGGTGAAAACTCTTTTACATCAGAAGATATCTGATTCGCCGCAGCCATGTTCTCTTCCCCGCATCCGGATATCAGAATTCCTGCTGCCAAAATAATTGATATAAAATAAGCTTTTAATTTTGTCATATTCATGTCGGTATAATTTGCCGTTCTCCTTTCAGCTACTGCCCAGATAATTTATAACCGGGTATAGACTTCTTCCGTTATCTTTTCATGGGAAGAACCTGTAAAATCCTTCCGGCTGATTTGCTTCCATCCTTTCATATCCACAGTAAAATAAAAATCAGCCGGATATCTGCGGTTCCATCTGTACAATATAATCTGTTCTATCCGGTCCAGATACGGAACAATATCCTTGTCCTCGATAAAACAATAATCTTTTTCTCCCGCTTTTTCCAGAAATGCTTCATCTGCTGTGAGTTCTTCGGATGAGCAGTCAGAAAACTGTTTATATGAATATGGGTTCATCCATAATTTATGCCCGGCCGACTGCTCCATCAACCGCACCCGGACCTCCCTGTCCTGGCTCTGGCGCCGGTGGTTAAACATCATTCCATCATTATCATCTAAACATATGATTGCAGTCATAAATTTATTTTCTCCTTCTGTATAGATTCCGTATCCTACTATCCTCTGATTTTTTTCATCCGTCACCCATGTGGCTCCCGATTGCGGAAAAGACCGATCGTAAAACCTGCCTTTCTTCTTCTCATACAATTAATTTATTACAAAATCAGCAGAAACCGTCTGTGTCTGTCCATTTTTAATATTGGTGAGAACTTTTGAAAAACGGTAATACCCTGGTCGAAGAGAGCCATAGATCTGTTCCAGATTCACCTTGACTTCAGCACTCTTTTTCCCATTCAGAGTATAGGCCATATCATTCCAGCCGATTCCTTCGAGAAGAGGGATTTCTATTAATTCAGGACCTTCAAAACGCTGGAGCAGCGGCTGTTCACCATATAAAAAATCATCAGCACTGTTGCTGTACATGGTAAAGATTAGCTCCAATCCCTCATCACTCATTTGAGGACGGCCATCGGCATACACATCGATTCCCGTACCACACATCAGCATCAGATAAGCAGCTGAAGGTTCTGAGCCAAGGCCAAAGGCCGCATCCGTCTTAAATGCAGCTGCGTAAGTTTCCGTCCTTCCATCTTCAAAACGGCACTCTGCCAAAAAACCGCGTATAATTCCGGCTGGCTGATATGCTTCTGGATAATTGTAGTACATGGCATTTAAGTTTGAATCAATATACGCAGAATATCCGTCCGTATCTGCCCGTAAGACGCTGACTTTATCTTCCGCATCCGGAAACCTGGGATTTCCGCTTTCATCCAGTATCATATCGGTTAAATTAACAGAGACAGGTGTGTCTCCATCAGGAAAATTCAGATCCAGCAAGGTTCCTATTGGAATATACTGCAGGCTGCTTTCCTGTACCAGCTCCTTAAATGCCCCTTTTCCTTTGCCTGAAGGGATATTAATCACCGTACCATCCTTATCATAGGAAACCGTAAGCATTGGAGAATGCCCCTCAGAAATCACTTTAAAGAAATACTGACAGCCCGTTTCCCCGCCCTCAGTTTCCCAGGTAAGATCCAATTCTACATAATAAGATGCTTCTTGCTGAGGAAAAATGATCTCGTCCAGCTGTTTTGCCTCCCGCTTTCCTTGTCCCATCATTTCACAATTCACATCATAAAAACCATAAATAATCCGCAATATAGGAAAATTGGTTTCCAATTTCATATCCTGTACATATGGAACCTGGGGCATTCCCGTCACTTCCTCAGGCCGCAGCCATCTCCCGCATCCAAAAACGGTCTGTTCCCTGCCGGCCTCATCTATCTGTACAGTCTCTGTAGAAGTTAGATTTTCCACCGGAATAAACGATTCACCGTCCGAAACGATCTTTACCAGAGGCTGTTCCGCCGTTTTTTCCGTTTCTTCATTCTCCTGTTTTATATTCTCCTGTTTTTCCTTTTCCTGTTCTCCCTCCACAGCCTCACCATTTTCTCTTTCCCGGCCTTCTGCCTTCCCGTCCGTTTCTAACGCACTCTCTATCGTCGTTTCTCCTCCTGTTTCTAACTCCCCGGAACAGCCGGAAATAACCAGAATGCCTATAACAGTCAGTATCATCAATATAAAATATTTCTTCATATTATTATCCTCCCCGCCGGAACAAAAAAGATCATAAGAGCTGACCCCTGTAAGTATTTACCTGTTTATAGATATTATAGTAAAAAGGAGAGAATAATAATAGTAAACCATTTCTTAAAAATGCTTACATTATGGATACTTCTTTTTCACAAGACGTCCCACGAAAAATCACGCTGTCCGGTCCAATTCACTGACTGTTTTTTGGCTAAATCGGATTGTAACCGCATAAACGGATTCATAACCATATTCCTCGTATTGTCCGGGCTCAAAAAAATAGTCCACATCAAGGGAATAGATTGAACTTTTAGATGTCATAATTTGTATAACTAAAGGGATCTCCTGATCATAATTGATTTCTTTTAAATCATTCAGCATCGACGTTGCACGCCCCATTCCGCTATTCTGTTCTAATGGATCAGTGGAATATTCTGTTGATCCGCTTTCATTTTCACTTTGTACTGCTATTCTCAGCCCTTCACTGATATTCTCAAAACTGAGGGCCAGCCTGCCTTTTGTGTCAGAAAACTGCTGCCCGCCCCCGCCTGAAATCAGCTCCCATTTGCCGTCTTTCAATTGATATGTATTGATTTGAATACTTTTTACCTTATCATCTAAAACAAAATCGTAAATGCATGCTCCGCTGTCAGCGCCAAGCAATTGGACAATTTTTTCCTCCTGCTGTGAAAGTACCGCTTTTTCAATATACAGGGCCGGTTTGCCGGGCGCGCTGCTGCAGGAAATAAGAGTGAGAAGAGCTGAAATAACAGCAATTATTGAGATACTTTTTATTATTTTTTTCATGTTTTTTCTCCACGCAATTTATAAAATATCATTCCAATTAAATTTCCTGTCAGAGCAATCACTCCATATCCAATACTGTACACCCAAGCGCTGGAATTATAATATAGGAATATAGCAGGTATAAAAATCACCGCAATAATAACACAATACTGCCAATGAAATGAATGTTTTGCTCCATATAATACCGAACATAAAAAGCATAAAAACGGTATCACAACCAGAAGTATTAAAATAGCGGTTCCCGTATCCTTTATCAGTCCCGGAACCAGATAAAAATCCATTACAATAAATAACAGGTATGTCCACATATCTTTCACTGCTTTCATTTATCAATTCCTTTCTTTTTATCAATGATTCCCCTATCTCCAAAAAGAACATTTATTCTAATTCCACACGCCGGAACATTTTTTTGCACAGGCGCGCGCCAGGAATTTCAACTTCTCAGCCGTAATTCAAATTTGTGGTTCCGGCACAAATTTGGAGTGTAAAAATAAGCCATCGGGATTCTTTTTCACTCTAACCCCGTCCTGTATAACGGAATCACATTGATGACCGGTTCTTCATAAGGATGGATTTCCTTTATGGCTGCCATTGTTTCGTTCAGCCTCTCAGTCCGGCAAGTGACCTCCACCTTTAATTCCGGTTCCGTACTGACGGTGCCGCAGCTTCCTATATATGGACTGCTGCCCTCTAAAGGTCTCCAGCATCCAGTCACAGGACTGTATGACATACAGCTGTCATACTTCCCAATATGGCCTGCATCCACACTCTGCAGGGCCTTTATCAGTTCCTTTAGATGGGATTCAGGTATAAAAATTTCTATTTTACAGTTGGAAAATGGTTCCATATCAAGCTGCACCTCTCTCATTTTCTATTTTCATCAATATTCTACCCTATAAATCCGATTCTGCATATAGCTAAACTATAAAATATCAACTATTATAACCCCTGCACCTTCTAACAGCTTAATTTTCTCATTCCACCTGATATCCACCCGCTTTTTTCATAGAACACCATCTAAAAACAGGCCGTCTATGAAACCTTTTGTATCATAGACAGCCTAACCCATGTAAACGTATGAAATTATTATATATTCATCCATCTGTAAGCATTGATTTCAGACAGACCTATTATAAAATATCTACCAACTCCCTATTTAGTAAAAACCCCGCAGATAGTTTCACCGGTATCTGTGAATACCCCTCCCGCCACGTCACCGTAGAATTTAAAATCCTTAAAACCTGAATTCTGTACCTCCGACAGCAGTTTCTCTTTAGTAAAAAAATGATCCCATATATTATAGCAATTTATGGCTTTATCCGTCAGCACAACGCATTGGCGGAGTTCGGTCGCATCTTCATCATCATATTGGTAAACCGATTCAAAGCAAATATGCGGCTTTTCACACCAAAAACCGCCGTTTTTACAGCATTGCCAGGAACGGTTTTCCTCATGCCTCATACGCGGCGTAAACACATCAAAAATAAACTTGCCGTTGGGTTTTAGTGCCTGATAGATCTTTTTCAGCAAAAAAAGCCTGTCTGTCAGCGGCAGTACAGCATAATCACAATAAATCATTGTTATAACATCAAATTGTTCCGTATAATCAATGGTCAGATAATTCTGATAATGATATTCAATTAAACTGTTATTAAGCTTCGCCTGCCCTCTTGCATATTCAATGGAACGCTTTGAAAAATCCACTCCAGTCACAGAATATCCGGCATTATAAAACCGCTCTGCATATAAGCCGGGGCCGCAGCCTAAATCGAGTAACGTTTTATATTGGGACGGCGGCGTGATTTTGGAAATCCACTTGACTGATCTATCAATAAATTCATGTCTGCGGGTTGCACCATCAAAACGCGGATTCAGATGTGCTGCCAGCATTTCCTGTGAAATATGCTCATCATCCCAGAATTTTCCCGTGCTCGGGGCATAAAGTTGGGGCTTATTCAAATAACTGCTTAATTCGCTGATCATTCTGTATATCCTCCTGGTTCAAAAGGGCTAAATTATAGTCACCCTCCTCTTATTGTCCGGTATCATGATATTTTTCATAACTATCATCTCCTTGCGGTAAATATTAAATATCAAAACGTCATCCATCAATCATCATCATCATGATCACTGCCGGAATCGCCATCATCACCGGAATCCGAATCATCGTCATCCGAATCATCATCATCCGAATCATTATCGGAATCTTCTTCATCCAAATCATCCGAGTCACCAGAATCGGAGTCATTGGAATCAGAATCTTTCAAATTGCCGGAATCTCTATTCTCGTGCAAATCATCGTCGTCGCCTGAACCCTTATCTGGGTTTTCCGAATCCCGTTCATCCGGTTCCCCATCATCAGAATCCGGCTGTCTGTGATCATCCGAATCATCATCGTCCGGCCTATCCGGTCTGCCGGCCTCGTCATCGTCATCTTTATCATCATCCAACTCTATCTCTTCACGTTCTGAATGTTCATCGGCCTCGTCGTCATCATCTCCTGTTTCCTTCTTTATCCCGGTCTTACCATCCAAATCATCGTCATCTGAATCATCATCATTGGCGTCATCGTCGTCGAACTCTCCGTCATCCGAATCTTCGTCTAAATCATCATCGTCTCTAATATGCGCCGGTGGTACTGCCGCCGGAGCTGCAGCAGGCGTTGAAGGCGCCATCATTTTGTTGGATTCAAGTTTGTCTGCAGGCTGCTTTCCCGTATCAGGCGCTTTTGTTTCCTGTTCTGGCGTCTTGCTTTTTTCTTCATGCCAAACTTCAATTCCATCAAGTATCATACCGTGTTTTTCAGCCAATTTAATCAGTTCCTCAACCTTCATGGAAGCAAGATCTCCTTCCTTCAGCGAAGGATTCTGTTTCATCATGAGGTTAATAAGCTGCTGCCTTCCCAAAGAAATATGATACTGTTCGGCTTGTTTTTCCGCCTCTTTATCCACATTCAGCTTCTGTATGAAAAGCCTGGGAATGATCCCATAGTCGGCTAAAGCCCCGGAAACCGCCTCAGGCAGCGCCGACTGCAGCCCATTGTATGCCTTACCGCTCTTACTGTTGACCGACAAAAGGATAACATTCCTTTCATCTGTCAAATACCCCTGAAGAGCAAGATCATCCACAAGGCTTTCAACCATTTCCGTAATATCCCATCCTCTGTAATTTCGTCCCTCTAATAACTCCCTGGCCTCCTCATTATTCGCTTTAACAGATAAAACTCTGTCTCTCCGGTTGACCATAATTTCCAGACTAGGATTTACATCCACATTGACAATACTGTATACCATTCTAAAATTTGCAAACCAGCCGGTTCCAATCAGGAGCAGCAGACAGGCGCAGGCCAGAGCCAGACTTCCTGAATGCCAATACACCCTGTTCTTATCCTGTCTCGTTATCTCATCATGCTCCTTCATCCTGACAACAGGAGTACCCGCTATTTTTTCAAAGGACGGATGGGGAAGCTGTTCCATGGAACGTTTTAATGAATTCTCTATTTCTCTGTTCATTTGCCACCCTCCTGTCCTGATATATACTTCCTCAATTTTTTAAGAGAACGCTGATAACGTGAAAGTACGGTAGACAGAGGTACTCCCATCCCTTTTGCAATTTCATGATGTTTCATGCCTGACAGGGCATGAAGCAGGAGAATCTGGCGTTCTTCTTCCGATAAAAGTTTAAATGCAGCTTCTAAAATCAGCCGGTCTGTGGGGTCGTTTATATAGGAGAAATCCTTTCGGTTTTCTAACTCTCCATCCTCCAAATAAACTGACCTCCCGCTTTTTTTCAGATGATTATGAGTTAAATTGCGGGCAATTGTAAACATCCAGGCCATAGGCTTTCCCTGCGGCTGGTACAGGTGGGCAGCAGAGCGTATTTTTAAATAGGTATCCTGCACAATATCCTGGGTATCTTCCGGGTTTTTCAATATGGAAAAAACATAGGCATAGACTGCCCGTTCAGTCAGGACATACAGTTCTTCTAAAGCGTTTCTGTCTCCCTGACCAATCTTCTTAAACAGGCTTTCATCTATCTTTTTTCCATTCCCATACCCTGATGGCGGTTCTTCCCCCACTACCATGAAGAATATCATACTTTAAAATTCCCCTCTCCTGCCCTTTTGGTTCTATCATAATGGGAAAGTCAGAAGTTTACAATCCTTTTTAATACGGTAAGCCATTTCTCTTTCAAAACAATTTCAGTTATTTCGATTAATCATCATCTCTATCATTATCATCGTCGTCGTCATCATCGTCGTCGTCATCGTAACGGTCATCATCATATCGGTCGTCATCGTAACGGTCGTCATCATGGCGGTCATCATCATATCGATCATCATCATAACGGTCGTCATCATATCGGTCGTCATCATATCGATCGTCATCGTAACGGTCGTCATCATATCGGTCGTCATCGTAACGGTCGTCATCATATCGGTCGTCATCAAACCAATCATCATCAAAATCATCATAAATATCTTCCATCACATCAAAATTGACACCATTTTCTTTTGCCATCCACATCAAATCTTCCATATCCATAGATGCCATTTCTTTTTCACTCAGTCTGTCATTCTTATTTCTGATTTCATGAATAACGTACATTTTTCCTGCTGAGATCTTATATTCTTCCGCTTTCCTTTTCAGCCTCTCTTCAACCGTAACTCGATCAGCCGCAATTCTCGCATCCAAATGGCGTTCATCGAGATAAGTTTCAATTAATTTATTAACCTGATCTCTCTCCTCTTTCGCTGCCCTGTCATCTTTTACCGTAATGTGGATGTTGTTTCCGTACTTTTTGCCCAAATAACCCTCAGCAACCATTTTATCCGCCAATTCCTTTATCACATCATCCAAATCATCATCTGTTATCCTATAATCTGATAAAAGTTTTTTTGCTGCATCATTCACA
>JAGZXV010000107.1 GCA_018378255.1 Clostridiaceae bacterium | reverse complement strand
GTGGATGCAAAACGGCTTCTGGGTGGCGGCTTCTCTGCTTACACACCCACATCTGCTCAATATTATAAAAACCGCGGACAGTACCACAGAACCGATCCACAGCCAGGAGATCAGATATTCTTTCGCGGATCTGACCGGATCAACCACACCGGTATCGTGACAGAGGTCACTCTGTCCAAAGTGAGGACGCTTGAGGGTAACACCAGCGCCGGATCTGCGGTGATCCCCAATGGCGGAGCTGTATGCCGAAAAGAATACGCCCTCAACAACAGCCGGATAGACGGCTACGGCCGTCCGGATTGGTCTTTGGTCGAGGTACCGGCATATGAAATTGGCTGGCATCTGGACACCAACGGCTGGTGGTACGCAGACACTACACAGAGTTATTATAAGTCCTGCTGGCAGATTATCAACGGCCATAAATACTATTTTAACCAGGATGGCTATGCTCTGAGGGGCTGGCAACTGATCGGTGACAAATGGTATTATTTTGAACCGACATCTGGACATCCGCTAGAGTGCGCCCTGTATGTAGCTCCGGAAGGAGAGCAATACATAGGTACTTTCTGATGGTAAAAGAGCGGGGCCGTTGTGGTCTCGCTCAATCACTATTTATCCTCATAAGTAATTGTATAAAATTAGCATTGGGCTATCGGTCCATATTGCACAGGCCCTCCTATGCCGGTAGCTCCTATTAAAAATGTACGCCGGGTTTTAGAATACGCGGTAACCCAAATGCCGCCTGAGAAGATCTTTTTAGGGATACCAAATTACGGATATGACTGGCCGCTGCCCTATAAGGAAAAAATGACCCGTGCCGTTTCCATCACCAACGAACAGGCGCTGGAACTGGCCTGGAAATACGGAAGGAGCATTGAATACGACGATTCCGCCCAAACCCCCTTCTTTCAGTACACAGACGGCTCCGTCAGGCATGAGGTCTGGTTTGAAGATGCCAGAAGCATACAGGCGAAACTGGAACTGGTTGCAGAATATGGCCTGAAAGGGGCAGGGTACTGGAATCTCATGCGGCCCTTTACCCAGAACTGGTGTCTTTTGGACGCCCTTTATAGAATCAGACAGTGAAGGCAGGTTTAAAAACCATATTTGAGAAATACATTTCGCATAAATGATTGAAAATATACGGCTACCCCCCTATAATTTATTATAATCGTTCAGGACGGCGGGAAAAACGGTAATGGCTGGGAGGATATGGCAGCGCCGCCAGATCAGACCGGTAAAAGAGAGTAAGAGGTTTATATGAGCGTTACAGTGGAGGATTTATTAAAACTGCCCTCTCTCAGGGAAGCGAGGGTGGCAGGAGGAAGAGGCGGGTTAAACAGGATCGTGTCTTCGATTTCCGTGTTGGAATATGCGGATCCGGACAGCCTTCAGGACGATCTGTTTGATAACAATGAATTTTACGGAAGCGAAATCGTGATATCCGGGCTGATCAGTGTCAAAGATGATGTCTGCAAACAACTGAGGAATTTAAGGCGTCTTTCCGAATGCGGGGAAGTGGGGCTGATCCTGTATTATGTGGGAATCTTTATGCCCAAGGTGGATGAGAGCCTGATTAAGCTGGCAGATGAATTGAATTTCGCTTTGATTGTCATGCCGGAAAAGAGGATGGATCTGCGCTACAGTGAGGTCATCTGCGAGGTGATGGAGGCCATTTTTGAAGACCACAGGAAAGGGACGTTTATCGTGGGGGAGGTGCTGGACAGCGTGGCCAGGCTTCCCGAGCACAAGAGGACCGTAGACACTGCCATGAAGATGCTCAGCGACCGGATTCATGCGTCGGTGGTGCTGACAGACAAAACCCACCGCATCGTCAATGAGGCGGCCTGGCCCAGAGGGGCGGGGAATGGTCTTTACGACGGCCTGTTTCAGGCAGAGCTTCCAGAAGCCGGAGGGGAACCGGTGTCCTATCCTCTGATCCCGGACTGCCTGTTATACCGATATCCCGTGGCTTCCCGGCATGCATCGGGCATGGAACTGTTCTTTTTAAAGGAAAAGGAACCCCTCTCCCAGGAACTTTTAAAACAATCCGTTGAGCTGGTTTCCCTGGCGGTGAATATCTGGGGCCGTCAGCAGGAAGAAGAGGTGATCACCGAACTGGTCCGGGCCATCATGCAGGATGAGCCGCTGAAGATGAGAAGGCTGGCCGGTTTATTCCACATCGATGTGGTTTCCATCCATTCCATGTGGATCATCCGGGACCGGCGTCTGGAACAAAAAACAGGAGGCATTGCCATGCTGGAACATGTGCGTGAATTCCTGATTCCATATTCGAAAACCGTGGTGGCTGACATTTATGAAAATGATATGGTGGTGTTGATGGAAGGCCCGGATTCCCTGGCGGAGGAAGAAACCCTGGCAAAACAGCTGCTGGAAAAGACCGGGGAAACAGATACGGCGCTTACCCTGTGCAATCACTTGAAGGATACTGCTGCGGTTCGCAATGCATACCTGATGAACCAGAAGTATCTGCGGGATGCCAGAAAAATTTATCCGAAAAAAAGCCTGTTCGGCATGCAGGAGATCCGGTTTGCCATGGAATGCCGCACTGTTATCGAAAAAGGAGAGGCAGAAACGGCAGGCCGGATATCCGTTTTGGATGCGCTTTATGAGGCCGGAGATGGGATGGAACTCAGAAAAACGCTGGGTGTCTTTCTGTTGGACGGCAGCAGCAGCGTGACCCGGACAGCCCAGCTTCTGTTCCTGCATAAAAATACGGTGAAATACCGGCTTCAAAAGATCAACGATTGTTTGGGATACCGGGTGGGCCGGATGCCGGAATCATTTCCCGCCTATTACGCGGCGGCATTGGAGCGCCTGCTGGATAGTGTTTGATTCAATAAACTTATAATCGCCTATGCTGTTGTCTGAAGGGACAATGCATGGGCGATTTTTTGTACCGGACGGACAATTACAGGCGGAGAGAAAAGTTTTATAATAGAAACAGCATTAAAAAATGGAAACAGCACGAAACAGGAAAAGGAGCGAAGAGAAATTGAGAAAGATCGGACTGAAAGAAATCGAAGATATCGCTTTGGGTGCCGCACTCTTAGGAGCAGGCGGAGGCGGCGATCCTTATATCGGAAAACTGGTGGCAATCGGAGCTGTGAAGGAACACGGCCCTGTTACTTTGCTGGACCCGGATGAGGTGCCGGACGATGCGTTGATCGTACCAATCGCCATGATGGGAGCGCCGACGATTTTAGGAGAAAAAGCAGTAGGAGGCAGTGAATATGAAACACTGGCCCGCATGGTGTCCCAGTTTTATGGGAAAGATATTTATGCCTTTATGCCCATTGAGGCAGGAGGCGTCAACAGCATGCTGCCGATTGCTGCCGCGGCGAGACTGGGGATTCCAATGGTGGACGCGGATGGTATGGGAAGGGCATTTCCCGAGCTGCAGATGGTAACATTTACGATCGGAGGGGTGAAGGCCACACCCATGGCTCTGACGGATGAAAAGGGAAACTGCGCTATTTTCGAAACAATCACCAATCAATGGACGGAAGAACTGGCGAGGAGTGTGACCATGAGCTGTGGCGGCGCCGTATCGGTGAGCCTGTTCTGTGTGGACGGGGCAACCCTGAAAAAATATGCGGTGAAGCACATTGTGACCAGAAGCCAGCAGTTGGGTGAAGCGATCCGGACCATTAAATCTGTAACAGATGAAACACCGGAGGAATTTTTCTTCCGCTATACGGGAGGTTTTAAGCTGTTTAAAGGAAAAATAGCGGATGTGCTCAGGGAGACGAGAGGAGCTTTTAATTTTGGAAAAGTGGTATTGGAAGGGATCGGGGAATTTAAGGGAAAGACGGCTTTAGTCGAATTTCAGAATGAAAACCTGCTGATGGAAACAGAAGGGGAAATCCTGGCAACCACGCCGGATCTGATCTGCCTGGTGGATACGGAAACCTTTGTCCCTGTGACTACGGACGCCTTAAAATATGGAAAGCGGGTTTTTGCTGTGGGGCTGAAATGCTTCGATTTATGGAGGACGCCTGCAGGTCTGGAACTGGTAGGCCCCAGATATTTTGGCTGTGAGACAGACTATATTCCATTGGAAGAACGGGTTAAGGGAGGTAACGCACATGTATAAGCTGGGAATCGATGTGGGTGGCACCAACACAGATGCGGTGCTGATTGATGAGAATCTTCAGGTAGTGGCAGAGATCAAACATCCGACTACCGGTGATATCTATAATGGAATTCTGGGGGCGCTTGACGATATCCTTAGAGTGTCCGGAATTGACAGATCAAAGATCCGTCAGGCCATGCTGGGAACCACCCAGTGCACCAACGCCATTGTGGAACGGAAACACCTGGCTCCCGTGGGCATATTGAGGATCGGCGCTCCGGCAACTCTGGGCATACCGCCTATGGTGGACTGGGAAGAAGATATTCAGGCCATAGCAGTGGAAACGGCTGTGATCGGCGGTGGGGTTGAATATGATGGGAAAGAACTGGCGCCCTTTGATGAACAGGCGGCCAGAGCATTTTTCGAACGGATGAAGGGAAAAGTCTCTTCTATTGCCATTTCCTGTGTATTTTCAACGGTGAGAAATGATCATGAACTGCTGGCGGCCAGACTGTGTAAAGAGGTCATGGGAGAAGAGGTACATATCTCCATATCCAGCGAAATTGGCTCCATGGGGTTGATTGAAAGGGAAAATGCCACGATTCTGAATGCGGCTTTATATCAGGTTGCAGAGCGTTTTACAGAAGGATTTGCAAAGAGCCTGGCCGATCAGGGAGTGAATCAGGCACAGGTGTATTTATCCCAGAATGACGGCACGCTGATGACCATGGAGCTTGCCAGAAGGTATCCAATTCTCACCATTGCCTGTGGGCCCACAAACTCCATCCGGGGAGCCGGTTATCTAAGCCGTATAAAGGATGCGATTGTAATCGATGTGGGAGGAACCACTACCGACTTAGGCGTGATTCAGAACAGTTTTCCGCGTGAATCCAGTTTGTCTGCCACCATCGGCGGCGTGAGAACCAACTTCCGGATGCCGGATGTGGTTTCCATTGGCCTTGGAGGAGGATCTGTCGTAAGACAGAAAAAGGATCAGGTAACGGTGGGCCCGGACAGCGTGGGCTATGAGATTACGAAAAAAGCGCTGGTATTCGGCGGAGATACGGTGACAGCCACCGACATTGCGGTCCGTCTGGGAATGGCGGATATCGGGGATAAGAGCCTGGTTTCCGGCCTGGACATGGAATTTGCCAAAAAGGCCATGGATAAGATCCGTGAAATGGTAGAGGACAGCATCGACGCCATGAAATTATCACATGAAGACGCAGAGGTGATTTTGGTTGGAGGCGGTTCCATCATAATTCCTGAAAAACTGACAGGCGCTTCCAGGGTGCTGCGGCCGGAGTTCTTCGGAACGGCCAATGCCATCGGTTCGGCTATTTCCAAGGTGAGCGGAACTTACGAACAATTGGTCAATTATGATGAGGTTCCCAGAGAAACAGCGCTTGAACAGGCCAAAGCGGAGGCGGCAGAGCTGGCAGTGGCAGCAGGCGCAGTGCCGGAAACTGTGGAGATTATCGATATGGAGGACGTGCCCCTGGCCTATTATCCGGGAAATACAAACCGGGTGAAGATTAAGGCGGCCGGAGATTTGCGCAGCATGTAGAGGTTTCGTTTCTCTCAAAAAGGGATTTAACGGGACGGGCAAAAACTGCCTGTCTTGTTAAATCCCTTTATCTTTCGGATAACGTTCCTTGGATCACTGCTCCGTTGACCATTTAGCTATGAATTATTGGATGACAGAGTGGCTGTGAATGTAGAATTCTTCCTGGCTGGGCTGGTATTTTTTCTCTTTTGGTTCGAAGCGTTTATCGAAATTTTGAGATTCGTCGAGGTCGATGTCATAGACCGGGCTGTCGTGGTAGTACCATTTACGTCCGTCCAGAGTTCCCGGTTTTAATTCTTTCACCAGCATTGCGGCGGGAAAAACACCGTCTTTCAGGCAGATATTGAATTTCTTACAGCTTTTAAAGCCCCGGGCCACATAATTATTGGGATTGCCGAATATGACGATCACATCATAACCCAGTTCCAAGGCCGCCTTAAAGGAGTGCTCCAGCAGGATTTTGCTGTACCCTCTGCGCTGGTATCCGGGCTGTATGCAGACCGGGCCGAAGGTCAGAATCTGCTTGTCCGCTCCGGATTCATCGGTCAGCCTGGATTTTGTATACATGACATTGCCGATGATCTGGCCGTTAAGTTCTGCAACAAAGTCCAATTCGGGAATAAAATCTTCATGATTCCTCATGATGTGCACTAAATAGTGTTCATCGCATCCCGGACTGCTTAAATTCCAGAATGCATTCCGCGTGATATGTTCAACGGCGGCATAGTCTTTTTCTGTTTCATTTCTTATGATTAAATTTTCAGTGGACATATATTTCCTCCGGTTTTGAGTATTGAAAACATTATACCATCAATAAAAATCAATGTCACTAAAACTTAAAAGAATCTTACCTGTAAAACTGCACAAAAACGGATAGGGGAAAGCCGGTCATTTGGAGGCTGGTGCGGAAGGATTTTTGTGTATCATGCTGGTTTGACAAATGGCGCTTGTTTTTTGATATGCGCTGTGATATATTAAAACCGCTGGTTGTGAAACGATTCACACTTAACGGATGACAGAACATGAAAACCATGCAGCGATTTACAATATAAAATGATTAGGCGCCTCAGGCGTCTGAATGATAATAGGGAGGTTTTCTTATGGAAAGAGCAGATGACAGAATGACAATACAAACAGATGCGGTATTTGATAATCCGGTGAAACTGCCGGATATTTATTGGGAAGAGGCAAACAAGCCTATGGAGTTCTCACGTGTAGAGGTTTATACATTGAATCCAATCCGCGTGGACCGTCCGTTTTTTGACGCTACGGCCGGACCGTTCCCTTATATCGCTTACAGCTGCTGGCTGGTGCTGTGGGATGAAAACAATATTATGGGCCAGGTTCCGTGTTCAAAGTATATGGCGGACATGGTTTTGCCGTTCATTAAAGAGGGCGGACGTAAAACGCCTTTGGAGTGGTACCAGGATTTATATTGGAAACTGCGTAATTTTGGGTTCGCCAGCACTGCATTTGTGGAATTAGGCCGTTTTGATATGGCCATGCATGACATTATGGCAAAGCGGGCCGGCCTTCCGCTTCACCGCTTCCTGGGAGCGAAGAGGGACTGGGTCAAGGTTTATGCCAGCGGATTCAGCGCAGATATTATGGAAAAAGAGGAGCTGAAAGCGGAGGCGGAAAAACTGCTGAAAGACGGCTATACCTGCTTTAAAGTGAAGTCAGCCGGTAAGTTCGGAACTCATATTGAAGAAGATGTTAAGCGTTTGGAATATATTCAGAAGCTGCTGGGAGAAGATTCCTCCATCGCAATTGACGTCAACCAGCTTTGGACAGCAAAGCACGCGATGGAATTTATCAGGCGGGTGGAGCATTTGAACATCGCCTGGTATGAAGAGCCGGTTCATTCCTATGATATTCAGGAACTGGAAAAACTGACAGCCGAATGTCCGGTGCCGATTTCCATGGGAGAATCCATGAGAAACCGTTACCAGTTCTATCCTTACATAAAAGCGGGTGTTTCCCATCTTCAGCCGATACCGGATAACTTATGCGGAGTCCGGGAATGGGTGAGCGTGCGGGACCAGGCTCTGGAAGCCGGACTGACCCTCTCTTCCGGCGGTTTCTCCCACCAGACGGCAGACTACATCGCAACTGCCAGGGAAGAGGATATGGTGGAATACCTTTATCCGCTGATGAACAAGCTGTATCAGATGATGGATGTAAAACCGGTGGAGAAAGACGGAATGTTCTTGTTATCCAATGAAATCGGATCGGGCACCAGACCTGATTTTGCCGCCTGGGAAAAGCTGGGGTATGTGGCGAATAAGGAGATTTTTAAACCTGGGAAATAAAAAGAAAAGAATGCGGACAATCGTCCGGTTAAGCCCTTTTTCCGTTTTCCTTCATATCATATTATAAATAACGGATTCGGGTAAACAGACCACATGAAAGAAATTGGCTATCGGCGGCAGGCCGCATTAGAATATGCAGAAAAATGGGCCATGGGCAGAAATCCACGGTATTTATACTTTGAAAATTTTGGAGGAGACTGTACGAATTTCGCCTCGCAGTGTATTTACGCGGGCAGCGGCGTCATGAACTATACTCCGGTGATGGGCTGGTATTACAACAGCAGCACTGACAGAACGCCGAGCTGGACGGGAGTGCAGTATCTCTACAACTTTTTGGTAAATAACAAATCTGTCGGCCCCTACGCAGTTGAAACGGATCAAGCCGGAGTACAGCCGGGGGATATTGTACAACTGGGCAATGCCAACGGCTTCTACCACAGCCCGGTAATCGTAGCGGCAAAGGGAGGCCGGATTTATGTGGCGGCTCACAGTTATGACGCTTATATGCGTCCGCTGGATTCCTATATATATGAGAAAGTCCGGTTTCTGCATATAAAGGGAGTACGCAACTGGTAGAGACAGGAAAGCCTGTTTCCATATGCACAGACATAGGAAACAGGCTTTCGTCTGCCGTCGGAACACCCTTTTTGTTAAAGATAACGTTCTTCAAATTCCGGAACGGGAATCGGTTTTGAAAATATATACCCCTGAACCATATCACATTTTACCATCCGCAGATAATTTACCATTCCGCTTGTCTCGATTCCTTCTGACACCGTATGAACCCCTAATTTTTTGGACAGCTCAATGAGACATGTAATCACATCTTTGGCTTTTTCTCCAGACATATTGACAAAAAAGGAACGGTCCAGCTTTATCGTGTCCACATCAAACTCCTTTAGAAGCCCAAGTGAGGAGAAACCTGATCCAAAATCATCCAGAGAACATAAAAAGCCCATCTGGTGCATCTGACGGATCCTCTCCTTAACTACATTAATCTGGCGGTTGTCAAAGAAAATAGATTCCGTCAGTTCAAACTCGATCATTCCCGGCGGTATCTCATATTCCTCTGCAATATCTGCAAATTTTCTCAAAAAATTCTGATCCAGGAAATGCCGGCGTGATAAATTGACGGAAACGGGGACCGGATTTTTCCCACCTGCAATCCAGTTGTGCAGGGTCTGGCAGACCTGTGTGAATATATACAAATCCAACCTGCATATTTTCCCGTTCATTTCAAATAAAGGAATGAAATCCGAGGGGAAGATTATGCCCTTTTCCGGATGGATCCAGCGGACCAGAGCCTCGGCTCCTTCAGTCCGGTTATTATCCAGACGGACCTTTGGCTGAAGATATACTTTAAAGTCGTGATTTTGAATGGAGCTTTCAAATAAATCATTTAACTCCTGTTCCAGCTTCATTCGCTCGGTCAGACTGTTGTCATAAAATGCACATTTCTCCCTGTGATCGGAAGGCTGGTTCTGGCATGCCAGTCTGGCGCGGTCCTGCAGAAGGGTGATTTCCAGACCGGGGTCATCCACCACACAGGCCCCCTGCCGAAACGTTATGTGGCAGGCGGGCAGATCGGTATTGCGAAAATCGTTGATTTCCCGGATCATTTCGTCCAGACGGTTTTGAAGCTCGTTGGGATCATGTTCTTTCAGGCACAGGAAGAAGTGATCCGATTCCACACGGGCGGCAAATTCATTGTCCTCAGGTCTGAGCCTGCTTTCCAGGATACGGTACAAATAGGCCAGAATCCGGTTGCCGGTCTGTATGCCCAGGCATTCGTTAATCAGCTTGAAGCCATTGACATTCATCAGCAGGACCGAATAGGTATCAGGACCGATTGTTTTGGCCAGCTCCTTGTATTTTAGCTGAAATGCAGTGTTGTTGGGACCTTTGGTAAGCGGATCTACAAAGGCCAGGCGTTCCAGCTGCCTCCTGTGAATATGGTAGAAACGATATACCGAAAACAGGAGCAGGGAGAAAAGAAGTATGGTAAGTCCAATGATGATAAATGACTGCAGAATATAACGATCCGCACCGCTGTACAGGAAATCAACAGGGATAAGCGTCAACAGAAACCAGTCGTTCATTCCCAGCGAATTGTAGGACAGAATCAGTTCCTCGTTTGTAACTGCCGTGAATTTTAAAATCCCGCTGCGGTTATTTTTCATGTTATCCTGCATCCGGTAAATATCTTCTATGACATTCTTATCCTTATTCTCCATGAGAATATCGTCCAACTGGAGAAATGGCTTTAAATTCGTGGGAGAAATTACCACCTGGCCGTTGCTGTCAGTGATACAGCTCAGCATTTGACCGTCAAAGTTTTTGGTGGAAATCATAGCCTGCATATTTTCCTTGCTCCTCACGCCGATGAGTACTTCGTTGATCCGTCCTTCCCGGGATATTGGGACTGAGTAAAAAATACTCCTGCCTCCCATATAATTTGCTGAGATCTGTCCTTTAAAAGAGGCCAGGACGCCGTCAATCTGGAATAAATCAGTGGAAATGGCCCAGGGAGAAGCCAAATCACCATCGGAAGAAATAATGGTACCATCTCTGTGCAGCAGAATCAGGGGATCGAATTCCAGTATCTGCGCTTTTCTGGATAAAAAATCCACCAGCTCTTCTTCGGAATATGTATCATCCAAACGGGAAACGGTATCGGAAATCACAACAAGGCTGGTCATTTTATTGGCCAGCGCATCATGAATATCCTGGGCAGTCCGTACAGTTATGCCGCTCAAATATTTTTGTGTGCTGTCATTTAATGCTGTGCGTAAATCCGCCGCATTTCTGATTAAAACTGTAAAAACCAAAAGAATTCCTATGGACAGGCCTCCGATCAGCAGGCTGGTCCTGAAAAAGGGATTGTTTAAATCAGCTTTTTTCTGCTCTCGCGTTTCCATCTATGTTTTCTCCATTTAGAAAAATAATTGTAATAGCAATTCTACGGTTAAATTTTAAGTTACATAATAGGAGAAATCAATATATAATTTGTGTACGTTAGCATATAGTAGCGGAAGAAAATATGATATAATGAAGCTGGTTTTATGAATTGCGGGTAAGAACCGGGAGAAGAGTGCAGGTTAATTGAAAAGCAATGCTGTGAGGGAAAAACATGGAAGAAAAGAGAACACTATTCGAATATTTATATAAGAATCTCAGAGAACAGATTACGTTAGGATACTTAAAATACGGAGATACATTACCCTCCATGAGTCAACTCTGCGAGAATTACCACGTGGGAATCCGGACGGTAAGGGAGGTTCTGGCGGCATTAAAAAAGGAAGGGCTGATCCGTACTGAGGAGAGACGGCCCTCTATCGTGATCTATCAGCCGGATGGCGGCTTGCAGACGGCAGATGCCGTGAGGTCCGTTTTAGAGCAGCGAACCGCAATTGGGGAAGTTTATAAGACGATGGAGCTGATAATGCCAAGGCTTTTCGCCTTTTCAATTGTCATCTGCAAAGAGGAGAAGGTGAACATGAGCTTCCGGCAGCTGAAGCAGAACAGCAAAAAAGAGATTGGCCTCCGGTGGAAGGCTTCATCGACGGCCCTGCACAATCTTTTGGATGCTTCGGGCAGCCTGCTGTTTCGGGATGTGTTTACAAGCCTTGAAATCTGTGCGCGTGTTCCATTTTTCCTTGAATTCCGGAAGTCTCCGGCATTTTCTGGTTCATACAGGGATTATAAAGACCCGATGTGGATGCTTCAGGCAGTCAGTACAGGCGATCCGAAGGAAGTGCGCCGCTGCTTTGAGCGCATGTATCGCGCGATTGGAGGCGATGTAAGGCAGTATCTGCAAGAACTGGAGGAGACGGTTCCATTTCCGGTGAAAGAAGGAGAGAGCCGTTATTACTGGAGCCCGGAGAAAGGGCGGGATCATTATTACATGCAGATCACACGTGATTTGATTGATAAAATCGGAGTGGGAATTTACCGGGACAAAACATTTCTGCCTTCTGAGGCAGCGCTGGCTGGGCAATATCAGGTATCTGTTTCAACAATCAGGAAAGCGCTGGCCATGCTGAACAAATGCGGATTCTGTCACACATATAATGTCAAAGGGACGCAGGTAACGCTGTTTAATGACAATGCAACAATTCAGTGCATGAAAAACAAGATGTTTAAAAATGATACCCTTCTGTATTTAAGCGGCCTTCAGTTCATGGCCGTTGTGGTCTGGCCGGCCGCCATGCTTACCGCCAGGGCAATGAAAGCAGAGGCCGGGGATCTGCTGGAAAAAATGGAGAGGCCGGGAGCTGTTCCGTTGGAACTCATTATGCACTCCATGACGGAGTACATCCCATTAAAGCCGTTTCGAATGATTTTAAAGGGAGTAGGCGGACTGCTTCACTGGGGATATTACTACAGCTTTTTCAGGGACGGTTCCACTCGTTCCAATGAGCTGAATCAAAGATGCCAAAAGGCGGTTGATTATATGATGAAGGGAGAAACACAGGCATTTGCCCATCAGCTTTCGCTCTGCTACTGTCACGTGCTGGAAGTGGTCAGGGATCATATGGTGAAGTGCGGGCTAAACGAAGCAAAAAATCTGGTTATACCAAGACCAGAGGATTGGGAAGATGCAGGAGATGAGTGAACCATGCGTTTCCTGGGAAAGGGGGGCTGACTGTGGAAAGACAGCTCCCCTTTTTTGTTTATTTTATTTTCTTTTCCAATATGGTAATTCCCTGGTATAGAATCGCGGAAACGATGCAGAGGATTACGATGCTCATTACCACCATATCCATTTTAAAGAGGTGAAGGAACAGAGTGATAGGGTTGGGTATCGTGAAAGGATTAAAGTGAAAAGGACGTGGGTAATACGATCAGCCCATCACGATTTTAATCATGTGATGGGTTTGGGAATTATTGATTTGTGATTACATATTAAATCAGATTATCATTCTATGCCTAAAAAATATTTGTACTGCAATCCATTAATCAAAATGAAGGACAAACCAGCCGGCATATTATAATAATGAGAGAAATTAAGAAAAGGATTTTGGTATGCCGGATATGTCCAATGAGGAGTTAACACAAGCAGTTAGAGATAAAAAGGAAATGGCTCTTTTAGGTCAGATAGCCCACCTGCTTGTGGCTGAATCGCTAATAGACGCGGATGAGCAAATTCGCTTCATGACCCTCTTGAAGGAGGAGGAGTAAAGATGGAGCAGCTGCGTGCAGCAATCTATTGCCGATGCAGCACGGAGGAAGAGAGCCAGGCAGACGCTCTGCTCAAACAGGTAGCGGAAAGCGAGTACTGTGTACAGGAGCAGGGCTGGTATCTGGCGGACAGGTATGTGGAATCTAAAAGCGGCACTACGACGAGAGGGCGTTCTGAATATAACCGCCTGTTCGATGATCTTCAGACAGATAAATGGGACGTCATTGTCATAAAATCTCAGGACCGCCTCATGAGAAATGTAAAAGACTGGTATTTATTCCTCGACCGGATGCTTACCCAGGGAAAACGGCTGTTTATGTACATAGACCGGAAATTTTATACTGCCGATGATGCGCTGATAACGGGAATTAAGGCAATTCTGGCTGAGGAATACAGCAGGGAACTGAGTAAAAAAATCAATAATGCCCACCATAACCGACAGAAAAACGGAGGAAAAGCCATCCTGACTTCCAGAGTTTTTGGTTTTAAAAAGAATCCAGATGGATCTGTATCGGTAGTGGAGTCGGAGGCGGAAGTCATCAGACAGATCTATGAGTACTGTGCGGCTGGTTATGGCAGCCGCGCCATCGCCAATATTCTGTTAAATAAGGGGGTTAAAAAGCGAAGCGGAAGCAGTCTGAGCGGCAGCTTCATAGGCGGCATGATACGGAATCCACTCTATAAAGGCGTAATGGTTCTTAACCGTCTCCATTATGATTTTGAGACAAAACAGACAATCAAGAATCCGGAAAGCCAGTGGATTTATAAAACAAATATGGTCCCTGCCATTGTCAGTGAAGAATTGTGGGATCAGGCGAACCTTGCAATGACGGATCGGGCGGAGCGTTTTTCCAGAAAGGGAGTTTACAGAAAGGGCGGTAGCGCAGGAAAGTATGACCTGTCGGGGAAGTTGATCTGCGGCAGCTGCGGGAGCCCATATTATAGAACCTTTAGGAGGGGATGCGCTGATAAAAGAAGGGATGTAGTGGAATGGAAATGCAGCAACTATCTGGAACATGGTAGAAAGAAAAACAGGCATATGGATAACATCAGAAAAGTGACAAAACAGTTCCAGAAAGGCTGTGATAATATCCATCTGGAAGAGGATGTGCTGTTTCCTTTATTAGAACAGGTAAGCACCCGATACTTTGATCTTAAAAGCCAGGATAAAGAGGGTATAATCAATCATGCGATAATATTATTGAAAAATGCTCTATCAGAGCGGAAATCCGATTGTGGAGTGCAGAAGCTGGAGGATACAGAGAAAAAAATTCTGCGCCAAAAAGATATCCTGCTAAATAAATTATTAGACGGGATCATTACAGACCAGGATTACCAGAAGAAGAGCAACCGTATGGAAGAAGAGCTTGACCGTCTTAGAAATCAAAGGGAGGCAGTGAAACAAAGGGAATGGGAGATAAAAAATCTTGAACAGAGGATTGAGAATATTACAGCACGCCTTAGAACAGGCGGTATTGAACGGGCAGCCGTTTTGCAGATGTTAAAAGACATACAGAAAATCGTTATATATGAGTGGCATCTTGAGATCTGTTTTCATCCCTTTCCGATAACGGGGCTGCCAAATGCCGGTGTCTCACAAGATATTGCGGCGGATGAAACAGCATCGGAAAAATTTATGATCTCGGTACCGTATCCATTTTCACCGGCCACAGAGCGGGGAAGGCATCTGGACCGGGAAAGAATTGTGAAAATTATGAAAGAGAATCCAGATACTACAGCACGAAAGATAGCCCAGGAAATGGACCGTCCTCTGAAACAGGTTCAAAACCGGATCAAAGAACTGAGGGCGGATGAAAGAATTCGATTTAATGGCCGTGGCGGTCATGGAGTGTGGGAGGTTCTGAAATAAGAGCCTCCTATTTCGTTTGTGAAGAAATGGATTATTTAATAGGGGTATGTTAAGATATAGAGGCAGGAGTGCGTGTTATAGGAAAAAAAAGACGTTGCCGGTGGAAATCTTTGAGTTAACAGTTTCCGATATGTTCAAGAAAATGGAACTGGTCTGCGGCAGTGCACTGAGATGTGCATTCCGCTTTTGGCGGTTAAGGCACAATTAGAGAAAATGGTAATTGAGAGGAGATGTAATATGTTTTATTTTGTGAGGCATGGTAAAACCGACTACTCAGAACGAAATACTAAAATCTATCAAGGATTTGGAGTAAATCTATCAAAGTTATCAGAAGAGGGAATCAACCAAATAAAGGAAACTGCAAAAGATGAGAGATTGAAAGATGCAGATATAATCATATGTTCTCCTTATACAAGGGCAGTACAAACTGCATCTATACTTTCAAAAGAATTGGGCATTGATATAGCCATTGAAACAGATTTATATGAATGGCTGGCAAATAAAAATTTTATCTATGAAGATGATAAAACGGCAGAAAGAGCATATGAAGAATACATAAATAATCGTGGAGAGTACCCGCTTGGAAAAGAAATGGCATGGGAAAATGCATTATCAATAAAAGAAAGAGTTTTGGGAGTATTAGATAAGTATTCTTCATACAAAAAAGTGATAATTGCTTGTCATGGTATGATGATACAAGCGACAACGGAGGGAAAATATCCTGCCTGTGGGGAACTGGTTGAATTTAATATTAAGAATGGATCATACAAACCCGGTTTAGTGAGAAGTTGAACCGTGCAGGAAATCGGAATTTTGGGAGGTATCTGAATGGATAAATATACAATCAGTTTTATCATATGGTGCATTGGGGGTGCTTTTTTTATAGGTGTGGCTGTATACATATGGTTTTCAAAGAAAGCAATCGGCTTCTGGGGAAATAAGAACATGTTTGAGGTGGCGGATATAAGAACGTATAATCATGCGATGTCCAAAATCTATTGTGTATATGGCATTATATTTATTCTGCTCGGACTTCCGTTGCTTGCAGGACATTTGGAATGGATGTTTTTTTCGATTGCGGGAGTTGTGATGGAAAGCATTGTTTTAATGGTAGTCTGCTCGTTCGTGATTAAGAAAAAATATAAAAAATAAGTTTAACAATTTTAGTTTGAGGGAAATTAAATTGAGAGAGAAGTTGGAATTCTAACATCACCCGATTGGTATAAAGCGCACTGCCCCCTTCCGGGGGCTGCGTTTTTTGCATAGCTACAACAAAAGGCCGCCTGTCCGCGGCCTTTCGACCGATGTTTAAGATCGGCTGAAACAGACTGCATATCCCCGCATATGGAGAACTTATATGCAGCCAGATGATCAATTAACGATCCCCAATCCTATCAGTATGTTCTGCCATCTAAATACCTGGGAACCATAGATAATCAAATATCCCAGCCCCTTATTTGCCGCCAAAAATTCCCCAATAATAACTCCTACCAGACAGAGCCCGATATTAACTTTCATGTTGCTGATAATCAGAGAACAAGAGCCCGGCAGCAGCACCTTTGTCAGCACATCTTTTTTCGTACCTCCCAAAGAGTAAATCAGCTTAATCTTGTCGGGGTCCATTTGGGAAAATCCTGTGTGCAGCGTAAGTATTGAACCAAAGACAGCGACGGAGACAGCGGCAACAATAATCGTTTTCACATTATTGCCCAGCCACACGATTAAGATTGGAGCGAGAGCAGATTTAGGCAGGCTGTTCAGCATGACCAGATAAGGTTCTAAAACCTCAGAAATGCTTTTACCTGTCCAAAGCAGGATTGCGGTTAAAAGCCCGATTACGATTACCAGAAAAAAGCTGACCAGCGTTTCCAATAAAGTGATGCCGATATGGACAAAAATACTTCCGTCCATAGCCATGTTCAGAAAACATGTTATGATGCGGGAAGGAGAACTGAAAATAAAATCATTGATAATGCCCAGGCTGGCACACAGTTCCCAAAGCGCCAGCAAAAGTACAAGCATCATAACGCGGCAGATCATGACCTGACGCCGCCTGAGGTTTTCCTTTGCTATATATTCCTGTTGGGCAGGCGAAATGATAGTTTCATTTTGTGGTTCCATGAAATTCCCCCTTATAAAAGCAGTGGCTATTTACTTTATCTTATGAATGGAAAATATTTTTGCTTCTGTTTTTTAATAAAACCGTGGATATTCCTGGAGCGGCGGATGGAAATACAGAGACTGCAGGTGCGGATAGCGGCAGTCTGTTAATCTTGTTCCAACAGCAAAATTTAAGAAAAAGACCTGAAATATTTATTGTAATCGGTTTCGTTATTTGGTAATCTATATGGGAAACTTTAAAAATACAAATATTACCTGTTATTGAAGACGAGACAGGGAGTGAACCGGAGAATTTGGATTGCCGGTTTCAATTAAGAGTCAGGAGCTGAATATGAAAAGAACGAAGAACGCAGTATGTACGATGATACTTGCGCTGGCATTTATGGTGATGTCCGGTGTAATGTCATTTGCAGATGATGAAACCCGGTTTGTGGGAGGAACTACTGTTAATGGTATCAAAATCAGCGGACTTACGGTAGACGAGGCAAAAGAACATCTGGCATCATTTTATGCCAATGATTACAAACTGAAATTGATTACAAAAGAAGGTAAGGAAGAATACATAAACAGCGCAGCAGTGGGTTATCAGGCGTCCATACCCGATGGCCTTCAATCCATTTTGGATGGCCAGAATGCGGGAGGACGGATAACCGGTCCTGCGGCCCAGTCCTCTCATATGATGGAAGTCAGCGGTACATTTGACCCGGCTAAGCTGGGAGAACAGATTCAGGGGCTTTCCTGTGTGAGCGGCGCTGGAGTGACCCAAACCCGGGATGCTCATATTTCTTCATATGAGGAAGGGAAGAATTATACGATTATATCTGAAGTTTACGGCAATGATCTGGATTTGGATAAAATGGCCTCGGCAATCGGCAGCGCGCTCAAAACAGGACAGGCTGACCTTAATCTGGAATCCGCCGGCTGCTATAATAAAGTAAATGTCAAAGCTTCCGATGAGCAGTTAAAAGATCTCTGCAGCCGGATGAACCGTTATAAAGATATGAAGATTACATATAATTTCAGCGAGACGGTCACAGAAGAATTGCCCGGATCTGTATTTGCCTCCTGGATGTCCGTTTCAGAAGACGGCCAGGTCAGTGTAAATCAGGAGGAAGCCGCCGCTTACGTGAAAGCGCTGGCAGAAAAATATGATACGGCAGATACGGTGCGCTTATTCCATACAAGTACGGGAAAAGATGTAGAACTCACAGGACCCTACGGCTGGAAAATGGATCAGGCTGCAGAACTTAATGCTCTTACGGACATGCTGCTTTCCGGTGAGAGCCAGGCCAGAACGCCCCAATATACAAAAACCGCCGCAGCCAGAGAGCCGGGCGACTGGGGAAACACATATGTGGAGATTGATTTGACCGGACAGCACGTTTACATGATTCAGGAAGGAACCCTGGTATGGGACGCCCCTTGCGTGACGGGCAACGTATCAAAGAATTACACTACGCCGGAAGGAATTTACGGCTTAACGTACAAAGAGCAGGACAGAATCCTGAGAGGCAAGAAAAAGGCAGACGGCAGCTATGAATATGAAAGCCATGTGGATTACTGGATGCCGTTTAACGGTGGAATCGGCCTTCATGATGCAACCTGGAGGGGGAATTTCGGTGGCGCGATTTATCAAACCAACGGCAGCCACGGATGCATTAATCTCCCGCCTGACCGGGCGGCCATCCTATATAGCCTGGTCTACAAAGGGATGCCTGTTATCTGCTATAACTGAAATCTGTATTTAAGCGATTTGGTGAAAGTAACGCCTGTAAGAAGGGGAACCTGGGGCAGAGGACAAGGCCAGGCGGCCAAAGGGGCGGACCAAAGGTGACGGGGATCTGATTCCGACCGTTAAGTGGAACTAAGGCTTTCAGAAGGGAAAAAGGCGGTGCGATGCCCATTCACGGTAAACTCCTGATGACTTTACCGT
>JAGZXV010000106.1 GCA_018378255.1 Clostridiaceae bacterium | reverse complement strand
GATGGCCTGGGAGCAAAGGTATGCGGGATCGGATTCCTTTGCTCCCAGGCCATCCGCCCCAGCGTCCCCTTCTTCACGGCTGTGTATGGGCTGTGCTGTGGATAAAAAAGATTTGGGGAGAGGGGCAGGGGATGAAAAATTCTTCTGGATTTTATCTTATTGTGTATGATTGATATAATCGCAAATTATAGAGGCCGCAGCCTCTGCGCCGATGGAACTGTCAAGGCACAATTCATACTCATGCGGATCGCCCCATTCCCGGCCGGAAATGCTTTTATAGTATACAGAACGGGCGGTATCGGAACGGATGATGCTCTTTCTTCCCTGTTCGCGGGTATCTCCATACATGTTCATTACATTTTTTATACGGTATTCAGCTGGGGCATATATGAAAACGCGGACTACGTTTTTGTATTCACGCAGCACATAATCAGCCGCCCGTCCAACGATCACACAGGCTCCCATATCCGCGATTTGTTTGATCGCCTTATCCTGCGCCGTAACCGCCTGCCGGACAGGTTCCGTACTCAAATATAAATCCCGCATAACCGTATTTTCATTGGAATTCAAATTTGTAATAAATTCTTTGGACAGGCCGCTTTCCTTAGCAGCCAGTGCGATCATTTCCTTATAATAGCAAGCGACCCCCAGTTTTTCCGCTGCCAGCTGGCCGATCCTCTTTCCGGCCGATCCGTGTTCACGGGAAATCGTCAGGATAATTCCCTCTTTCGATGGTTTGGGGAGCCCGGCGTTTTCAGTTTCCGAAAGCACAGGAAGATTTTCAAGGCCTTTCCAATGCCGGATCATCACACAGACTGTTATGACGGATGCAATCACATCGGCAGCCGGAGCGGCCCAAAAAATGCCCGTTACTCCCAGCCGAAGAGGCAGGATCAGGGAAAACACGATGAGAAACGCATCACGCATAATTGACAGCGGAGCCGCAGCTCTGGCATGACCGATGGATTGAAGGAATATTGCGCAGACCTTCTGGACAGTGGTAAACAGAATCAGGGAAAGATAGATCCGAAGACACTGCATGGCAAATTGTGTGTACATTTCTCCGTCCGAACCAAACATGCGGATAAATACTTGAGGAACGGCCTCAAACAGCACCGTACAAACCAGACAGATAATTGCCGTCCATTTTATCATCAGCTTCAGCAATTCCCTCACACGGTCATAATGACCTGCCCCATAATTATACCCGACAATGGGCTGGGCGCCGGCTGCAATACCGATTCCCACATTTAATACAATTTGAAACAGCTTCATGATCACCACAAATGCGGCCAGAGGAATATCGGAACCGTAGGCCGATTCTGCTCCATACCGTACCAACAGGATATTATTAATTACAGTGATCACAACAATTGATAACTGGGTCAGTAAACTGGAAGTGCCCAATGCCGTCACACGCTTTAGCACAGCAGAATCGATCCGGAAGCTATCTGCCGAGAGACGGAAGGTTTTACTTTTTGCCAAATAGATGATACAGATCAAAAAACTGACGAACTGCCCCAATATCGTGGCATAGGCAGCTCCTTTAATCCCCATATCCAGAACAAAAATCGCAAGCGGATCTCCGATGATGTTGATGACAGCTCCAATCAGCATAGCGCCCATTGCAAAACGGGGGCTTCCATCGGCACGGATTATAGAGGAAAGCGTGGTTTGAACCAGTGCAAACGGCATCATGGCATATATGATAAAGCCGTAATCACGGGCCAGCCCCAGATTTGCCTCCGTTGCCCCGATTAAACGGAGCAGGTGGTTTCCCCCAAGGTAGCCGATGGCAGCGATTACAAGTCCTGCCAGGAATGAACATAAAATACTGTTTCCAACGCTTTTATGGATTTGCTTTGTCTCCTTCCTCCCAAGAGAAACGCTGAGAGCGGCGGCGGCTCCGTCTCCAAAAAACAGGGCGGCCCCCCAGCCCACAACCGTGATGGGGAAAATGACCCCCGTTGCGGCATTGCCCAAATATCCAATGCCGTTTCCAACAAAAATCTGGTCTACAATATTGTAGAGACTGGAAATGATCAAAGAAAAAATACACGGGATTGCAAACTGCCTCAGCAGTTTCCCAACCTTTTCTGTTCCTAAATAATTACTTTCCTGCATAATATTCCTCCTGCTGCAGACAAAAAAACAGCACATGCGGAACACATGTGCTGTAAAAAAATATACAAATAAATAATAACACATGCACGCTTTTGTACCGTGATCAGATTTACGCGCTGCGCGCCACATGTGTCGTTAATTGCCTTTATTTAATTTCATAGATAAGTATAACAATTTTCCAAATAATTTTCAAAGGTACTATTTCACAAATTATCCGCATGTCTGTATTTGGATATTTTTCACACTCATCCGCCGTGCAGAAGGGACTTTGGCCGCATTTATGGGAACAATCCCTCTCCTTTTATCTCCATTTTGCCAGCACCTTTTCATATGCCTCTCTGTCCGTCTCCGTCCCTGAACAGATAAAGCAGATCCTGGATGGATTTTTAAAGTGCGACACGATAGTTTCAATCATGGGTATTTCTTCTGTTTTTTCAATGAAGACCTGCAGAAGCTTGTCGGAAGCATTGACCATATCATAAAATTCGCCCCACTCACCTACGGGAGCAGCTCCTGCGCCGGGGATCCATTGGACGCCGTTAAGTTCCGGGATTCCCAGAATATCCGGCATGTGTTTTATGAAACCGGGGCCGTCCAGATGGAGCATGCTGCGCTGAAACGCCTGCGCCTCTTTTACAATCAGCGGATGGACAAACTCCCTGTAGTCATCAGGACCCACCAAAAACGCCAGATCGGCCTGGATCATATCATAAGGCGTTTTTGTCAGGATTCCGGTCCAATGGGTATAGCCATGGTTCAGAACAGGATCAACCAAATGGAGGAGGTCCTTTTGAACCATCATCCACTGGTCGTGGATTTCGTTCATTCCGGCCTTTACCTCGTCGGGGTAGTCGCTTAAATCATACAGGGTGTTTTCCATCCCCCTTATGGAATGGTACACGTCGCAGACCCCGCCCAGGTTCGCTCCACCCAATACGGCTTTTCCCTGAAAATAATTCTGGAATTCCACATTCAAATCTATCATTCTCCGGTACATGGGGTGGTTGACGTCCACTTTAAAATGCATGTTTTCCGGATCAGTCTCCATCCCTTTATACCAAACCGTTCCATTTGCCGGAGATACTTCATATTCCTGTCCCATAAACACGCCCAAAAGCCCGGTTGTCCTCACATAGAAAAACGGAAAACCATCCCCCATAAAGTCCTGGGCCGAAAACTGTTTTTCATACCGCCTCATCACCTCTATGGGCGGCATATTGAGGTCATAAACAAATTCTAAAAGTTCGCCCCTTGTGTACTGAGGACCGTTTTTCAGAACAATGTTAAAAATCGGACGGTCCAGTTCTTTATTCCACCATTTTTCATAGTCGTCCGAAAGACGGCTGTAATCTATTTCCGTATACTGCATTTTTTACCTCTCATTTCTGCTGCTTCCGGCTGCAGCCCGAACCTTTTTGCCGTTTTTGAATCCTTCACTCTTTCAGATACTCCTCAAGTCCCAGCCTCACATACTGTTCTTTTGGAGCGTCAAATTCCTGCATCTTCAGCACAAGTTTCCTGCAAAGCCGTTCCTCTGTCTCCGGATCACTCAGCGGATGTTCCTGCTTTGGATCCTTTTCCCTGTCAAACAACAGGTTTCCAAAACGGGCCACATGATAAAGGTCTTTGGACGGAATCTTTAGCAGGCCGCAGCCGCCGGTAAATGAAAACGGCGGCACAAACTCCATCTGCTTCAGTTCCGCCGCGCCAAACGGAGTGAACATATGCAGGGGCAGAACCGTATAATTCCACACGTCATCCGCCCGTCCGGGCGCCGCTGCCCTCATGTAAATGTATTCCTGATCCACCATGTTTACATGACCGCTGAACACTCCGAAGATGGCCGCATCCCTGACCGGTTCATCTTTTTCTATTACAGACCTGAGCGGACGCCCTTTCATCTCTTCCGGAACCGGAATTTTGTAATATTCAAGCAAAGTAGGCGCCCAGTCAATCATCTGCACCAGTGAACCTCTTCTCTCTCCCGGATGAGGGGATCTGGGATCATGAATAAAAAGAGGCGTATTGGCTATTTCATCATAATAAGGCATTACATTTTTGGACCAGTACCGATGCTCACCCAACAGGATTCCATGATCCGCGCCGACGATCAGCATGGTATCTTTCCACAGATCCAGACGGTCCATCGTTTCCAAAATACGGCTCAGGTAGTAATCACTCATGGAAATGGACGCCTTATAAAGCGCTCTCATATGAGCCACTATACGGCTGTCCTCAAAATCTTCCAGCCTGCCTCTGGGCCAGTCATAAACAGGTCCTTCATACTCATCCTCATATAGCCTGCGGTAACAGTCAGGAACCACAAATGGTTCATGAGGAGAAAATGATTCAATTTGAAGCACCCAGTTGTCCGCAGAAGCATTCTCTTCCAAAAATTCCTCTGCGAGCTCGAAAACCTTTGCCTGGGGATAAGTTCCGGGATCCTTTGGATCCAGTTCCCTGCGGTTCACCCAATTGGCCTGCCAGGAACCGGAGGTCCCTTTATTGCTGTGGCTTTTCAGTTCCTTTAAAACAGGGGGAATCTCAGGCCCGGCGGCATTTCCCTTCCACCGGTCGCCTTCCTGACCGCGGACGAACTCGAAGGAGTTATATTTGGTGTGATATCCCCCTCCGCCTTCTTCCCAGTAATTATAGTGATCGGTTATCAGATGGGAATAGATGCCGTTTTCCTTTAAAATCGAAAAAACAGACTTGTCATATGGCTCCAAAGGCCCCCACTCCCTGTGAAGGAAATGACACCTTCCAGTGTGCAGATCCCTTCTGGCGGGAATACACGGCATACTGGCCACATAGCTGTTGTCAAATACCGTGCACCACTCGCCCAGCCGTTTAAAGCCGGGCGCTTTTACATCATCACATCCATAAGGCGGCAGATACCGCCTGTTCAGGCTGTCAAACAACAGAAGAATTGTTTTCATATGGCATTCTCCTTACTTCAGCAGATGAGGATAATGCTCTTTCATAATCTCTTCAATCTGCGACGCGATCTTGTTGCCGTCCATTAAATTGACGATCTCTATCACATGTACTTTATCGTCAGGAGAGAGCCGGACTACGCTGACTAACTTCTTGGATACGCCGATGATGTCGGCCCAGCCTTTATAAGAGCTGACTTCTCCGCCGGAAGCGTGTTCCATGACCGCCTCTATTCCTTTATTCGCAAGCGCCTTGCGGACATTATTTTCCATGATAACGCTGGTGCCCACGCCATAACCGCAGACAAACAAAATATGTATTTTATTCGGATCTTTTGCTTTCATATGATACCTCCATTTTATATTTTTTGTAACTGTTCAGAACGGCCCGCCGTCCTGATCTGTTACTTGTTTTTAATGAATTATGTTTCCAATCGCTTTTAAGACTTCCGTAACTGCCGGCCAGAATGTAGCAAAGTCAAACATACCGGACCATCCGGCCGTACCTGGCAGGGTGGTAAGGCTCAAAGCCCATACCGTACCAAAGGTCTGAATAATGCCTACGGATATACAGCACACCAGGATGGACTTCCATCCTCCGTATTTGTTGGCCAGTACTCCGATGGGGCCGCCTACGAAAAACAGGGGCAGGAATCCCGGAAGCACCATAACCGGGCTTTTTACCAGATAGAGAGCCAGCATTGCCAGAATAGTTCCGAATGTGGTGAAAATAAATCCCAAGGTAGCGGATGTAGGGCCGAATCCAAGAATTGCAGCCACATCAATAGCCGGAACCGCATTAGGAGCGATCTTTTCCTGAATTCCCTGGAACGCGGTTGTCAATTCACTAGTCAGCATTCGCACGCCCTGAAGCACGATTACCATAAATGCGGAAAACTGGATACCGATCATAAAGATGTAAATCAGCACATTGGTTCCTCCTGCAACCGCCTTTGCCCCTTCCCATCCCAAGGTGAGAAGAAAACCGCCGCAGAACAAGGACATGATGATTGCCACACCAATTACATTGTTGTCAAAGATTGCAAGCCAGCCCGGAAGGTTTAAATTCTCTGCATTATCTTTCTCCGGATCTCCGAACAGATGGGCAAACTTGGAATAGAACCAAAATGCCAGCGTCTGATTATGGCCGATGGTGAAACCGCCCATTCCGTCTGTAATCTTATCAACCGGCTTAATAGCGAGTGTGGTTGAAAGAGACCAGTAAAGGCCTACCAGCACGCCTGCAATGATAACTACTAAGGTATTTCCAAGGCTTCCCAAGTAAGCAAAAACCAGCCAGAGTATGGCCTGGGAGTGGGAAACGCCCGCATTGCCGGTGAGGAAAAGCCCGCGGACTTTGGTATATTTGCCCAGCAGGACGAGAATCAGGTTCACTGCAAATGCGATTAAAAATACATATCCCACAAATTGAAAGATTCCCGCATCCGTAAGGGCATTGATTGCCACAGAATTCATGACCACTTGGTCCATCACATATCCCTGAATGCCAAAAGCTTCTTTAATTGCATCCGTTATGGGTGAAATCAGTCCCCCGAACTGGTTTCCGCCGAAGATAATCAGCTGCAGACCCACCATGGTGGTAAATGCGCTGCTGATAACCTGTACGAACCCCTTCCGTACCAGAATATTGCCGAGCGCTACCAACAGACCAATGAAAATTACAGGCTGCCGAAGCAGCTGATTTAAAATAAAATCTAAAATAATCATATGTATTCCCTTTTCCTCTCCTAAAAGCTATTGTCCGTATTTAACTTCCAATTTTAAAAGATCCTCTTCTGTCCGGCAGGATAACAGATCCTCCGTTAACCCCTCCGTCATCAGTTCCTCTGCCAGATACTTCATGTTTTCCAGATGTTCTTCCGGATTCTGCGCAGCCAGTGAAAAAAACAGCCTGGCATCATTATCCGGATCCCCTTGGGTAAAATGTACCGGTTGTTCTACTTTCATAAAGCTGATGGCTGAGCACTTCACCCCTTTTGCTCCCATCGTCGTATGAGGCATGGCAATATCGGGAGCCAGCACAATATATGGCCCCAGTTCCTTAATACTGGCTATTACCTGATCGATATAACACGGTTCAATCGTGCCATCGTCAAGCAGGGGCTGATAGGACGCCTGCACCGCTTCTTCCCAGCTGGTAAAACTCTCATGGAAGCTTACCCTCTTCTGCCTTACCAAATCTCCTATTAACATTTTCACCTTTCCTTTCTCCGTTGCAATTGATGATCGTTTACATTCATAACAAGTGCATTAATTTTGGTTTTTCATAAATTGGGCCAAATTTATTTGCTTTATCCGTTATTATATACTACATTTTTGCTAATTACAAGATGTTTTTATGATCGTTTTAATTTTCTTTTGTTCGTTTTCCATATATTACCAATATTTTCATATTTTAGGTACGCAAAAAGGCACTATGAGAAGAAATGAAGCCGGGATCCTATGCCGGTCCCGGCTTCATTTTTCTAATACTGCCTTTTAATTTCAGGCTCAAACTCTGCCTGATGAATTCATGATTTTAAAATCCACATAAAAACAGTTCATTCCATCCAGATACTCCACTCCGATGCCCGCCTTATGGTTTCCTGCAATTCCCTGGGCGATGGCTAAGCCCAGCCCGTAGCCGCTTTGACCGCTTCTGGCCGCGTCGCCCCGGTAGAATCTTCTGAAAACGGCTTTCCTCTTATCCTTAGGTATGGCTTCTCCCTCGCTCTTCACCCACAGCCTGGCCTTCCTTTTGGAAATGCGCTCTAAGACCACCAAAACCTTACCATGAGGCGCTGAATATTTCACCGCATTATCCAGGAAAATCTTTACAAGCTGGCGGATCTGTTCAGGGTCGCCCTTAATTTCGATATCTTCAACGATTTCGTATTCCAAATCCTTTTCATTCTGGTAGAATACAGGTTCAAATGTGAGGATGCCTTCCATAACCAGGTCGCTGAGGCCGCACTTCTCCTTTTTGCTCCTGTTCTGTAAAAGGACTTCGCTTTTCGCCAGCAAAAGCAGGTCTTCCACCAGGGAACGCATGCCGATGCTCTCTTGATGCACGTTGTGGAGCCATTTGTCCACTTCAGGGCCGATTCCTGTGCAACGCTCTTCCAACAGCTCCGTATTGGCCATGATGACAGTGAGCGGTGTTTTCAATTCATGGGACGCATCCGCCACAAACTGCTTCTGCATGCGGATAGATTCTTCCACCGGCCGGACGGCCCATTTGGAAAAGAAATAGGACAGGACAAGAAAGCACAGCCAGATCACAGCGCAGATCAGAACGCTGGTGCGAAGCAGGCTGCCGCCGATGGAATCTTCATAGGAGGTGTCCACAAATGCAATCTTATATCCAAGCGGATGGCTGATTCTCAAATACCGGAGATGGTATTCTTCCAAATTACCGGTATCCTTCACCCCGGACACGCCCATTCCTACAATCCGTTCCAGAAATTCCTGGTCTGGGAAGGAATTATAGGCCCCTTCATTCAGAAACACCACACCGTCCCGGTCAACCAAAACAGTAAAATAAGGGACCCGCACATGGGGCGACACTTCAAAAATCAAAGCCCCCGTCTCCTCTGCCGCCGCCCGGGAAAGCAGGGAATTGCTTTCTTCCATTATCCTGTTTTTCACTAAAAATACCGCCGCAAAAAATGCCGCTCCGATCACCACAGTCACGATGACCATATTATACAGCATGAATTTCATCCGCAGCCTGCTTATCTCTTTCACATAAACCCCCGTTCTGTCCTCTTACCGTAAAACCATTAAACCGCTTCCTGTTTCAGCGTCAGCCGGTAGCCAAAATTGCGCATGGTCACAATCGTCACATTTGTTTTCAGGAAATCCAGTTTCTTCCTCAAAAACGAGATATAAATCTCCACATTATTCTCCACCGCATCTGAACCTGCTCCCCAAATTTTAGTCAGAAGCATTTCCTTGGAAACCACCATCTCTTTATTGGACATCAGAATCCACATCACATCGTATTCCTTTTTCCCTAGCTGAATCCTCTTTTCCGGCCCTGAGAGGCAGTAGGTGGACTGATTCAGGGTTAAATCACCATAAGCCAGGCAGTCGGGGAGAATTTCCCCCTTCCGCCTGACTACGGTCTTGATTACAGCTAATAGTTCCTGTTTATCAAATGGCTTGGTCAGATAATAATCCGCTCCGCTTTCCAGCCCCGCCACCTTATCCTCCACTTCACTTTTTGCGGTGAGCATGAGGACAGGCACCCGGCATCCCTTCGCCCTGGCCTCTTTAAGAAGCGTAATCCCGTCTTTGCCCGGGAGCATCACATCCAGGATCACCGCATCATAGGCCCCTTCCATCATCTGATACCCGCCGCTCACTCCGTCCGTACAGATATCGGAATCATACCAGACTTGTTTTAAGATATCCTGGATCGATTCGGCCAGCCTTTCATTGTCCTCCACGATTAGAATTCTCATGTTTACTCCTTTTTCCCTTATTCTCTCCCTTTCTTTCCGTCAGGTCAATATTTCCGTTCCATATTTCATAAATATTTCACAAACTCAGCTTCACGGTCCGCAGTCAGTACCCTTACCTGCTGCGGATTTCCTTTCTCATGAAACTGATGTAGGAACCGGCAAATATCACAGCGGTAACCGCCAAAAGCCCGGTCATATGAGGCCACACCAAAAGAAGGCTCTGTCCCAGAGACAAATATCCTGTAATCGCGCCGGAAAGCTGCTGGGGGGTGATCACATTCATGGAACGGATGCTGGGGTTCATGATTGTGGAAACCGCCTCGCTGTAAAGATAATAGGGGGACAGCCTGTTTAAATTCAGCTGGCAGTTATAATTTCCAAGAATCTGCCTTGCTGTGGCCATCTGGTTCATCGGATACAGAGAATTGGCTACTATATTTACAACCAGGCTCATGAACAGCGCGAAAAAGATCCAGATTGCAATCACTGCCAAAGCGGACGTAGCCGCGTGACGGCATATAACGGAAAACAGGATGGAAAGGGCCAGCCAGAAGCAGATATAAACCGCTGTAAATAAAAGGAATACCAGCAGTCTGCCCACCTCTTCCCCTTCCGGGGGAATCCCTGTGGTCAAAAGCCCTACCGCGCCTATAATCATTCCCATGGCAAATACCATGATGAAGATGATGGTTGCCCCTGCCAAAAACTTTCCGTTAATCACCGCATCCCTGTAAATAGGCTGCGCCACAAGCCGGTTTAAGGTCCCTTCCGACCGCTCGCTGTTAATCGCATCAAATCCTAACGTCAGCCCCACAAACGGCCCCAAAAGTCCGATAAATGCAGTAAAAGAGGGGATTGAATTCCCGCTCAGCGTAAATAATTTCAGGAAAATGAAATCGGGATCCGCTGCAATCGCGCTCTCAAGGCTGGATAACGCCCCGTAAATACTGGCAAAACTGGTCAGCAGAATCAAAGCCAGCACGATGAGAAAACGCCTGCTTCTGATGTGATCCGCCATCTCTTTCCGGTAAAGTGCCGCCAGGCCGCAGCCGGCCTGAATGCGGCCGGAATCATTTCCTTGGGAAGGAAATAAATGCTTTATTTTTTCTCTCACTATCATTTCCATCTTTCTGCCCTGCTTTCTCAAAATAACGTCTATAGATTTCATCCAGGTCATTGCCCCGCTGGCGCAGATGGGAAAGGGTGTATCCTTCATCCAGACATTTTCTCAAAAGCTCTCTTTTGATATCTGAAATGGACCGGATTACATAGAAATCGCCCTCCCGTTCCACCTGCTCCACATTTCCCAACTCACCAATCAGCCGTTTGAATCCTGCATTGTCGGGGAATGCGGCAACTTCCAGCACATAACGGCCTTCCTGCTGCATCTGCCTTGCCAGCTCATCGATCCTGCCGCAGGCCATCAGCCTGCCTTCTACAAACAATCCCACCCGGTCACAAATCTGCTGAATCTGGTAGAGCTGGTGGGAGGAAATCAATATGGTTCTCCCATCCTTTTCCGCCAATTCCCGGATAAGCGCCATCAGCTCCCGCATTCCTTCCGGGTCAATTCCAAGGGTCGGCTCATCCATGATAACCACCTTGGGATCCTTCATCAGCACATCCGCGATGCCGAGTCTCTGCTTCATACCTCTTGAGTAGGTGCCGGCCTTCTGGTCCGCCGCGTATGTCATCCCCACCTTTTCAAGCAGTTCATCGATTCTCTCTTCAATCACATCTCCGGAAAGGCCGTTCAGCCTTCCGGTGAACCGCAGATTTTCCCGGCCGGTCATATCCGAGTAAAAACCCACGCTGTCAGGCAGATAGCCTACAATTTTCTTAACTTCTATGGCCTCTCTGGTACAATTCTTTCCGTCAATATAAGCGCTTCCTTCTGTCGGCTCCGTAAGTCCTAACAGCATCAGGGTGGTGGTGGTCTTTCCGGCTCCGTTAGGCCCCAGAAGCCCGAACACCTCTCCTTGGCTGATGCACAGATTCAGATCCGAAACCGCCGTCTTAGAACCGTACTGCTTGGTGAGGCCTTCTGTCCTTATAATTACATTTTGGTTTTCTTCCATATTGATCCTCCATGCCGGAGCATTGTTTTGTGCTGATACTGCGTAAATATTGCGTTACGCAAATATTGCGTTATGCAGATAAGCTCTGAAAACTTCAACTTCTCAGCTGCATACGAATTTGTGGCTCCGTCACAAATTTAGGTGTACACGCTCCTCACATTCCGCCGCCGGCAGCGGCTCTTTACCTTCTGCCATATTTACGGAACACATATCCCAGTCCGCCCGCTGTGCACAGAATGATGATTACCGCTACGGCTCCCCATACGGTTTTCGTCTTCACGGATACGCGGAAATCGGCATTGGCCGACGTCTGGTCGCATTTGGCGGTAAACGATGTCACATAGTCGCCTGTGATCACATCGGAACCTGGTTTTACGTGGGCGATCACTTCTGTCGTCGTTCCGGCAGGGATATTCTTGATTATATTGTCTTCCAGATTATAAGTTACGGTCCAGTTGGAAGGGGCGCTGGAATTGAGGGATACATTTTCCAGATCCACATTTCCTGTATTGGTGATGTTAAGGGTTACGTCGGATTCCCGGTTCGCATAAGCGTCAAAGCTGAGACGGCCGTCTGGAGTTTCCAGTTTCAGTCCGTATGTACCCGTAATCACCACTTTTAAATCAGTGGTCAAAGTCTCTTCTGCAGAAACTGCGGAACAGGAAATGTTATACTCTCCTGCTGCAATATCGGCCGGCGGAGCTACGGAAACGGTAATTCCCTGGCTGGCTCCGGATTCCACGTCAATTCCTGCAATCTTGGTGCTTTCTCCTGAAGGTGTGAATCCTATGGTCCATCCGGCAGGAGCGTTGGAAGAAAGGCTGTAGGACTGTGAAGTCAAACCGTTATTGATCAGTGTGGTGCTGAAACTGAAATTCGTCCCTGATGCGCCTTCCTGCTGGGGATACTCGGAAGAAAAGCTGCCTTTTCCCGCTTTCATTTCGTTGATGTTAAATGTCAGCGTCTGGTCTGCTGCTGCGCCTGAAGCGGAGGAAGCATGTACGGATGCCGTATAAGTGCCCTCTGACGCCTCCTTCGGCACGGTGATATGAAGGGTGATCTTAGCGCCATCTGCCCCATCTTTTACATGTACCTTGCTGACCTGATAGCTGCCGCCCTGAAGGTAGCCTTCCCATCCTTCCGGCAGGGAAGAAACGGAAACGTCCGCATCCATACCGGCGCCGCTGTAATTATTTAAGGTGATCGGAATGCTCAGATTATCTCCCGGCTTTACCGACATGCCCGGGTAATCGGTACTGAGTTCCAGCCCTCCCGCCGCATGGGCCTGAAAGGGTGCAATAAACAGCATAAACATTGCCATGATAAAGACCATGGCAGCACAGATACTTCTCTGAATAACCTCCATTTTTTTTGCTTTTACCATAATATCCTCCTCTTCTGCCGCATAAGCGCTGCGGCCATAATCTCTCATGTCTTTATCATAAGGAGGAAACCTTTAGAAAAGCTTTAATAAGTATGAAATAAGTGTGAAAGGTGGTTACTGTTCCTGCTCACCGCCCATTATTTTTCATCCTCTAAAAGCTGTACCCTTAAAACATCGTTAATTACAGCCGGACTGATCTCCAGCACCTCCCCGGTATATGTAACAGCGACCAGATCCCCCTCGTCAAGATCTTCCAGGGAGATATCCGTATATCTCCAATCCAGAACCGTCTTATCGCTGATCTGGCAGTCAAACCTTCCACGGCTGTTGATATCATTAATCTCTAATCCCTCTACAATGATTCGTTCCCCATCTTTTTGCTCGATTGTACCATAAAATGTGGTACCGATAATCGGTTTTACGCTCTTTCTACCTGCTGTAAAGCCCAGCGCGGCCGAAGCGGCCAGAAGAATGATTACCCCTGCTGCACATATGATTTTTTTCATGATTTTACCTCCGGAATTTTATACGGTTCGTACATACGCTTGATCCATTGGCTTTATATTACCACATCACAGCGCCCCTCTGCTTTTACATATCTCTTAATTCTTTCCGACATTTTAATGAGCGCCAGGTCGTATCATCCATGTTATTTTTATCATGAATTGAAAGCCCGGTCTGACTGTTATATAATGGGCTTAATGCTGCCAGAGTGTGGATCGCAGCGTTTTAATGAAACAAAAGAGGAGGAACAGCATGACATTTGAACAGTTAAGCTACGTGGTTACCGTAGCCCAGGAGAAAAACATCTCAAAAGCCGCGGAACGTCTATTCATCTCTCAATCCGCCCTGACAAAATCTTTAAACCGGCTTGAGGAAGAGCTGGGAATCAAGATTTTTGACAGGAACGTTGTGCCTGTCCGCCTCACTTTTGCAGGTGAATGCTATATAGAAAAAGCGAAACAGCTCCTTTCCATCCAGACTGCAATGAACCGGGAATTAGAGGAGATCATGTCCTTTAGAAAAGGCCGCGTCCGGGTGGGAATGGGACCTGGAAGAAATGAATTCTGGACGCCTCACATTCTCCCTGAATTCACCAGGACTTATCCGGAAGTGGAGGTACAGATCGTGTTAGGAGGCAGTAAATTTCTGGAACAGGAACTATTAAACGGGCATTTGGATATGAGTTTCCAGTACCTTCCCGTGGTTTCCGAAGATCTCACCTACACCATGATCACACAGGAGCGGCTTTTATTGGCAGTTCCTTACAATCATCCGGTTCTGGAGGGAAAAATCCTGCCCGACAGCAGTTTAAATCATCCCCTGCCCCTCTCTCCCGACGTTTTAAATGGGCATACATTCCTGTTCGCTCCCGAAGGCCACGGCATAACCCAGTGCACCCGTCAGATATTTGCACGCTATCATATCAGGCCGGGACAAATCCGCAGGTATACCAACTGCGATCTCATTTATGCGCTCGCCTGTGAGGGAATGGGCATGGCTTTTGTTCCCGACACCTGCGCCCTGTATCCCGCTTATTATAAAAAACCGGTATTTTGTACTGTGGACAATCCCCCATTTACCATGAATCTGGCTGCCGCATACAGAAAGCACGAAGGCATTTCACCCCTGGCCCAAAAATTCCTGGACATAACATGTGATATCGTCCGCCATTCCCCCTATTTGTCAGTCAGAGCTGCGGAAATTTAATTAACAAATATCCGCAGCCATTCTATGACAATTTGTCATAATAACTATGGCCCATTCTCATTAGACATCAGAAGGATGAATTTGTTACTATATTATTATAAACAAACAATATTGTCTGTCTATTTTACGGTATTTCAAGGAGTGTACACTTGAATCCAACGGGATCTGTTAACTTATTCATCTGTATTGGAGGGAAATGGAATGAGTATTACTATGTATGCTGCACTTGGGGTCTTCATGATGCTGGCTCTCATGATCGCTATGATGATCGGCCGGACCTCACCTTTGGTTCCAATGCTGGCAGTGCCTTTAATCGGCTGCCTCATCATGAGAGCAAATCCGGCGGATATTGCCGAATGGGCCATGTCCGGTATGAAGGACCAGCTTTCAACCATAACCATGTTTACCTTTGCCATCATCTTTTTTAACATCATGATGGACGCCGGGGTTTTTGATACCCTGGTCAGTAAAATGACCCGGAAAGCCACAGGGGTCCTCCCCGTATGTCTGCTCACTGTAGTTGCAACGATGATCGGCCATGCCGACGGCTCAGGAGCCACCACATTTCTGATTGTTATTCCGCCGTTCATTCTTCTCTATAAGAAGATGAACATGCGCCCCGTGGTGTTAATGGGACTGGTGGCGCTGACTGCCGGGGTCATGAACTCCGTACCCTGGGGCGGACCTTCCGGCCGTCTGGCAGGAGCCTTTGGCATTGATTCTTTTGCCATTTTCCAGACAATGCTGCCCGCCTTCGTTACAGGGCTGATCTGCTGTTTCGCCCTGGCTTTTGTTTTTGCCAAGCTGGAAATCAGAAGAGGGGCCGGAAGCAGCGGTCCATTGGAAAATCATGAGGAATTTCAGAAAACAGAAGAAGAAAAGGCGCTGTTGCGGCCTCAGTTTTTCTGGTTTAACGTGATCTTAATCTTTGCAACGATTGCGGCAATCTTTATCAGCGATCTGCCCATCTATGTCTGTTTTATGATCGCCTGCTGTCTGGCTCTCTGTGTTAACTACAGGGGAGCAAAGCTGCAGGGCGAACGGCTGAACGCCTATGCGCCCGCCTGCATGAGCATGGTTTCTCTTCTGCTGGCCTGCGGGGTATTTGTGGGCGTTATCGGTTACAGCCCCATCCAACCGTCCATGCTGGAAGTCATACAGAGCATCATAGGCGGCGCTTCCACCAAACATTTAAGCGGAATCCTTTCATTCCTCTGGCCCATTCTGGATGCGCTTGGGCTTGATCACTATGCCTGCTGCTATTCCATCGTTCCGATGGTGCAGAAAATATGTACCCAATATCTTACGCCGCTCCAGGCAGCCGTATCTTATCTGGTTCCATGGGTTCCCCTGGTATTCATCCATCCCACCACACCAGCTATGTATATCGGCCTGGGGCTTACGGGAGTATCTTTCAGGGAACATTGGAAATTCGCCTGGAAATGGGGGCTGCTCATATCCTGGATTTCAGTATCGGTATGTATCCTGCTGAATATCATCCCTCTCTAACCACGGACGGAATGCATCATTGTATCTTATTTAGAAAACATAGGTAAGGAGATTTTATTTTATGACAGATAATACCAAAAACGATCTGGATCTCACCCCTTTCATTGACCGGGTGGAACAGGAGGGACTGGATCTGTACAACTGCATTGTCCATAAAAACGGCAGACTGATCGCAGAGAAACACTGGAAACCGGTTCAGCGCATCGATATCCGTTCCGGCACAAAAAGCTTCTGCTCCACGGCTGTTGGCTTTGCAGTACATGAAAAGCTGTTCTCTCTGGATGATTATGTGACAGACTGTTTTGCCGGAGATTTCCGGGATGAACCATCCCCTCTCATGAAGGAAATGCAGTTAAAGCATCTGATGACCATGACCATGGGGTTTGCCCACGAACACCTTATGGGCGCTCAGAGAGAATCCATGATGAAAATTCCCGACTGGGTAAATTATTCGCTAAACCAGGAAGTCATCTACCACCCCGGCGAAAAATTCCTTTACAACAATATCGGCCCCTATCTCATGGGCGTATTGATACAGCGCCGGGCCGGAATGGGACTGATCGACTACCTGCGCCCCAGACTTTTTGATCCCCTCGGCATTCAGGATGTATACACGGTTGAACACTGTCCGTCGGGCTATGATTTTGGTGGCAGCGGCCTCATGCTGGATGTATTTGAGTATTCCAAACTGGGACTATTATACCTTCAGGACGGCATCTGGGAAGGAAAACGGATTCTTCCTGAAGGATGGGTTCAGGAAGCAACAGCTCCCCGGACTTATACGGTATCCACGAAAACCCTGCCCGGATATGAGCTTTACAATGATAATACCATCGGCGCAACATATGGCTATTTCTTCTGGATCGGCCCCTGGAGCAAATGGTATTTTGCCTGCGGCGCCAAAGATCAGTACTGCGTGGTGGTGCCCGAAAAGGATGCCGTGATAACCGTAGAGGCCCATGTCACCCAATCCGGGGAACCTACCATACACGCCATAGCCAAAGAAATCATTCCAAGACTTCCATAGAACGGGCACCGTGTAACTATAATGAAAGGCGGCATACTATGATAAAAAAAGAGCGGCATGAACCGCTTAACAGGATGTTTCAATATGTAGACCGGCATTTTGACGCCATGGCAGAAGAACTCTGCCAAATTGCCTCTCTTCCCAGCGTGGAAGGAAATGACGAAGGACTGAACGGCTCCAGAGATTTTATAGTAGAAAAAATGAACCGGCTGGGCCTTAATACCGCCGTCCATAATGTAGAAAACGGCCACAGCCTGATTTCCGCCTCGGAGTTCAGCGGCCGGAAAAATACCGTTTTATTTTACAACCACTATGACGTAGTTCCGGCAGGGGACTTATCCCAATGGGAAACCCCGCCTTTTTCCCCGGTGATAAAGGACGGTAAACTGTTCGCCCGGGGAATCTCCGACAACAAAGGCTGTCTGATGGCAAGGCTTCAGGCCCTGGAGGCCATAAAAGCCGTGGAAACCAGCCTGCCGGTCAATTTAAAGTTTCTTTTTGAAGGGGATGAGGAAATAGGCAGCCCCTCTATGAAAAAGTTCAGCCAAATGAACCCGGAAACATTCAAATCAATCACCGCGGCGGATGTCTGCTTTTGGGAAAACAGCCGCACCAGCGACAGCGAAACTGCCTGGGCCAGCTTCGGAGTGAGGGGGGATGTTGAATTTGAATTGAGATGCCGCCCTATCGCCTTCGACGTGCATGCCCGCAACGGGAATCTCTATCCAAATGCCGCCTGGAGGCTGGTATGGGCCTTATCCACCATGAAAGATCCTAATACCGAACGGGTTTTAATTGAGGGCTTTTATGATCATGTGATTCCTCCAACCAGCGCTGACCGATTAGTATTGGACGAATTTCCTTTCGATGAAGCAGGAGCTAAAGATCATGTCCGGGTGGATTCCTTTTTGCTGGACAAAAAGGGCCTGGAATTAAAAGAACGGCTGTATCTGGAACCCTCATTCACGATTAACGGACTGGAATCAGGGGAGGTGTACCGGGAAGAAGGGGCAAGGCATATCGTTCCCCACAGCGCCTATGCGAAAATTTCCTGCAACTTAGTGGCGGATCAAAAGGCGGAAGATATTTTCCGTCTGGTCAGGGCACATCTGGATAAACATGGCTTCCAGGATATAGAACTTACCATGACGGATGCGCTGACCGCTGTGCGGACCCCTGTGGACCTGCCCATCACGGAAGAATTAAAGCATGCGGCTTCATTTGTATATAAAAATCCCCTGGTCATCGAGCTGACCATGCTGGGCCCCGGCCCGGCAGCCATCTTAAGAAAACCATGGCCCGGCCTCCCAATCATCGGAATCGGCCCGGCCAACCCCAACTGCGGACATCACTCTCCTAATGAGAATGTGAAGCTTGAGGATTATAAAAAAAGCATAAAATATACGATCGCGGTCATGTATGCCTTAGAGGATAAAATTGAGGGTTAGGTGAGAAAGTTACGCAGAAAAGTGGGGAGGACGGATGGCGGAGGACCAGGGCGGGGAGCTGTACGGAGGAACCAAACGATACAGGGATCTGATTCCAACCATTAAGTGGAACTAAGGCTCCCAGCATGAAAAAAGGCGGTCCGATGCCCCTGAACGGTAAACTCCTCATGACTTTACCGTTCAGGGGCATCTCAGAAACTGATTCGGTTTTCAGTTTCTGCCCGCTTTTTTTCATGCTGGGAGCCTAAGTTCCACTAAACGGTTTCCACACGCCCCCTGTATCGTTTGGTTCCTCCGTACAGCTCCCCGCCCTGGTCCTCCGCCATCCGCCCTCCCCGCTTCCCTGCTGGTTTTCTCTGGCTCAAGTAATTAAAAAACAATTTTGTAAATTATAAGAAAATTTAACATCAAACGTCAAGGCATTTTCGAAAAAGCCTTGACGTTTTACTGTTAATCCTCAAGCCATTTACATTAAATCTC
>JAGZXV010000105.1 GCA_018378255.1 Clostridiaceae bacterium | reverse complement strand
GGTAGAGGGGATGTTTCCGGGGGAAAGCAGAGATATAACCGTTACATTTCCACAGGACTACTGGGATGTGTCCATGGCAGGCATGGAAGCGCAGTTTCATGTAACCTTAAACTATATCCAGCAGATCGATTCAATTCCTGAATATACGGACAGCCTGGTAGAGGAACTCACCGGCGGAGATTTGAAAACAACGGAAGAATATACCACATGGCTGCGCAGGCAGATGGAATTGGACGCGGCCAATTACCGCCGTTCCCAGCTCATGAATGCGATCATGTCAACCTGTCAGTTTAAATCCATTCCCCAGGACCGGCTGGACGCCATGATAAAAGAAACTACCGATTATTATACGGATCTTGCACAGCAGCAGTACGGGGAAACCCTGGAGGAGTATGCTGCGGCTTATGGAATGACCCTGGAGCAGATACAAAGCGAGTTCGCGATCCAGTCGGAACAGAACGTGCAGCAGGATCTGGCTACGCTCGCAATCGCGGAAAAAGAAAATATCAGGATCACCGATGTGGAATGTGACGAAAGGGCGAAAGAATACGGCTATACCGGTTTTTCAGAGATGGCCGGGATCTATGGAGAAAGCAGGTCGAGAGAGCTTCTTTTAATGGATAAAGTGAGAGACACACTGTTGGGGGCATAAGGGCGGAAAACCTCAATGATAAAACCGGGCTTGAAAACTGGTCATCAGTTCCTACTTGCCATGTACAGTTTCCTTTTGTATAATAAAAAAGATCACCGGACTGTAAAGCGGTCCGGTTTTCAAAATGTAAATGACTGAAATGGATACTGTATGCGTCTTCGGACGTACATGAGCCTGAGAAACGGCGAAAGGAGACTGTTATGATATCACTGGAAAGAACAAGCGTTATGAATATAGAAAACGCCATGCGTGGAGCCAGAAACCCCATGAACAGCTGGGCGCGCATGGACAGCAGCTACGATGAGGAAGGCAATTACATCTTAGGGCCTAATGATCTGAATCTGGCTGTGCGCCTCAGAAAAGCAGGTAGCGACCACCGGAAATTTATCCGTCAGATTTTTGTTTCTGTGGACATCACTGCGCCTATGTATTGGTGGAAAGAATATGACACATATAAGGTAGCAACCGTATCCAATTCCACCAGCACCATGCACAAGATTCACAGCAAACAATTTGAAATCGACGATTTCAGCCATGACCATATGACCCCTGCTACCCTGAAGTTTCTGCAGGTGATTGTGGACCAGCTGGAAGCCATCCGGTTAAAATATCTGGACACCAAAAGCAAGGAAGACTGGTACGATATGATCCAGCTTCTGCCTTCCAGCTATAATCAGATGCGGACCTGTACCTTTAACTATGAAACCCTGGTCAATATATACCATGCCAGGAAGAATCACAAGCTGGCAGAATGGCATACCTTCTGTGAATGGATTGAAACTCTTCCATACGCAAAGGAACTGATCATAGCCGCAGAGGAGGCAGACCAATAGAATGAATGTTATCGTAGCAGTGGATAAAAACTGGGCGATAGGAAATAAAGGACAGCTTCTGACGGCGATTCCCGCCGATCAGAAGCTGTTTAGGGAAGAAACCATGGGTAAGGTAGTTGTCATGGGGAGAAAAACGCTGGAATCGCTGCCGGGAGGCCAGCCCCTTTACGGCCGGACCAACATTGTTCTGACACATGATAAGAACTATAAGGTGAAGGGGGCAGTTGTCTGTCACAGCCTGGAAGAGACTTTGGAAGAATTGAAAAAATATGCTTCCGAGGACGTTTTCATCTGTGGCGGCCAGGGCATTTACGAACAGTTTCTTCCATACTGCAATGTTGCCCATGTGACTTACATTGATTACTCCTATGAGGCGGATACCTATTTCCCCAATCTGGAAACAGATCCCAATTGGGTTGTGGCGGCTGAAAGCGATGAACAGACCTATTTTGATATCTGTTATGAATTCCGCATGTATGTAAAAGTATCCCGCCCGCATTAAGAATTTCCTGCAGTGAATTTCTATAATTAATTATTGTCATTATTTCCCTTACGTGCTAATATTAAAGGTACGAACATTTTTGTCAAGGAAGTTGGGGAAGGCTTCTGAGCACGTGATGTCGAAAATTCACTAAGGAGTTTATTAGGAGGAAAAAGATGTTTAGGATTTTAAAAGCAGAGCAGCTGGCAGAAAAGATTTTTCTGATGGATGTGGAAGCTCCACGTGTGGCCAAAGCCTGCGAACCAGGAGAATTTGTAATTGTCAGAATGGATGAAAAAGGCGAGAGAATCCCATTAACGATCTGTGACTTTGACAGAGAAAAAGGAACGGTAACCATCGTATTCCAGATTGTAGGCGCATCAACTCAGAAGATGGCAGGCCTGCAGGCAGGAGACGCATTTGAGGATTTTGTAGGGCCTCTTGGACAGCCTTCTGAATTTGTAAAAGAAGATATTGAAGAAGTGAAGAAGAAAAAATACCTCTTCGTAGCAGGTGGTGTTGGAACCGCCCCTGTTTATCCTCAGGTAAAATGGATGAAAGCACATGGCATTGATGTGGATGTTATTGTGGGGTCAAAAACCAAGGATCTTCTGATTCTGGAAGATAAGATGAGAGAACAGGCGGGGAATTTATACATAACGACTGATGACGGATCTTATGAGCGCAAGGGTATGGTTACCGAAGTTATCAAAGATCTTGTTGTAAATCAGGGAAAGAAATATGATGTCTGTGTAGCAATTGGTCCTATGATCATGATGAAATTCGTATGTCTGCTGACAAAGGATCTGGAACTGCCTACCATCGTAAGCATGAATCCGATTATGGTTGACGGAACCGGTATGTGCGGCGCCTGCCGTTTAAGCGTTGGCGGCGAAGTGAAGTTTGCCTGTGTGGACGGACCGGAATTCGACGGCCATCTGGTTAACTTTGATGAAGCGATGAAGAGACAGCAGATCTATAAGACAGAAGAAGGCCGCGCGATGTTAAAAGCTTTAGAGGGTGATACCCATCACGGCGGATGCGGCAATTGTGAATAGGATATGGAGGATGTCATGGACGTTATGAAAAAAGTGCCTGTCAGAGAACAGGATCCAAAAGTAAGGGCAACAAACTTTGAAGAGGTTTGTTTAGGATATAATAAAGAAGAAGCGATGGCAGAGGCAAGCCGCTGCCTGAAATGCAAGAATGCAAAATGTATGGGCGGCTGTCCTGTTTCCATCAACATTCCGGGATTCATCAAGGAAGTGGAAGCCGGAAACTTTGAAGAAGCTGCTAAGGTGATTGCGGAATCTTCCGCACTTCCGGCAGTCTGCGGCCGCGTATGTCCTCAGGAAAGCCAGTGCGAGGGCGTTTGTATCCGCGGTATCAAAGGTGAGCCGATTTCAATCGGTAAATTGGAAAGATTTGTGGCAGACTGGTCCAGAGAGAACGGATTTGTACCGGCTGCGCCGGAAAAGACGAATGGTAAAAAAGTTGCGGTAATTGGTTCCGGCCCTGCAGGCCTTACCTGTGCCGGCGACCTTGCAAAGATGGGATATGAGGTGACGATTTTTGAGGCCCTTCATGAGCCGGGCGGAGTTTTAATCTATGGTATCCCTGAGTTCCGTCTTCCAAAATCAACAGTTGTTAAGACCGAAGTTGAGAATGTGAAGAAACTGGGTGTTAAGATTGAGACAGATGTGATTATCGGAAAGTCTGTTACAGTCGATGAGCTTTTAGAGGAAGAAGGATTTGAGGCCATATTCATTGGATCAGGCGCAGGACTTCCAAAATTCATGGGAATACCGGGAGAGAATGCCAACGGAGTATTTTCAGCTAATGAATATCTGACAAGGAATAACCTGATGAAAGCATTCCGCGATGATTATGATACCCCGATCGTGGCAGGTAAGAAAGTGGCTGTTGTAGGCGGCGGAAACGTGGCTATGGATGCGGCCAGGACAGCTCTCCGTCTGGGGGCGGAAGTGCATGTTGTTTACAGAAGAAGCGAAGCGGAACTTCCGGCCAGGGTGGAAGAAGTCCATCACGCGAAAGAAGAGGGAATCATCTTCAACCTGTTAACCAATCCGGTGGAGATCTTAACGGACGAAAACGGCTGGGTTAACGGCATGGTAGTGAGAAAGATGGAACTGGGAGAACCGGATGCATCCGGAAGGAGAAGGCCTGTGGAAATCGAAGGTTCCGACTACACCATTGAAGTGGACACAGTGATCATGTCCCTTGGAACATCTCCAAATCCGTTGATTTCTAACACTACAAAAGGGCTTGATATCAACAAGAGGAAATGTATTGTTGCTGAGACCGAGAACGGAAAAACAACGAAAGAGGGCGTATTCGCAGGCGGTGATGCGGTAACAGGAGCTGCAACTGTAATTCTTGCCATGGAAGCCGGACGTGCAGGCGCCAGAGGCATTCATGAGTATTTATCACAGAAATAATAAAATAATAACTGCCAATGAGGTGCATACCTGGAGACCTTTGTGTTTCTGAAAATTTAGGTAGATGGTTATGAAAAAGAGTGCTACAATATATATTGTAGCACTCTTTTAACATCACGAAGTTTTCGTTTATGATGCGGAGTGCTAATTTAAGGCTGTTCAGCCTGTAATACGGCTATGAAAGGTATAAATGATTATGAAAAAGAATATTGATTTACTGGAAGGGCATATCTTTTCTTCCCTGACCGGCCTTGCGCTGCCGATTATGGCCACTTCTCTGGTTCAGATGGCATATAATCTGACGGATATGGCCTGGATCGGACAAGTCGGATCTAAAGCGGTTGCTGCTGTAGGAGCGGCAGGGATGTATACGTGGCTTTCCCAGGGAGTAGTTGCTATGCCTAAGATGGGCGGGCAGATTAAGATAGCCCATTCATTGGGGGAGGCGAAGCCAGGGGATGCGGCGGAATATGCCAAGGGGGCCATACAGATGGGAACTCTGTTCGCACTTTTATTTGCCCTCATTATGGTGACCGGGGCAAAACCTCTGATTGGATTTTTCGGTTTGCAGGATGCTAAAACCCTGGCAGACGCCCAGGTCTATCTGAAGATAACCTGCGGCCTCATTTTCTTCCCGTTTATGAACAGTATATTTACCGGAATACTGACGGCTACCGGGGACAGTAAGACGCCGTTTAAGGCCAATGCGGTAGGCCTTGTGATAAATATGGTGATGGATCCGGTTCTGATCTTTGGTATCGGACCATTTCCCAGAATGGAAGTGGCAGGAGCGGCCATTGCAACCGTTTTGGCCCAGATCGTTGTATTTCTCGTTTTCCTGTTGGCGGTCCGCCAGGATACCATAATTTTTAATAAGATAAAATTATTTACAAAACCCAACGGCAGTTTTATTGCGACCATCTACCGCCTTGGACTTCCGGCGGCCATACAAAACCTTCTGTACACCAGCATTTCCATGGTGCTTACCCGTTTTGTGGCAGGGTTCGGGGATTCTGCTGTGGCGGTACAGAGAGTGGGCGGTCAGATCGAATCCATATCCTGGATGACTGCGGACGGCTTTGCTGCTGCAATTAATTCCTTTGTGGGCCAGAACTATGGGGGAAAGAAATATGGAAGAGTGAAAAAGGGGTATTTGACTTCGGTGGGGGTTATGTTTATATGGGGCCTTCTCTGTACCGCCCTATTAGTATTTCTGCCCGGGCCTATCTTTAAAATCTTTATCCGGGAACCGGAGATTATACCGGCCGGAATCGATTATCTGAGAATTATCGGATATTCAGAGATGTTTATGTGCATAGAATTGACTACGGTGGGCGCCTTGTCCGGTTTAGGAAAGACGTTTTTGAGTTCAATCATCAGCATAACCCTGACATCGGCCAGAATTCCGCTTGCCATGCTGTTAAGCGCCACGGCCCTTGGGTTAAATGGTATCTGGTGGGCGCTTACAATAAGCAGCGTGACAAAGGGAATTGTATTTTTCCTCTGCTGTCTGTGGATTATGGAAAAATTAACAAAAGGAGAGACATCATAATATGAAAAAAGCATTGACAAAAGAAGAGCGGTACCAACAGATGATTGAAACGCCGGTGAAGAAACTGATTCCGCAGCTGGCAATACCTACTATTATAAGCATGCTGGTCACTTCCATTTACAATATGGCCGATACTTTTTTTGTGAGCCAGATCGGCACAAGCGCATCAGGGGCGGTCGGAGTTATGTTTTCAGCCATGGCTATGATTCAGGCCATCGGTTTTACATTGGGCATGGGAAGCGGCAACTATATTTCCAGGTCGCTGGGAAACAGGGATGAGGATACGGCCGGCCGGTCTGCCGCCACTTCCTTCTTTACTGCTGCCATTATCGGCGTTCTCATTGCGGTTATTGGAAGTGTTTTTTCAGAACCGATGGTGTATTTTCTTGGAGCAACCCCTACCATCGCGCCATTTGCCCAGCAGTATGCGAGGTATATCCTGTTTGCGGCGCCGTTTATGCTGACTTCTTTTGTTATGAATAATATCCTGAGGGCTCAGGGCAATGCTTTTTTCGCCATGCTGGGAATCACAACGGGCGGTATTTTGAATATGGTTTTAGACCCGCTTTTGATCTTTGGATTCAACATGGGCATATCCGGAGCTGCCATCGCTACTATGATGAGCCAGATGATCAGTTTCGCCATCCTGTTGTACCAGTGCAATTTCCAGGAGGGCTGTATTAAGATCCAGATCAGTAAATTCACCCCTACCCTTAAAATGTACGGTGAAATTCTCCATGCAGGACTTCCGTCTTTCTGCAGACAGGGGCTTGCAAGTGTGGCCACAGTTGTGTTAAACTATGCGGCGGGACCTTATGGGGACGCGGCCATTGCGGCTATGTCCATTGTCACCAGATTCATGATGTTTGTAAACTCCAGCCTGATTGGTTTCGGCCAGGGATTCCAGCCGGTATGCGGCTTCAATTTCGGTGCGAAACGCTATGACAGGGTTTTAGAGGCATTTTGGTTCTGCGTAAAGGTCGCTGTCACGATGCTTACCTGCTTTGGTATTGTGGCATTTATTTTCAGCCGGCCGATCATCACATCTTTCCGAAGGGAAGACTTAGCAGTTATTGAGATAGGCACACTGGCACTCAGGCTTCAGCTTCTCACCATGCCGTTCCAGGCAGGTGTCATCATGGTTAATATGCTGACCCAGTCTATTGGATACGGTTTCCGGGCATCTTTGGTGGCTATGGGGAGACAGGGACTGTTTTTGATTCCATCCCTGATCATTCTTCCGGAAATCTTTGGGATTCTGGGCCTTCAGATGGCGCAGCCGATTGCTGACCTTCTGACATTTGTGCTGGCATTTGTGATTGTTGTCGGCATACTAAAAGAGCTGGGACAGTTAAGAGCAGAGTATAATTTGAGCGGAGAACAGAAATGAAACGAGCAGTAATTTTTGATATGGACGGCGTCATAATTGACAGTGAGATCATTTACCTGAATTTTCAATTGGAATATGCGAGGACCAAGAATCCGGAGGTGGAGCTAAAAGATCTCTATCCTATGGTGGGGAGAACGGCGAAAGATGCCTGGATGGTGTTGGAACGGGCGATACATAATGGCCAGACATGGGAAGAACTGAGACAGGAATACCGCGAGAACTGGAATGTATACGATACGGTTGACTATAAAAGCATTTTCCGCCAGGAGCTGGTTCCGGTGCTGGAACGGCTGAAAGCGGAAGGCTATAAACTGGCGGTTGCCTCCTCTACCGGTCTTGCCCTTGTGGAACGGGTTTTGGAAACCAATGGAATCCGGGAATATTTTGAGGAAGTGATCAGTGGAAATATGTTTAAAAGAAGTAAACCGGATCCCGAGATATACTGCTTTACCGCTGGAAAACTGGGGGTAGAGGTGGAAGAATGCCTTGTTTTGGAGGATTCCACCGTAGGAATTACGGCAGCCCACAGGGCGGGTATGACGGTAGCGGCCCTGATCGATGACCGCTTCGGTTTTGACAGAAGCCTGGCTGATTATGAAATCCGGGAGATTCCGCAAATCTTTGAGATATTGGAAAAAATAGCTTGAAATAATTGTTGTTTTATGAGAGAATAAAACCAAGTATGATGTGATAAAATTAACAAAGTACTCAATTTATTACTATTCGAAAGGAGTTTTACAATGATTTATTCACACGAAGTAGAAAATATGTGCCCAGTAGCACAGGGCGTTCATCATGGCGCTGCTCCGATTCCAGAAGAAGCAAAATGGGTCAAATCGAAAGAAGTAAAAGATATTTCAGGTTTAACACACGGTGTGGGCTGGTGTGCACCTCAGCAGGGCGCTTGTAAGTTAACCCTTAACGTTAAAGAAGGTATTATTCAGGAAGCATTAGTTGAGACAATCGGATGTTCCGGTATGACTCATTCAGCAGCTATGGCAGCTGAAATCCTTCCAGGCTTAACTGTATTGGAAGCATTGAACACGGACCTTGTATGTGACGCGATCAATACAGCTATGAGAGAGTTATTCTTACAGATTGCATACGGCAGAACACAGAGCGCATTCTCTGAAGACGGACTTCCAATCGGCGCTGGCCTTGAAGACTTAGGAAAGGGACTGCGTTCCCAGGTTGGTACCATGTACGGAACCTTAAAGAAAGGTCCTCGTTATCTTGAGATGGCAGAAGGCTATGTAACAGGTATCGCTCTTGATGCGGATGATCAGATCATTGGTTATCAGTTTGTAAGTCTTGGAAAGATGACAGACTTTATCAAGAAAGGTGATGATCCTACAACTGCTTACGAAAAAGCAAAAGGACAGTACGGCCGTGTTGCGGATGCTGTTAAGATCATCGATCCACGTGTAGAATAGTCGTGTAAAGCGGATTAAAAATACATAGTCAAATAATGTAGGAGGACAAGTTAATGGCTTTATTTGAATCATATGAGAGACGTATCAAACAAATCAATGAAGTATTAAACAGCTATGGAATCGCATCCATTGAAGAAGCTGAAAAGATCACAAAGGATGCCGGTTTAGATGTTTATAAGATGGTAGAGGGCATTCAGCCAATCTGTTTTGAAAATGCGAAATGGGCTTACACCGTAGGCGCAGCAATTGCAATTAAAAAAGACTGCAGAAGAGCAGCCGACGCAGCAGCGGCAATTGGTGAAGGACTTCAGTCATTCTGTATCCCAGGTTCCGTTGCAGATCAGCGTAAAGTTGGTTTGGGACATGGAAACTTAGGAAAGATGCTTTTGGAAGAAGCTACAGACTGCTTCTGCTTCTTAGCAGGCCATGAGTCATTTGCAGCAGCAGAGGGCGCAATTGGTATTGCAGAGAAAGCGAACAAAGTTCGTCAGAAACCATTAAGAGTTATCTTAAACGGTTTAGGAAAGGACGCAGCTCAGATCATTTCCAGAATCAATGGATTTACATATGTTGAGACAGAGATGGATTACTATTCAGGCGAAGTAAAGGAACTCTGGAGAAAATCCTATTCAGATGGTTTAAGATCCAAAGTTAACTGCTATGGCGCTAACGATGTTACAGAAGGCGTTGCTATCATGTGGAAGGAAGGCGTTGACGTTTCCATCACAGGCAACTCTACCAACCCAACACGTTTCCAGCATCCGGTTGCAGGTACTTACAAGAAAGAATGTATGGAAAAAGGCAAAAAGTACTTCTCAGTTGCTTCAGGCGGCGGTACAGGACGTACCCTTCATCCTGACAACATGGCAGCGGGCCCGGCTTCTTATGGTATGACAGATACTATGGGCCGTATGCATTCCGACGCACAGTTTGCTGGTTCATCTTCAGTTCCTGCTCATGTTGAGATGATGGGACTGATCGGCGCTGGTAATAACCCGATGGTTGGTATGACAGTGGCGGTTGCGGTTAGTATTGAGGAAGCGGCTAAAGCTGGAAAATTTTAAGAATATGCTGATAGAATAAGATGTTTTGGAAGTTTTGGGTGTGTTTGGTGGTTGGAATAAAAAATTGATAATTACTAAACTATTGACATTTTCTATTTTTTGGCGTAACATGATGTTAGCAGAGAAAAGCGGTTGTGTCCACTGGACGCAAAGCGAAACCCCAAGGAGTTGCACCTCCTTGGGGTTTCTTTTCCCTTTTGAAGAGGAATAACTTAGGCAGACTGTTGGTTATTTATCCCCGTCCAACCATTTGCAAATATAGTAGCAAACTATACCTGCCACAACAGAGATAAGAAAAGCGATTATGTATTCCAAAAGTACACCTCTTTCCTGCTGGAAAGAGTCAACAGCATATTAATTATAGCTATAAAGAAACAGTATGTCTATTGTTTTAAAAATTTTGATGTGGTAGTGGGCAGCCCCTCAGCTTGGCAGAGTAGCACACCAATAGCGCACAAAGATCTTCGATAAGCAGGGATGTTTGGCATATAAGTGTAAGACTGTGAATGAGGCGCGTTGCTTGCCAGGTACATTAGAAGCTTTGCGGGCAGACGGAGTGCAGATTGTTATACTTGACAGTCCTGACATATATTCAGAATATGAACCTTATAATTATGTGGAGGACATGAAAAAATTTATAGATATGGTCAGCCAAATGAATCGGGTTGCATGAGAGACAGAAAAGCGATATGGAGGAAGCGGCTAAGGCTGGAAAGTTCTAAGAAATTCCATATAAATTAAGAGTAAAATAGAAAAATTTCCCCAGTTGGAATAAAAAGAGTGTATATATTCTACCGCAGTTCCACAGCCCGGGAAGCGGCCGCTTCCCGGGCTGTCTTTTTCCCTTTTTCGGCAGGGATAACCCAGTTTATCTGGTGTTATTATTTCCTGTCCAACCATTTACCGATAGAGTGATGGACAGCCTCTCTTTAATTCAAATAAACCAAATTTCATCCTACAGATCCGCTTCCCAAATCCCATGTTCATTGCAATACGCATAGACAGCGGAAATCTTTTCCCCGTCAGACAACAAAAATTCAATAACAGGGTCTTTGCCGATCTCCAGCTTTTTCCGGTATACCCCTTTATTGGTATAAACGGCAACCCAACCGATGTGATGGCCATCCTGCATTGGATGGAAAACGCTGCCCACCAATACGGTTGCCACATTTCCTTCTACTTTAACCTGGGGAATGTGCTTTTCAGCGGCGCCTTCGCTTTTCTTGGGATTGATTTCTTTTAATTTACCGCCGCAGCATTCAATGGGGGCTTTTTCGCCTTCAACGAGTTCCACAATGCTCTTACAATCTTCACACATATAAAATCTGCCTTTTTTGTCCATAAAGTCTGTCCTCCAGTCTTTTTAATTAGTTACGGATGCAAAATTGATAAATACATATCTTTATCTCATTTAGTATCTGCATAAATGATTTGATTATACGTGCCGGCAATAAGCGTTAAAAGGCAGAATGAAGTTACAAAGCGTCTATCATTGTTGTACGAAAATATCGTATTAGTATGAAATGTATCATAAAAAAATGATTTTTATAAAATAATATGATATACTGTCCTATGGAACTATGTTACACATGACGGACTTATTACTTGATAAAGAGGAAGATGTTTGTGGGAGAGGGCATTTCCTTTGTAAAGGGAATGATGAAGATTTATGGAAAAGAAAGTATCAGTGAAAAAACAAGGATGTCTGAACGTATGTATGCTGGGAGGTTTTTCGTTGCTGTTTGATGACAAGCCTCTGACGCTGGCATACAATATTAACAATAAAAGCATTCACCTTCTGAGCGTCCTGCTCTATTATGGTGAGGAGGGCATTGCCAGAAATAAACTTCTGGATATCCTATACGGAAGGGAAGAGAAAATAAATCCTGCCAATAGTTTAAGAGCAGTCATTTTCCGGTTAAGGAAAATTTTGGCGGATTCCGGGCTGCCTGAAGATGAATACATACGGTATCAAAATGGTTCTTATTATTGGAAACCGGATCATGTCACCACGGTGGTTGATGCAGGCTGTTTTGAAAGAACTGCTGAAGAGGCTTTAAAACGAGAGGAAAAGCAATTGGATCAGCTCGTGTTGGCCTGTAAACAGTATCGCGGAGAATTTCTTCCTCCCATGGCGGCTGAGGAGTGGGTTGCTGTGATAAGTGTGCGTTATCAGGAACTTTATTTTTCCTGTCTCAGGGAAGCATGCTCCCTCATGAAGGCCCGGGGACAATATGAAGAGATGCTGGAATTATGCACCAGGGCAGCACAAATATATCCTTTTGAAGAATGGCAGCTTCTTCAAATAGACTGTCTGATGGCCCTAAAACGGTATAAAGAGGCAATGGACATCTATGAATACGCTGCAAATATGATGTTTAAAGAATTGGGGCTGTCGCCGTCGGAAGAGATGCTGGCCAGATTCCGGGCCATGAGCGGCCAGATTCATTATGCGGCAGGAGCTATTATGGATGTCAAAGGCAGCCTGAAAGAAAAGGAATCAAAGGCTGGGGCTTATTACTGCGGTTATCCAAGCTTTATTGACAGCTACCGGCTGATTGTCAGGATGACAGAGCGGAGCGGCCAGTCCGTTTATCTGATGCTTTGTACCCTGACTGACAAAAAGGGAATTCCTCTGGATCATGAGGACGAGAATTTTACACAGGTGGTCGGGAATCTGTATGAGGCAATCGGGCGTTCTCTGCGCAGAGGTGATCTATACACGAGGTACAGTCCCAACCAATTTCTCATTTTGCTGACGGGGCTTTGCGTTGAAGCCTGTTCCATCATAACAGAGAGGATCGACCGCCAGTTTGATGCGTTTTATGGCGGCAGAAAAGTCGGTCTCCGCTATTATGTGACCTCGGCGGCTGATATGGATTCTATAGAAAACCAGACGCAGTTGTCCGATTTTAAACCGGGGTGGGAGGAATAAGAGACAAACTGCCTGCATATGGGATGGAGACAGGAGAAAAGAAACCAGCTGTTCAATCTGACCAGCTGGTTTTTTGTTACGGAAAATTAAATTATTTCACAAAACATTAAGGAAGTAACGCCTGGAGTAACACCCAGAATGATAAAATTAATTCATAAGGTGCAGAAGGAGGCGGTGGGTATGGAAAAAGGTCGAATTCATGTATCAGCCCCCAATCTTATATGCATCTGTATAGATAGAGCGGGCGGAGGAAAATATGTGGGACGAATGTACGACAAATATTCGAACCAGCCGTTTTTATTTGAAGAGCTGGGCCAGCTGGTAAACAGAATGGAGTATTTGTTCGATCACATTGGGTATCCCCAGGCATCAACCGCTGTGAGGCATTTTGCAAAAGATAAATCAAACCGGATTCAGAAGAAAGAAGGGGTGATGCAGGTGCTGAAAACAGAGGACATCATTAGTCAGTCGGGAAGCAAAGCAACGTTTGTGGTTCATGTACAATACCGGCAGAATGCGACCTGGCAGGGGAATATTTTGTGGGCTGAAACCCAGCAGTGTTCCAGCTTCAGAAGTGCTCTGGAATTACTAAAACTGATTGACGGCGCTCTGGATACCAAAACCAGGGAAGGGGATAAATCGGTTAAGGAGAAAATGCTCTAAATTCAGCAAAAGAAGGAGGAAAGACATGAAAAAGGGTAAAAAACGGAAAACGCCGGTAAAACTATTTCAGACAAAGAGAATAATATCATTTATTTTATCAATGCTGATGGTTTTCGGCAATGTGGCCAATAATGCATCGATTGTATATGCGGCCGAGGCAGTACAGGGGTTGAAACGCACACCGGATTCTATCTTTTTATTAGACCGGGATGAGCTTCAGGAAGCGGCTTTGGCTGCAATTGAAGATGGGGAGGCATTTGATCCGTCGGTACTGTTATTTACAGAGGGGACGAAATCGAGCTTGTCTTCAAAGTATAAAAAATTGTTTGGGGGCAGTGGAAGTTCCGTCTATGAATTTGATTCGAATTACAGCGGAGATAAGATAGCTGACGGTACCGATCTCAGGACATTTGTGAGAGTGGATGGAAACAAAAAGGAGATTATTTTCCTTTTTACAAATTATTCCATTGAGGATATGAATTTCCAGATCAATGTGAATGGTTATGTTTCTGATGTCATTACGGTTGAGAGTGCGACAGAACGTGTTGCAGGCGAAGCGGATATCATTGATAAAGAAGAGACGCAGCCTGTAGAAACTGAGCCGGAAGCGGATTTGCCGGAAGAAACAACAGAAAGCCAGCCTCAGGGACCAGGAGAAACCAGTGCGGAAGAAAGCACAAAGCCGTCTGAAACTACAGAAGAGGTACAGGCGCCGGATACGGAAGAAACATCAGCAGCAGAAGAGACTTCTTCCGAAGCAGAAACAACGGAAACTGTAACGGAGCCGGAAACGACAGCGGAAGAAACAACAGCAGAAGAGGCTTCAACAGAAGAGACTACGACAGCAGCATCTGTTCCGGAAGAGACTTCTGAGGAAATTACAGAGGAAGAAACCAGCATTGAAATGCCGGAAGAGATAACTGCGGAAGAAACAACAGAAGCAGTCGAGGAGCCGGATGCTGCAAATGAACCAGAGGATGCGGCAGCTTCATTGGAAGATAATGTAGCACAGGAAGCGGAAGGCGATATGGTGGCAATGTCCCGTCATAACGTTCCGAGAGTAGCGACTTTGCTGGAAGGGATGTCTGAAGCAGCTGAAGAAAATACAGATGCGGCAGAAGAAAGCCAAAAGCAGGAGCCTGCAGTAACAGAACCGGCAATAACAGAGCCGGCAGCCACAGAACCGGCAACGACAGAACCGGCGGTTACAGAACCGGCAGCGACAGAACCGGCAGCCACAGAACCGGAAATAACAGAATCATCAGCTGAAATACCGGAAGAAACGACCGGTGCGGCGGATCCAACGGAAGCACCAACGGAACCGGAGACGGAAACCATCATCACAATTGATGATCCAAAGACCACAGAACCGGAAGAAACCACGGCTCCATCTGAAGAACTGATCGATGAAGACATCATAGATGCAGATATAATAAGCGATGAAATTACAGATCAAGATACGGCTGCAGTTTATGGGTCATTAAAAGGCGGCAAAGTATACGGATTGGTGGAACTGGATGAAACTTATACGGCAAGGGCATTTGTTATCAGCCTTGACCGTTTGATGGAGCAGACAGCTTCAGAAGAGGAACTATTACCGGAAGAAGTGTTAATTCCTGAAACACCGGCTGTTTTAGAACCGGCAGAAGATACTGTGATCGAAGCGGAAGTTACCGGAGGAGACGTTTCTATCCGGATTGAAATTCCGGCAGATCTGGGAATTGACGTAGATCATGCGGTGGCAGAACCGGTGGATACGGAGCCGTTATGGCCGGTGGTAGAAGCGGCAGGACCAGAAGAAATGCAGCTTCAGGATATGAAGGCATATGATATTATGCTCTACGATGGGGACGGAAATGAAATTCACGAACTGGACGGCAGAGTAAATGTTATTTTCGATGGTCTGGACGCGGAGCTGACGGACAGCGAAGAAGTAAACGTTTATTATCTACAGACGCCAGCCGTAAGCCGATTTAAGAGCAGCGCAAGGATGTCCGGATACAATCTGACCCAAATGCAGGATTCAGGAATCGACGGAGAGGGCAGTGTCTCATTCCGAACCGATCATTTTTCAACTTATATTGTCACATTCTGGAATATAGGAAGCAAGGATGTAAAATTAAACCTCATCACCAAAGATGTGCAGACCGGCGGCCAGATCGGGAATGAAATTGACAGGAATTTCGAGGATTTCTACCGTGGAAGTGGTGCCCGCGTATCCACAGAAGAGCTTGCGGATAAAGTGATGGATGAAGATGAAATGCTGGAAAACTATGATTATAAAGGCACCCTGTTATCCGGCACATACAGCGAAGACAGCCGCCGCGTTGCAGAGATCTACGTATCTTATCGCGGAAACATTGAATACAGGTTCTCCGGAGAAACTAAGTGGAGGGAACTGTCAGGCGTGAACTTATATCTGTGGTTTGAAAAACAGCAGACGAAGATCACGTTCCATTCGAATAACGGAGAAAAAGATACCTATAAACTGGGCGTGGAAGGCGATACCATAACCATGCCGGATTTGGAAACTACAGGATTTGAAAATGGCGGACGCCAGTTCCTCGGCTGGTCATCTGACCGCAGCGGCCAGGCACAATTGCTGCAGCCGGGAGAAACAATCCAGTCTGCTTCTGCTTCAAATGACTACTATGCCGTTTGGTCATATATGGCAACATTTAAGGCCAACGGAGGAAACGGAAACGATCATTATGTTCAGGCAAATCAGGACGGAAGCGTTGTGATGCCTAAACTTGATGAGACAGGATTTGAAAACGGAAGACGCCAGTTCCTTGGCTGGTCCTTATCATCCGGCAGCCGCAGTGATTTACTGCAGTCCGGCGCCTCAGTGAATCTGGAACGGGATACGGTTTATTACGCGGTTTGGACCTATGAAGCGGTCTTTAATGCCAACGGAGGCAGAGGAGACGATTTCTATCTGGCAGAAAATTCCGACGGTAAATTTATAATGCCTGACCAGCAGGCAGTAGGATTTACCAATGGAGAAAAGACTTTAATTGGATGGTCTAAGAGCCGTACCGACAGAGCGGATCTGTTCCTTCCAGGCCAGGAAGTGAAAGCCAGCGACAGCAAATACTATGCAGTATGGTCTTACAATGTAATTTTTAATGCAAACACGGGCAGCGGTTCCAAGACTTTTGAAAAGGCTATGGAAAATGGAAAGCTGGTAATGCCGTCCCAGGAAGAGACTTCTTTTACCAACGGAGACAGAGCATTGCTCGGATGGTCATTAAGGCCCACCAACCGTGATAACGTGATACTGCCGGGGGCAGTTATAAGCGTGAACAACGATACAACCTATTATGCCGTTTGGTCTTACCAGGCTACCTTCTATCCCAACAAGAATGAGGGCGGGTATCTGGAAGATGATAAACTGGCGCATGTAATTCCGATTTCTTCCAACGGAACGGTAGAACTTCCTTCCGCAGCGGCCATTGGTTTGAAAAACCGCAATGAGAAGAAAGTTTTTGCAGGCTGGGTTGTGGGAAGCGCATCTGCGACTGATGTATTTGGACCGGAGATCACATACAGCGGACTGAAAAAAGATACTTATTTCTATGCAAGATGGATTGATACGGAAGCCGAAGGCTCTGTAAAAGCGCAGTACTATGTGCGTAAAGACGGAGTGATCCAGGCGGAACCGTCCCAATATGAAGAAAAAGATTATTTCCCGAAAGCACCGGGCATGGCAGGAACCATTAAAGTTGCTATGAGAGTTAACAACGATTTTGATGCTGTGGAAGCGAATCTGGGCAGAGTACCTACAGATGCGACCATCCAGGCTGCGGCTAGTAAAGCCGGTTACAGCTTCGATCCGGAAACTCAGTATGTGAGATGGTACGTGATTAAAGTATCCAGCGGCAAATGGCATGTGGATGGCGTCATCCAGGAGAAATCCCAATATTCGGTTATTTATCATCCGAATAAAGGAACTGATTATTTCCCGGATATCGTACAGTACACAGCTGGGGAAAACGTTAAAGTGGATTACAGTAAGCTTCCTGTCAGAGACGGTTATGAATTTGCCGGCTGGGACAGGGATCCGGACAGCAGCTATCCCGAATATCCGATGCCAAAAGGCAGTGAAAGAGCGCCTGAATTTGTGATGCCGGAATATGATGTTGACCTGTACGCCATCTGGAAACCATCCAATAATACTCGCATTACGGTGGAACATTATTGGCAGAAAGCTGATGCAGACCAGGCGGTATCCGAAACAGATTTCGAATATTATGAGAGCAAACCTGCATATGGAACCACCGGCGAAACCGTTTATGATGCTGATTATAAAATGGATTATCAAGGATTCACCTATCAGGAAGGAATTGTAGACGGCAGAAGCTCTGAGACTGTGGAAGCAGACGGTACGACCGTATTAAAGCTTTATTATACGAGAAACCAGAATACGAAATACCTGGTGGAACATTATGTTCAGGACTTAAATGCAGATACCTACAGTTTTAAAGAAAGTACGGAAGGTTCAGGAATCACAGGAAGGGCAGCGGAGTATGTACCAAATGCCTACCCGGGATTTGAGTACAACGAAAATGCTACAAAGTTCTATTCCCGCAAAGGTTCCAATGACAGTGAGGTGAACAGCTCTGCAATCCTGGCAGACGGAAGTCTTGTGATTAAACTGTATTATACAAGAAGGAACAATATTGGATATACGGTTGAGTACTACTACCAGGAGAATGGAAAATACTCGGATACCGCAAATTATTACGATCAGTCAAGAAGCGGCGGCTTCGGGGAAACTGTATCGGTAACAGCAGCCGATAAGATACCGGTAATGGATAAATACGTCTACGATGAAAATGCCGCTAATATAACCAGCGGGACCATCAGCGAAGACGGCCTGATTTTGAAACTATATTTTAAACAAACCTTTACGGTTACTTACAAGCCGGGAATCTATGGAACATTTGAAAATGACATCCATAGAAATGTTCCTTACGGAGATGCGACACCGGAATTTGGCGGTACTTTAGAGGGGAGGCCGGGATACAGATTTGAAAGATGGGATCCTGCCGTTGAACCGGCTGTTGAGCATGACGCGGTTTATACAGCCATTTGGAGCCCCGAATCAACGAAGTATCACGTGGAATATTACTATCAAAATCAGGGAACTTATTCCCATACAGCCGATGATAAATCAGACGACCGTTTTGCTCTTACAGATACCTCTGTGAAGGTGACGGATGAAGATTTGGTGCCGGCTAAGGCAGGATATGTGTTTGATGAGCATGCCGATTCTTTGAATATCCTGGAAGGTACGGTTGCCGGAGACGGAAGCCTGGTACTGAAAGTATACTTCAAACAGCAGTTCACCGTAACCTACGAACCGGGAACCCAGGGAACCTTTACAGCGGAGACCACAGAGAACCTGGACTATAATGCAGTAACTCCTGAGTTCAAAGGAAATACAACAGGAAATACCGGATATACCTTTATCGGATGGTTACCTGAGATAGCGGATACGGTAACAGAAGATGCCGTATATGTAGCCCAGTGGGCAGCCAATGAAGATACGGAATATAAGGTAGAGTATTATTATGAAACCGCCGGAACGTATCGTGATACAGCAGATGATTATACGATGAACCGCGGAACAACAGATACTCTGGCCGAAGTGACTTCATCAGATAAGATCCCGTCAAAAGAAGGTTACGTATATGACGGAGAAGCCGGAAATGTATTATCAGGTATAATTAAAGGAGACGGAAGTCTGGTACTGAAAGTATACTTTAAGCAGCAGTTTACCGTAACCTATGAACCGGGAACCCAGGGAACCTTTACAGCGGAGACCGCAGAGAATCTGGACTATAACGCAGTAACTCCTGAGTTTAAAGGAAATACAACAGGAAATGCCGGATAT
>JAGZXV010000104.1 GCA_018378255.1 Clostridiaceae bacterium | reverse complement strand
ACAGCGGCTCAGACACCTCGACCGGGCGATCAGCATAATCGTTATATTCCAATCCATGAACAGCATTCTGACCAAAGGGGTGCTGCGGGGAGGCGGAGATACAAAGTTTTTGATGATCGCCGATATCTTTTTCCTCTGGGCGGTATCGATTCCGTTGGGATATGGTGCAGGGCTTGTATGGGGCTGGCCGGCATTCTGGATTTATGTGTGTTTAAAGCTGGATCAGATTCTAAAGGCAGTTTGGTGTATTTTCCGTTTGAGAAGCGGGAAATGGATTAAAAAGATTAACAGCGCCGTGGAGTGAGACTGGATGAAACTTTTCATTGTAATATAAGATGGCTAAGTGATTCTGCAGCGCTTAAATTTATAGGGTTTAAAGCGGGACCGTGGTTTACCAGGTTCTCCCTCCTGTGAGGAACACTGGCATTATCAGTTCAGATTTGTTATACTGCAATTAAGGCAACTGACTGAAGACACCTTGGAGGCGATGTATGGAACGCTTTAAAGAGAATTTGAATATCTGCAAAAAACTGGTCATCATCTATGTTCCGATCATCATTTTAACTGTGTTCGTATGTTTCGCCAGCTTTGTCAATCTGATCGAAAAGAGAACGATAAAAGAGTTTGGTACTTTTAAAATCACTTCTTTAAAACATATTGCAGATAAGAATGAAAACATGATCGAGAACACGATTTATATCTCCAATTCTTACCTCTTTAACAATGAGATAAAAGATTACGTGAATATGAAGGACGATGAAACGCCCTACGACAGAGTACGCAAGTATGACAAGGCGAAATTGAGCCTGATTGATAATGAGAATATATTTTATAATCTGGATTATTACATCACGTTTTTAGGAATAGGGAATGATAACTATATCACCACCTCTAAACATGCGACCAGAGAACAGGACAGGGAGCGCCAGGATTATATTGAAAGCATTATAAACCAAAACCGGACAAGCCTTGTATGGAGTCCGGCCTACTCCTGCTATGGGGAAAATATCATCTCTGCGGTGCGGTATCTGGTGGATGTCCGGACCGGGAAACAGATCGGAATCATGATCTTTGATTTTCCGGAAACTGTGTTTTCAAAAGCTTATGATGAATACCTGGATACGGGAGAATATATTGAAATTGTAAAGGGGGACGGGCAGCTCATGTCCTCCTCGGATAAAACAATGCTGGGGAAAAGCATAAGGGAGACGGAGCTGTTTCAGGAAATTCAGGGTTTTAAAGAGGGGTATTTCTACTCAGAAGAAGAAAACTCAATTGTGGCATTTGCGAAAATTGACAAGATGGACTGGTATATAATAAGCAGCACGCCATTGGAAGTAGTATTATCATCTTTTCATGATGTACGGCAGACGCTGGCATTAATTCTGATCGTGACAACGCTGATCTTTCTCATGCTGACGGTAGTCGCGTCCCGTTTTGTGGCAGTGCCCATCGTGAATCTGGCCCATGAGATCCGTGAATATCATGGGAAGGAAGGGGAAACGGAGGAGAAAACACCAAAGAACGAAGTGCGGTATCTGCATGGCGAGTATAAAAAGATGACAGAACGAATTGAACATCTGATCAGCCGCATTTTGACCGAACAGGAGGAAAAACGGATTTCTGAGATTGAAGCTCTGCAGGCCCAGATCAATCCCCATTTTTTGTATAACACCCTGCAGTCCATACGGAATTTAAACCGGCTGGGGGAACGGGAATCCATTGATAAAGTAATCGTCGCGCTGGTGCGGCTTCTTTCCGAATTGCTGCATAATAAAGAGAGCATGCATACGGTTTTGGAGGAAATCAGGTTTTTAAAGGATTATGTGTATATCCAGCAGGTGCGGTATGGCCATAATTTTGAGGTGGTATATGACTGTCCGCAGGAGACGGAGGGGCTTGCGATACCGAAACTGATTCTGCAGCCGATCATAGAAAATGCTATTTTCCATGGCTTATCGGGTTTAGACGAAGGAGGCATAATCAGGATTTGTACGGCGGTTAATGAGGAACTGCTTGAGATTGTGATTGAGGATAATGGAGCCGGATTTGATTCGTCCGGTTTGGGTAAAAAAGAAGAGGGGGAACCGGTTAAAAACGGGATCGCTCTTGAGAATATAAAGAACCGGCTCAGGCTTCTCTATGGAGAGAAGGCCGGATTGGTGATAAAAAGCAGGGTAGGAGAAGGTACATGGGTGATGGTGCGCATTCCCGCCCGGATGGGAGAGGGCAGATGAAAGTGATGATTGTAGATGATGAAAAACCCATCAGACAGTGGTTTGAATCCATATTGATGTCAATACCGGGCACAAAAGTGACTGGTACGTTTCCCAATGGAAAGGCTGCCCTTGAAGGCTGCAGGGAGGAAGTGCCGGACCTTATTTTTACGGATATTCTGATGCCGGTCATGAATGGAATTGAGCTGATCCGGGCTGTAAAGCAGGAGTACCCCCAGGTGGAGATTCTGATTTTGAGCAATTATAATGATTTTGACTACGTCCATCAGGGGTTAAAACTGGGAGCCAAAGACTATCTGTTAAAGGCTCAGACAGGAGACGAGGAGATCAGGGAATTTGTGGAGAAAATAGAGGAGGAGCGCAGCCAGAAAAGCCATCAGGACCAGGAAAAACAGATGGGAATTCAGGAATGTCTAAAGAAGCTGGAGGAGTATTCGTCGGAGGTGGCGGGGATGGATACGGAAGAGTACCGGTGCGTCAAACAGAGGCTGATGCAGATTCTGGAAAAATACAGAAATGAGCCGGTGGGGGAAACTTCCGATTATCTGATTAACCAAATCGTTGAATACATTCATTTAAATTACAGCAAGCCGGTAAAACTCCTTTCGCTGGCAGAAGAACTTAATTACAATGCGGATTATCTGTCTCAGACATTTAAGCAGAAGACGGGCAAGAACTTTAACGCCTATCTCACAGAGATCAGGATGGAAAAGGCGAAGGAACTGCTGGCTGATCCTGGAAGGAAGATTAAGGATGTGGCTGCAAAAGCGGGATACCAGAATGAGATGTATTTTTCCACTGCTTTTAAAAACTATACGGGTATGTCTCCCAAAAGATATATCACTTCTATAAAAACATCTAAGTAAATTATAAAATACTAAGAAAATGTAAACCGGGCCATGCTTCTTTAAAAAAGCAATAAGTTTTTAGAAGTAAACGGCCCGGTTTTTTTTATGTTAATTTCAGCCGCAGTCTATTACAATATTAATAAATTCAGCAGTTGAGATGCACTGCTGAATCATTACCAGAATGACTTGGCCAGGTCAGATCATGTGCGCGTGTGCGGCACGCAGATAGGAGAAGATATGAAAAAGAGTTTCTTAACAGCAGCGGCCTTTATTGCGGCAGCTGCGCTGACGGGATGTTCGGCAGGGGCCGGGGCAAAGAATGTGAATGAAAAAGTGCCTGAGGAAAAACAGGAAAGCCAGAAGGAAATTGATATATGGACAAGAGGAAGTGAAACGGATGCGGTTGCGGAGCTTTTAAGGCAGGCAGTCAGCGGTTACAGTGAGGAAACCGGGGTAAAGGTGAATCTGCAGTTCATTGCATTTCCGGATGTTGTGACAAAGTGGAATTCTGCGTTTGCTTCCGGCACAGCGCCCGATATCATCGACCTGGGAATTGGAAATATTGCGGAAAGAGTGAATTTAGGGCATTTGATTCCGTTGGATTCGTATTACGAGAGCTGGGAGGGAAAAGACGATTTCATTCCGGCAATGAAAGATCTGGGAAGTTATCAGGATAAGCTTTATGGAATCTCCCACCGCCCGGATCCCCAGGTATTTGTATACAGAAAAGATCTGTTTGAAGAGGCCGGTCTGGATGCATCCCGTCCCCCTAAGGACTGGAACGAGATGCTTCAATATGCTGAAAAACTGACTATAAAGGACAAGGACGGCAATGTGGAGCGGGCGGGCTTTGCCATGCCGACGAAAGATGCAAGAGTGCTTGCCAACAGCTTTATCCACCAGAATGGAGCCAGGCTGGTGGACGAATCGGCGAACCTGCCGCTTTTTGACCAGCCGGAGGCGCTTGAATTGGTTCAGTATATGAATCAGCTTCATGACCTGTCTACCATATTTGAAAATGATAACTGGAGTGAAAATCCTATTTTAAAAGGGAGTGCGGCCATGGGCTATCTTCCCAACAAAAACTTTGCCCAGTATATAAAAGAAAACCCGGATATGGAGGATAAATTCGGTGTAGCGGCCTGTGTGCCCAATAAAGAACCGGCCACCTGGTGCGGCGTATGGCTGTATGGCATAACTTCGCAGTCTAAAGATCCCGATCTGGCATTTGACCTGATTTCCTATCTGACCAGCCGTGATGTGCTGTCAAAACGTATGGAGGAAACAGGAATTCCTACGCCGTATCTGTCCACTGCCGAGGCTTATATTGAGATGGACCCTGTTTTAAACCAGGCGGTTGCAGATGCCATCGAATGCGGGTATGGAAATCCCAAGGTTACGTGGTCAAAGGTTTATGAGGATACCTTGGACGAGATGCTGGAACAGGTCTTTTATGGTGTGAAAACTCCGGAAGAAGCGCTGGCGGCTGCTCAGGAAAAATTGTTGAAAGAAACGAAATAAATCAGTAACAGATGGGTGCCGGAAGGTACCCATTTGTTAAATGTTGAGAAAGAGGTGCTGGTTTGAAAAAACAGAGAAGTTTGGGGAGGGAATACACGGCGTATTTCTTTGTGCTTCCCTTTTTCCTGATCTTTACATATTTCTATTTTATTCCCATATTTAAAGTGATCGGCGACAGTTTTACCGATTTTGACATGTTTACGAAGCGCAATTTTATAGGTATGGAAAATTATCTCAGCCTGCTTCAGGACGAAGCATTTCTGCTGTCAATTAAAAATACGCTGGTTTATGCGGCAGCCACTCTGTTTCCGGCGCTGGCCATTGCGCTTTTGCTGGCAGAGGTCATTAACAGCCCATTGATTAAAACCAGGATAACCAGGATGTTTATCTTCATGCCCCATGTTATTTCCATGGTGGCGGTATCCATGATCTGGCTGTATCTGTATGAGCCGGGAAGCGGCATTTTTAACACGCTGCTGGAAGGAATGGGGCTGAAAAAGCAGCAATGGCTTTTAGATCCGGATTTAGCGCTGCCCTGTATCATTGTTATGGATATCTGGAAGAAGAGCGGCTATTATATGGTGATTTTCCTCTCGGGTTTAAAGGCGATTCCGGAAGAGTATTATGAGGCGGCAAAGATGGATGGTTCTTCGGGCATGCATACTTTTTGGCATATCACATTCCCGCTTCTGAAGGATACCAGTTCATTTCTGCTGATTACCGGAATGATCTCCTGTTTTAATGTATTTGAACAGGTCAATATCCTGACCAAAGGAGGGCCTCTTTACAGGACGACAACCCTGGTGCATCAGATCTATACCACTGGCTTTACGAGATATGAATTAGGGTATGCGTCTGCCATGTCCGTGGTTCTGCTGATCATAGTGGGCAGCATAAGTGCAGTCAATTTCCGATTGACGAGAAGGGAAGAATAGGAGGTCAGGTATGCATATAAAAAATAAGATAAAGGCGCTGCTGCTCAAATCATTTATCGTGGTGACAGCGGTGATTGCGGCCCTGCCGATTGTCATACTGGTCTGTACGGCGTTTAAATCGGATGCGGAGATCGCCGCCGGTTTTACCGGCCTGTTACCGGAAAAATTTATGTTTTCTAACTTGATGGCAGCTATGAGCATGGGAGATTGGCCCCGTTACTTTTTAAACAGCACGATTATCACTGTGGCGGTGACCGTCATCAGCCTTATCATTAACTCTTTAGCAGGATACGCGTTTGCCAGGCTTAAATTTTTAGGAAACAATCTTTTATTCTACTGTGCCATGGTGGGAATGATGCTGCCGATGCAGATCATGATGCTGCCGGTATTTTTACAGATTAAAGAATTTCCGCTGATGGGAGGCAATAACTGGCTGGGAGCCGGAGGAGTGGGGCTGATCAACAGCTACATCGGAGTGATCCTTCCTATTGTGGCAAATCCCTTTGGCGTATTCATGTGCAGGCAGTATTACCTGAGTTTTCCCAGGGAATTGGACGAGGCGTCCAGGATTGACGGATGTGGGGCGCTGGCCACTTATATCCGCCTCTACCTGCCCATGAGCAAACCGCTTTTTGCTACGCTGGGGCTTTTAAAAGTGGTGGATACATGGAATCAGTATACCTGGCCGCTGTTAGTCATTAACAGGACGGAAATGCAGACCGTTCAGCTGGCATTAAACGCCTTTAAGGGCGAAACATTTATCCAATGGAATTATTTGATGTCGGCTACGATCATGATAGTTCTCCCTGTTCTGGTTTTGTTTATATTTTTACAAAAATACTTTGTACAGGGAATCGCTACCACAGGAATGAAAGGATAAGAGGATGAGTAAGAAAGGAAACGGAAAGAATGTAATCTGGATATTGGCGGACCAGCTCAGGGCAGACGCCTTGTCGGTCAATGGAGATCCCAATGTGAGCACTCCCAATATTGATAATCTGGCGCTGCAGGGAATTAATTTTAACCGCGCGGTGAGCGGCACTCCGCTGTGTTCTCCATACCGGGGCGCTCTGTTGACCGGCCGCTATCCGCATAAAAGCTCAGTGGCAGGCCATGATTTCACGTTGAATCCCAAAAAACATACCATTGCAGAGGTGTTTAACAGTGCGGGATACGACACTCTGTATTACGGAAAATGGCATCTGGAAGGGCTGAATCCCAGAATCGGGACAGGAGTTGACCCTCAGAAGCAGTTTGTTCCAAGAGATCACAGAGGGAAATTCTCCACCTGGGTGGGGTATGAGAACAACAACAGCCAGTTTAACTGCTGGGTGCATGGCCATGACGGAGGACAGGAGGTGCCGCTGCACCGCCTTCCCGGGTTTGAAACGGATTCTTTGGTGGATATGGGGATCGAGAAGATCAGAAATTATGGTGCGGCTAAGAAAGAGGGCAGGAACCGGCCGTTTTTTATGGTTATCAGCGTTCAGCCTCCTCATGATCCTTATATCGCGCCGGCGCGGTTCATGGGAAAATACAATTCCCGGAAGCTGGTCATGAAGGATAATGTGCCACCCTATGGGGAGTTTCAAAAAAGGGCCAGACAGGAGCTGGCGGGATACTATGCCCTGATTGAGAATCTGGACTGGAACGTGGGCAGGATTTTAAATGAGCTCAGGGAAAATGAACTGGATCTGGATACCCACATCATTTTTTTCAGCGATCACGGGGATATGCATGGTTCTCACGGCATGTTCAGAAAGACAAATCCATATGAAGAGGCTATACGTGTTCCGTTTATCATCGGAGGAGAAATGCCTATGACCTATTATGACAGCAAATCGGGCGTATCCGATCTGCCGGTAAACCATGTGGATGCAGCGCCTACCACTCTGGGTCTCTGTGACTTAGAGATACCTGAATGGATGGACGGAACGGACTATTCCTGGGTGAGATCGGCCCACCGGGTTCCCGGTGAGATTCCTGACAGCGCCTATCTCCAGTCCGTAGTGCCTACCAGACACTATGACAGCATCGATATTCCATACCGGGGAATTGTAACCCGTGACGGATGGAAATATGTGTGCCTGGAGAACCAGGAATGGCTGCTGTTTAACTTAAATGAAGACCCGCTGGAATTGATAAATCTGGCCCACAATTCTATCCACATCGGAAAGAGGATCGAATTAAACCGCAGGCTGAAAGAATGGGTGAAGGAAACAGAAGATGATTTCAATGTGCCGGACGTGCCCTACCTGGTTCGGGAAACACCCCGCCAGCCTTTAGAGGAGATGGAGGAAATCATATGACAGAGCTTGAATTGCATGTAAAACAACTGTATCCTGACCATTTTAAAGAAACCGCAGAGAGAATTGAGGAGTTGATAGGGAAGTGGAGAGGGAAAATTAAGGGAAAGGATTCCTGGATTGATCAGTCCGATGTGCTACTGATCACCTATGGGGACGGTATAAAAGCGGAAAACGGCCCTTCTCTTCCGGTTTTAAAACAGTTTGCCGATGAAGAGCTGAAGGGATTTGTCAGTGGGATTCACCTTCTCCCTGTCTTTCCCTACACATCGGACGACGGGTTTTCCGTTTCAGATTTTAGAGCGGTTCAAAAAGAGCTGGGAGACTGGGAGGACATTAAAAGCCTGGGCCAGAGCTACGACCTGATGCTGGATGCTGTGGTGAATCATGCGTCCCGGAAGAGTGAATATTTTCAGGGCTTTTTAAAAGGGGAAGAACAATACCGGGATTTTTTTATCGAGGCGGATCCTTGTGGAGATTACAGCCTGGTGACGCGTCCCAGAGCCCTTCCTCTGCTGACGGCTTTCGAGACGGAGGGCAAGAAAGTTTTTGTCTGGACCACATTCAGCGAAGACCAGATTGACTTCAACTATAAAAATGATAAGGTGCTGCTTGAGATTTTAGACGTTCTGCTGTTTTATGCTTCAAAAGGCGCCGGATTTATCCGCCTTGATGCTGCCGGCTTTATCTGGAAAGAAGCGGGTACAACCTGCATGAATTTACCCCAGGCCCATGAGCTGGTGAAGATCATGAGACTGGTTCTGGACAGGTGCGCGCCGGGCTGTACGATAATTACAGAGACTAATGTGCCGCATCAGGAGAATATCCGCTATTTCGGCAATGGATTTGACGAAGCCGGTCTGGTTTACCAGTTTCCCCTGCCGCCGCTGACCTTTTATTCCTTTATCAGCGGAAGCGCTGTGGAGTTGAGCCGATGGGCGGGAACGCTTAAGAAAACCAGTGAAAAGACAGCCTATTTCAATTTTCTGGCCTCTCATGATGGAATTGGGATGAGACCGGTGGAGGATATTCTAACTCAGGAGCAGAAACAGCTCATGGCCGATACCGCAGTGGAGCGGGGAGGGCTGGTGAGCCTTCGTTCCATGCCGGACGGTTCTCAGATTCCATATGAATTAAATATCAGCTATTTAAGCGCCATAGCCGGAGATGAAGAGGATATCGGGAAAAAGGTGCAGAAATTTATGGCATCCCAATGTATACTGCTGTCCGTTATGGGTCTGCCGGCAATTTATTACCATAGCCTGCTGGGATCTGAAAACAGCTGGGATGAATATTTGTCATCAGGAATCAAGCGCAGGATCAACCGGGAGAAACTGGATTATGACCGGCTGAAGACCGAAATCCATACTCCGGGCAGTCTAAGAAACCTGGTTTTTGAAGAGTATAAGAGGCTGATTGCCATCAGGAAGATGCACAAGGCATTTGCGCCCAACAGCCCGCAGACCGTTCTGGAGTTGGATTCCAGGCTGTTTGCGCTGGTCCGCGGTGAGGGGGAGGACGGGATATTGGTTCTGGTAAACGTTTCAAATGAAACCGTACAACTGGATGGCGGGTACAAAGGCGTGGAGCTTTTGACGGGGAAATTTTTAAACGGCAGTTTTGAGGTGCCGCCGTATGGATACATGTGGGTGAAAAGAGATGGAAAAAATGAAAGACAGATGGGATGAGATTCTCATATTTGGCGACAGCATTTCCACGGTAAATCATGGAGATGGAGGATATATGGAACTGTTAAAGGCATCCATGGGAGCAAAAAGAATAGAAAACCGCGCCATGGCATCCAGCGGCCTGGCATTAACTACGCCTCACAGCCTGGCGTGTCTTCTCATGCAGGACGAACCATTTGTGGATGAAGAAAAGATACTCATTTTAATCTGGCATGGAAGCAACGACTGGTATTGGGGAACCCCTGTGGGATGCCATGGAAACGGAGCCGGATATACCTTTTGGGGCGCTCTGGATTATGTCTTTAAATGCCTGAAGGAGAGGTATCCGCAGGCGGATATCGTATGGCTGACGCCATTAAAACGGGTTCAGCGGCCATATGGAATGGAACGGGAGGAGCTGGATACCGGCGTCAATCTTGCGGGAATGACCCTTGAAGATTATGCGGTAACACTGAAGGAAGCCGGAGAACTGTATGGGTTTCCGGTCATCGATATGAAAAAGGCGGCAGAAAGGGCAGGCATGGACATAAAAAGCCATTTTGAAGATAAAATCCATCCCAACAGGGCGGGATATGTGATGATAAACCGGATGATCAGTGAGGAGATAGGAAAAAGGTATGGGGTATGAATTTTTAGAGAATTTGGAAAGAGGAAAGTTTTTTTCGAAAAAAGAATACCGGAGAGAACACAGCGCGATCTATGAAGAGGTTAGGGAGAAAATTGCGCATCCGGTACTGGAAGGAAAGCGGGATTGGACCGATTGTTATGATTATACCGTTAGACTGCTCTTTGATCATATACGGCAGCCGAAAGCCGGCAGCGGTTTTGTCAGTGATTTTGTGGATGCGGCATTTAATGAAGATATCTTTTTATGGGATACGGTTTTTATCACGCTGTTTTGTAATGTGCTGCATCCCTATGTTCCGGGAATCTGCTCTCTGGATAATTTCTACTGCCGTCAGTTTGACGACGGGGAAATCCCCAGAGAGATGGTACGGGATACGGGGAAAGACTTTCTTTTGTGGGTAAACGGGTTCCAAAAACCGCTGTATTCTTATTTTCACAATCACTATGGGCACAGGAAACTTAAAACCCAGCGGCCGCTTACTTATGAGGAGGTTTATAAACCGGATTTGGGCCGTGAGGTTGAGCGGCATCCCTATTTGACTTTGGATAATTTAAATCATCCCCTTTTGGCATTTGCGGAATGGGAAAGCTTCTGCCACACCGGGGACCGGGACCGTCTGTCTGCGGTTATGGAACCGCTGTATCAGTATTACCAGGCTTTTAAGTATCATGTGAGGCACAAAAGCGGTTTATATGTTACGGACTGGGCCAGTATGGATAATTCCCCGAGAAACCGGGATCTGGGGCTGGCTGTGGATACCAGCTGTGAAATGGTGCTGTTTGGCAGAAATCTTCTTTCCATCATGGAAATAGCGGAACAAGATGACAGAAAGCTGGCGCAGCGGAAAAATGAAATAGAAACCGATGTGTCCTCATTAAAAGCGCTGATAAATGAAATGATGTGGGATGAGGAAAGCGGTTTTTATTATGACCTCACCATGGAAGGAAAACAGATCAGGATAAAGACGGCCGCTGCCTTCTGGGCGCTGATATCCGGTGTGGCGGATGAAAGGCAGGCGGAGCGCCTGGCCGGATGGCTGGAGGATGAAAAAACATTTAACAGGCTCCACCGGGTGCCGTGTGTAGCGGCGGATGAACCGGAATATGATCCCATGGGCGGTTACTGGAGAGGTTCGGTCTGGGCGCCCATCAATGCGATGGTAGTGCTGGGGCTGGAGAATTGCGGCAGGCATGAGCTGGCAAAAAAGATTGCGCGAAATCACCTGGACTGTATTGTAAAAATCTGGAAAATGACAGGAAGTATCTGGGAAAATTATCCGCCGGATTTTTTGTCCAGCGGAAATGCGGATAAGAAGGACTTTGTGGGATGGTCGGGACTTGCACCGGTGCTGTACCTGATCCAATATGGAACCGGACTGTCTATCCAACAGAATACCGGTGACTTAATCTGGGAAATAGAGCCGGAATATCTGGAAGAAGGCGCTGTCGGATGCAGGAATTACTGGTTTAAAGGAAATACGGCCAGCCTGCTGGCCCGTAAAGAGCAGGGAGAGATCAATGTTTTAGCATGGGGTGAGAAGGCGTTTCGGCTCCATATCAGAATAGGAGACCGGGAGGTGATAAAAGATGTGCCGGAAAGATCAGAAATACTATTTACTGTTTGATGTGGGAGGAACCGCAGTGAAATTATGTGCGGTCAAAAGCGGACAGCCGGATATTAAAACGCTGAAACTGGAAGACAGGATGGACATTTTTCCCGCTGAATCAAATGGTTCCAGAGAGGAGATTCTGAACAACTTTTCGGCTGCGGCTGCACGGAAGGCCAAAGAAGAACAGATTGAAATCGAACGGATCGGCATGGCATTTCCCGGCCCTTTTGATTACGAGAAGGGAATCAGCTATATGAGGGGGCTGAATAAATATGACGCCATTTATGGATGCAGGATAGGAGATGAGGTCAATAAGAGACTGAAAACCAGCTGTCCGTTCGCATTTATGCATGATGCTGAAGCATTTGCATTGGGAGAATGCCGGTACGGGAAGGCTCAGAATGCCAAAAGAGCGGTGTTTCTCTGCCTTGGAACCGGGACCGGCAGCGCATTTTCCGATTCGGGCATTCTGCTGAAAAAGAGGGGGGACGGAGTGCCGGACCAGGGCTGGATCTATGACTTCCCATTCCGGGATGCCAGAATTGATGATTATCTGTCCGCCCGGGGGTTAAAGCGGCTGGCAGTCCGGGAATTCGGGCATTGCTATGAAGGTAAGGAGCTCTATGAGATGGCCTGTAGGGCACAGGACAGTGAAAATAAGCGCAGGGCGGTCAGATGCTTTCAGGAATTCGGCCGGGATTTGGCCGAAGCAGTTAAACCGTTCCTGGAACAGTTTGAGCCGGAAATCATAGTGCTGGGCGGGCAGATATCGGCTGGATTTACATTTTTCGGATCAGAATTGAGGGATCTTTGTGAAAAGAAGCACATCAAGGCCGAAGTGACGGAAAATACATCGTCCAGCATCATGAAAGGTTTGTATTATCATCTGAAAAAAGACCAGAAACAGGAGAGCTGCAATGAAGAAAACGTACAGCGGTTATAACCGGAAGCCTTCCTCCAGAGTGAGAGGGTATGAGAATGCCTGTGTCAGCGGGTATGGGGCTATTTTGTCAGAGCTGAGGAAAACATTAACGGATGACAGCGTCTTGGTGGTGGAAACTTATCCGGGCGTATATGACCGGGAGGTAATACCGGAACTGAAAAAGATAAAACCGGATGTTTTTATTGATATGAAAGATATTTTCAAACCGGAAGAAAAACTGAATGAGCAGTTAAACTACCATCTGACCGACGACCGGGTCTTTGGAAAAATGTATTTTGGTGAGGTATGCGATCTGCTGGATCAGGATCGTCTGGAAGCGGCCAGAAAGGCTGTGGAGACGGAAAAGGGAATAAAAATCATATATGGATTCGGCGCGTCACTGGTTAAAACGGGTGATGTTCTGGTTTATCTGGATCTGTCGAGATGGGAAATCCAGCTCCGCTACCGGAAGGGAATGGGGAATTACAATTGTTCCAATTATGACGAGGATCCGTTGAAAAAATATAAACGGGGCTATTTTATCGAATGGAGAATTGCAGATAAACACAAGGTCTCACTTTTCGACAAAATTGATTTTTTTGTAGATACCCATGCAGAAGAACAGCCAAAGATGGTCAGCGGCCGGGCTGTGAGAGAGGGGTTAAAACAACTGGTTAAAAAGCCGTTCAGAACTGTTCCGTATTTTGATCCCGGCGTATGGGGAGGACAGTGGATGAAAGAAGTCTGCGGCCTGGACAAGAAGGAGAAGAATTTTGCCTGGAGTTTTGACGGGGTTCCAGAAGAAAATTCACTTTTGCTGGATTTTGGAAATGGAATAATAGAAATTCCTGCCATGGACCTGGTGCTCTATCAGCCGGTTCCGCTGCTGGGTGAAAAGGTCTATGCCAGATTCGGGGCGGAGTTCCCGATCCGGTTTGACCTGTTGGATACCATGGGAGGACAGAATCTGAGTTTGCAGGTCCATCCCGATACGGATTACATAAGAAAGCAGTTCGGTATGAGCTATACCCAGGATGAGAGCTACTATATACTGGATGCAAAGGAGGACGCAGACGTATATCTGGGGCTGCAAGAGGGCATTGATAAAGAGAGTATGATGGAGGAACTGGAGGCTGCACAGAAGGGAGAGCGGCCCTTTGACGCCAAACGGTTTATCAACTGTTTTCCGGCCAAAAAGCATGACCATTTTTTGATTCCGGCAGGAACTTGCCATTGTTCGGGAAAAAATACCATGGTTCTGGAAATCAGTGCAACTCCTTATATTTTTACATTTAAGCTTTGGGATTGGGACAGGATGGGGCTGGACGGCAGGCCAAGGCCGGTTCATCTCAAACATGGCAGAGAAGTGATCAGGTGGGACCGGACAACCGGCTGGGTGAAAGATAACCTGATAAACCAAGTTTGGCAAATCGAAGAGGGAGACGGTTACAGAGCGGAACATACCGGACTGCACGAACTGGAATTCATAGAAACCACAAGGTACTGGATCGAAGATGAAGTCCTGATCCATGGCTGCGGTTCCGTCAGGATGCTGAATCTGGTAGAGGGCGAAAAGGCACTGGTCGTCAGCCCGGACGCTTCGTTTGAACCATTTGAATTAAATTATGCGGAAACGCTGATAATTCCGGAGCAGGCTGGGGATTATATGATAAGAACCTGTGAAAAAAAGAAGATTGCCGTGGTGCAGGCGTATGTGCGGACGCATAAGGTATGTGCGACGCATATGTACGAACATCGGTCCGGGCGCTGATGCAGGCGGAAAAATGATTTTACTCAGATTCAAATTTCTACTATAATAGAGATAACGGACGGGTATTTTTACTGGTAGGAATGGAGAGTGAGCAAAATGATCGATTTAAGCAAGCTGACCGATGGGAAAAACCTGTCGGAGATGGAAAAAACGGTTTTGTATTATATTGTGGAACACATCGACGAGGTGCTGAAAATGGGCGTCCGGGGTGTGGCGAAAGAGAATTTTACCTCTTCTTCCACCATCATGCGGCTGACTAAAAAGCTGGGTTACAGCGGTTTTGTGGATATGTATTATAAACTTCTCCCCATGGTGAAGAATGCGGAAGGCTGTATTGATGAAGACCTGCATTTTATTAACAGTTTTTGCAGCAACACGCTGCTGCAGTTTAATTCCTATGAGCAGATGAAACTGTTTGCCGGGAAGATCTGTGAGCTGGACAGCCAGTTTATCTTCATCTACGCCACCGGTTTTTCTGCCATGTCGGCCGAGTATTTTAACAGAAAACTGTTGGTTTTGGGCAGAAAATGTATCGTTTCCAGCGGCATGGATTCCATCGGGGTATTTGAAAATAATCTGGCCGGAATGGGCATGCTGATCACCATTTCCAGGTCAGGTGAGACGCAGAGCGTGGTGGACCGGGCGAAGATCGCTAAGGAAAACGGTATTTTTATTGTCAGCTTTACCAATGAGCTGGAAAACCGGGTAAACGCCCTGGCGGATATTGCCTTTCGGATTGAGGACAACAACAAACTGGACGACCGGAATATGATGGCCAATACATTTTTCCCCAACGTGCTCATGCTCATGGAATTGTTGATTTATGAATATTATAAAGTCCTGCAGGTGACGCCGGACGACAAGATTTAATGAGCAGTCCCGGATTGCCGGAATTGATGCCGGGAGCTGAAAGGCAGTGCTTTCCCGGCTCTTTTTGCAGTTTTTCAGAACGTGTTCCGTTTCGGCGGAACACGTTTCTTTCATGGTCAAAACTATATACAAACAAAAAACGGTTGGTTATAATGCAGACATGAATTTCACGTGGGATTAAAAAATGATGTTGGAGGATTGGCGAGATGAAAGAAAAAATAATGGACGTGCTTCAGCGCTTTTCAAAAGCGATGTTTATACCCGTTCTGATACTTCCGATTGCAGGTATTCTGATTGCGGTTGGAAACCTGTTTACGAATGCCAGATTGATTGAAATGCTGCCTTTTTTGGATAACCCGGTAACGAAAGGATTTGGTTCCATTCTATCCGGTTCCCTGGTGGCGATTTTAAATAACTTAGGACTGATCTTTTGTGTGGGAATTGCCGTGGGGCTGGCCAACAAGAAAAAGTCGGAAGCAGGCTTTACCGCGCTTTTAGGCTTTCTGGTGTTCATTAATGCGATGAATAAATTCATGGATCTGACCGGGATCTTATATACCGGGGATTCGTTAAGGGGAACGGGACAGACCCTGATCTTAGGAATCCAGATTCTGGATATGGGTGTGTTCTTAGGTATTATCTTAGGTATCGTAACCGCTATGGTTCACAATAAATTCTGTGAAATTGAATTTAACAATGCATTCCAGATTTACGGCGGTTCCAGATTTGTATTCATTGTATTGATTCCTGTTGTGGTTGTACTGGCAGTGGCCCTTACCTATGTGTGGCCCTTCGTTCAGGCAGGAATTTCAGGGCTGGGCAATTTCATCAACCGCTCCGGCAATTTCGGTATCTTCCTGTACGGCTCTTTGGAACGTCTTCTGATTCCTACAGGACTTCACCATCTGGTATACACCCCATTCCTCTATACCTCATTAGGTGGAGTGGAAACCGTAGGCGGACAGGTGCTGGAAGGAGCCAGAAATATCTATTATGCAGAGATGGCAGATCCGTCCATCGCATTGCTGTCACAGTCTGTTGTATGGGATGCCAGAGGTATTTCAAAGATGTTCGGTCTGATCGGCGCGTGCCTTGCCATGTACCATACGGCCAGACCTGAAAATAAGAAAAAAATTAAAGCGATTCTGATTCCTGCGGCTGTTACCTCATTTATTGCAGGCGTTACGGAACCGATAGAGTTTTCATTCATGTTTGTGGCGCCGGTGCTGTTTGTAATCCATGCCGCATTGAGCGGTCTCAGCATGGTTGCATTCAACATTTTCAACTGCCGTGCCATCGGTCCCAACGGATTTATCGATTTTCTGCTCTATAACCTTCCGCTGGGAAATGCAAAGACACACTGGATTACGTACATTCTGATCGGGCTTGTTTTCTTCGTGATATATTACGTGGTATTCCGTATTCTGATCACAGCCTTCAACCTGAAGACCTTGGGCCGGGAGACGGAAGGCATGGAAATGAAGCTGCATTCCAAGGCGGAATATAAAGAGAAAGTTGCTGCTGAAAAGTCAGGCGAAAAAGGCGATACCGTGGATGCCGCCCTGATCGTGGAAGCTCTGGGCGGGGCTGATAATATCACCAAAGTGGATAACTGCTATACGAGGCTCAGACTGATTTTGGCTGATCCAAAACTGGTGAAGGAAGACGTGCTGAAACTGGAAACGGGCGCCAACGGAGTGATTAAAAAAGGCAATAATGTCCAGGTGGTTTACGGCTTAAAGGTGAATTCCGTGAGGAAAGCGGTGGATGCTTATCTGGGACGGAGCGCAGAGCAGTAATCGGCGGCTGGTTAAAAAAGGAGTGTGAAACGGCCATTGACGGCTGAATAAAGCTGCAATTTCAAATGACCGTTGATAGATGACGAAAGATAGAATGCAGAACAACTGTTAATAGCTGATATCAAATGCTGGCCGCTTATTGCGGCGGAATGAGAGGAAATATATGAAGAAATATTCTGTAGTAATCGCAGGAGGCGGAAGCACATATACGCCTGGTATTGTAATGATGCTGATGGATAATTTAGACCGGTTCCCGATCCGCTCTCTGAAATTATATGATAATGACCCGGAACGGCAGGAAACGATTGCAAAGGCACTGGAGATCGTTATGAAGGAAACCGCTCCCGACGTGGAATATTCTTATACCACAGACCCTGAGGAGGCGTTTACCGACGTGGATTTCTGCATGGCTCATATCCGGGTTGGAAAATATGCAATGCGTGAACTGGATGAAAAAATCCCGCTGAAATACGGCGTGGTAGGCCAGGAAACCTGCGGCCCGGGCGGAATTGCCTATGGAATGAGAAGTATTGGAGGCATGCTGGAGCTGATCGACTATATGGAAAAATATTCTCCTGACTGCTGGATGTTAAATTACTCTAACCCCGCCTCCATCGTGGCAGAAGCCTGCCGCGTGCTGCGCCCGGATTCCAAAGTGCTCAATATCTGCGATATGCCGGTGGGAACAAAGCGCCGCATGTCCTATATCGTAGGAAGAGATCCAAAAGACATCGATGTCAGTTATTTCGGCTTAAACCATTTTGGCTGGTGGACCGGCGTGAGGGACAAAGATGGAACGGATTTAATGCCGCAGCTTTTGGAATACGTTTCTGAAAACGGATATTTAACACAAAAAGCCGTAGAAACACAGCACATGGACGCAAGCTGGCAGGAAACACATAAAAAAGCTAAGGACCTTCTGGCATTAGCCCCTAATTTTCTGCCCAACACTTATTTGAAGTATTACCTCTACCCGGATTATGTGGTATCCCACAGCGACCCTGAACATACCAGAGCCAATGAGGTGATGGAAGGAAGGGAAAAACACGTATTTGATGCAGCCCGCGCAATCATCACTGCAGGAACCGCTAAGGGCGGGGAATTTGAGATCGACAATCACGCATCATTCATCGTGGATTTGGCCCGTGCGATCGCTTACAACACCCATGAACGGATGCTGTGCATTGTAGAAAATAAGGGAGCTATCTCCAATTTTGACCCCACCGCCATGGTAGAAGTTCCATGTCTGGTAGGCTGCAACGGTCCGGAACCGCTTTGCCAGGGGAATATCCCAACATTTGAAAAAGGCATGATGGAAGAGCAGCTTGCCGTAGAGCGTCTGGTTGTGGAAGCCTGGGTGGAAGGAAGCTACCTGAAACTCTGGCAGGCCCTTACATTATCCAAAACAGTGCCCAGCGCCAGCGTCGCAAAACAGATTCTGGATGAACTGATCCCGGCAAATAAGGGATACTGGCCGGAGCTGAAATAAATATACTTTGAGGGGAGTATTCACATATGTTTGGATTTTTTAATAAAAAGGGAAAGCATGAGAACTGCTTAAAGGCGCCCGTTAATGGAACCGTTGTACCCATGACAGAGGCTTCCGATGAGACATTTGCGTCCTGTATGCTGGGAAATGGTGTGGTAATCCATCCCTCGGATGGTATGGTAACCGCGCCCTGCGGCGGGGAAATCACTGTTTTTATGGAAGACAGCAAACATGCGGTGGGACTGAAGACAGAATACGGATTTGATCTGCTCCTCCATATCGGAATTGATACGGTGAGCCTTCAGGGACAGGGCTTTGAAAGTTTTATTAAACCAGGACAAAAGGTAAAAACAGGGGACCGGCTGGTACGGTTTGACAAGGCCCTGATCGAATCCAAAGGGCTGTGTGCCGATGTGATTATGATAGTCCTGGATTCTCCCGAACTGAAGCCAATCGACTATCGGACTGGCATCCAGTCTGAGGCCGGGGAGACTGTGGTGGCGGAAATCTTTGTTTAACTATATTGGTGAAAGTAACGCCGTGAATCCAGGGATCGGGGGCGGAGCATCGGACCGGGCGGGGGTGGTTTGGGTTCTCTCGCCGGACACGGCTCCTGGTTTGCGGGAGGCCGGAGCACGGTTCACGGTTCCAGCTCATGGTTCCGGCCGGGGCAGCTCTAGGGCTGAAAGAAAGGAAAATGAAGGGTACCGGGAGCATTCATTGAGAATTCCTGAAGAAATTCTCAATTCAGGCT
>JAGZXV010000103.1 GCA_018378255.1 Clostridiaceae bacterium | reverse complement strand
CACGGATAATACGGCGGATCGTATTTCGCCTGTCCCCGCCCTTCTTTTACCCGACTTTCCATATATGCCTTCATCTCATCCGTCTCATTATATCCCGGCGTCATGGCATAGGTCACCGTCACAAAATTACCCAGCCCATGAAAAATGGGCTTCTCTTTATAAAACTCAATTCCCTTTAACATATGATGATGATGTCCGATTACAATATCTGCACCGGCATCCACAGCCGCATGGGTCATTGGCACCTCATAGCTGCAGAGCCAGCCCGGATTCGGGCCTTTCCCGGCCTGGCCTTTATGGAATGCCACAATCAGAATATCACACTCTTTTTTGTACTTCGCCACTTCTTCTTTTAGAACCCGCTCGCCTTCCATTGTCATATAGGAATATATACGGCAGGGAGAATGAGGCATATCCATAACCGGCTGATAAGAAGTTTCCACGTCAATATATGAAGTTCCCGGTTTAATCGATGTTGCCCAGCCTAATTTCGGGCCGGCCGCATTAAAGCACAGCACCCCGATACGCATTCCTTCTCTCTCCACAATGGCCGGCTTTCTGGCTTCGTATAGGGTCGCCCCGCCTCCCGCGGTCTGAATCCCGATCTGCTTTAATTTTTCCACCGTATCCACCACCCCATAAGGGCCGCAGTCATACAGATGGTTTCCGCCCACTGTGGCAATATCAAATCCGAGCCCGGCCAGCACTTCTAAATGCTCCGGTTTTGACGGCGGAGCCTGAATATCAATACAGGAGGGAAGATAGCGCTCTGTGTGAGGTACCTCCACATGTCCGATCATCACATCCGCTCTCAAAAGTTCCTCCCTGCACAAATCAAAATATGGTTCCATGGGGCCCGGTTCATCCAAAATCAGGTCCCCTACCGCATAAATGCTGATTTTCTTCTCCATTTTCCATCCTTTCCGGCGGCATTGACATCATTATGAATTGGAGATCACAACCTCGTCTCCATCCCATTCAAAGGTTCCGTTCAGCCCTGCGCCTTCCGTGATCTTTACCATGTAGTCTAAAACTTCCCGGCCTCCGTTCTCCCGGCCAACCACTTCAGGAACCCCTTCTTTATTCACAATCATGGGGATCCATCTGGTTTCCACAATTTTCTTGTCCCGGATCACACATTTTGCAATCATGGAATAAACAGCTTCCGGATGGAACGGATAAGTGGGATAATCCATCAGAGGAACAAATCCAAACCGTTCCATTCTGGTTCTCGCCCATGCCTCAGGATCGAATACGGAAGTCGCTTTTCCGCTCTTTCTCTTCCAGTGAGGGCCAAGAGACGGTACCCAGGCGATGAGGTTACAGAGACCGTGATAAATTGTCTTCCCCTTGTAAACTTCAATTCCATGCATGATATGGGAATGGCCGCCAAATACTACATCGGCTCCGCATTCAATGGCCGCATAGGATACAACCCTCTCATAATCAGCCAGCTTCACAGCTTTATGTACCAGTCCTTTATGGAAATACACCGCCACGATGTCGCACTGCTCTTTCAGTTCTTTAATCTGCTTTGCCATGGACTGAAGAGCGCTCCATTTGGGAAATGTATAAATTTTTTCGGGCGGCCCTCCCGGATTAGCCACCTGCTCCAGATCGTAATGGGTGATGATTTCAAGGGGCGCGCTGCCCGCTTTATCCTTTCCTGCAAACTGAGGTGCTCCGCCCACACAGTTGTAGTTTAAGAACCCCAAACGGATCCCGTCCTTTTCCATGATCAGCGGTTTTTTCGCCTCTTCCAGGTTCATGCCGCCTCCCACATGGGGCATTCCCTTTTCATCCAGCCATTCCAGGGTGTCCTTCACCCCCTTTTCCCCTGCGTCATAAATATGGTTTCCAGCCATGGTAACCAGGTCAAATCTGGATAATAACGGTTCCAGGTTCTTCCTCTCCCGGTCCAGATCCTCAAGTTCCGGAGCGTCATCACTGTAAGGCACCTCTAACTGTGTCAGCACCAGATCCCCGTTTTTCAGGACAGGATCAATGCTCTTAAAATAATATTCCGGGTTGGCGCCTAATATGGTATCGCCTCCGGCCAGCATGATAAAGTCTTTTTTCATATATCCTCCTTCCGGTGTTCCCAATAAAATTCCCTGGATTTACAGTATAAAATTTCCCTCAGCGCAGGATGCCTGTTGGCTGCAAAGAGCAGATTTTTATCCGGGTCAAGCCGTGTCAGACAGTCATCCACCCAGGCCTCCACCTCTTCTTTGGTTGTGGACGGAGGCAGCTTGGTATCAATGGTAAATACCATTTTGTCCCCATATTTTTCATACAGCGCCCATTTATCGTTGATCTCCTGGCCGCCCCAGCTGTCCATTTCCGCTTCTATCATGACCGGAACCAGCGTTTCTATCTTGCCGCAGCTGTGGAAATTAAACCAGATTCCCCTCTTGTGGCAGGAATGAACGATCCTTTTCATGTAGGGGAGAAGCATTTCCTCACAGAGTTCCCTGGAATAAAATGCGCTTCTCTGGGCGCCCCAGTCATCGTGAAAAGTGATGTGTTCCACATGGAAATAGGTATGCAGCTTTTCAATCAACTGGTCATAAAACAAGGCCAGACGGTCAAACAGCCGGTGTACGCTCTCTTGCTGGTCAGGGTCGATCAGGGCAACCGCAGCATTTTCAAAGTCACAAAATGAGATCAGACGCTCAAATAAACCGGTAAAAATTGTGGTGCCCGTCATTCGCTCCGGATCCTGCAGGCATTCATTTTTCGCCCCTTCTTCTTCCCAGTTAAGGCTGTCCAGATCGGGAAATTCCAGCCACTTCTCCCATTCCGTAATATCCGGAACTTTTGGGGCTCCCGGTTTTACCATAGAACCGCGGGACTGTTTGTCATAGATCCAGTCCACCCCAAACCAGTCTTTTCCTCCGGCTTCGCTGATATCAAACGGCTCCACTTCATTGATCAGTCCCCTCGCAATATTGTCCTTAACAATCTTTGGATGGATGGAATTGATATCGCTTTCCAGCCATAGGGGACGGCGGCGGCTCAATATCCTTATCATGTTCTCCTTGGGCGTTATGGGGGTTGTGTACCTGGTAACTACTTCATTTCTTAAACCATAGAGATAAGTCCCTCTTGAAACCAATTCCTCATCCCTGTTAAATGGATATGCTTCCATAAAATCCCTCCTGACCGATTTCTCATCTTTCTCTGTAATCCACAAAGGACGAAGGTATCAATTCTGCCTTCGTCCCAAGTGAATCTATCTTTTTATTCAGTTCTCCCGGCGGGTCAGGGTCAGTATGCCTCATGCTTTCACATCATCATTCCGTTGGGGTGCTCTGTGCATCCGCCGGTCATTCAATTAAAGAATCGTACTTTAGAATGGAACAATTCCCAGAATGCCTGCGAAAATAGTTGCCAGGACACTCATGCCGAAGATCCATTTGAAACAATATTTTAAAGCTTCTCCCATCTCAACACCGGCAAGGCCAAGAGCCAGATATGGGGACGGTCCGATCAGACAGATACCTGCAGACAGACATGCGCCCACTAACAAGGATGCGCAAAGAGCCATCAGAGAACCGCCTACGGTTGTGATTACAGTTGCAAGTACAGGAGCTAATACCAGATATACGGTATCGCTTCCCAAGAACATGGATAACGGAACGGACAGCAGTGAAATAATAAAGGTCAAATGGGAACCCATGCTTTCCGGCAACAGGGCCAGGCATGCATTTGCCATACCGTCGATCATACCGGTTCCTTTCATAATACCTACTAAAACACCAATTGCGAAAATGATAACTACCATGTTAAGAGCGGTGCCGCCGTACTGTTTGATCTTGGCAGTCTGTTCTTTTACATTTGGATAGTTTACTACGAGGGCGATTGCGAATGCCAGCATGAATCCGAGATTGGATTTTAATACGCCGGCCAGCATAAGCGCCAGAATTACTAATGTGAGAACCATATCGAATGCGATAACGCCTTTGCTGACTGATATTTTAGCCGGCTCATCGATGGTCTTTTTCAGTTCTAAGAACTCTGCGTCTGTCATGCCTGCGCCGTTCTTGCGCTCTACCTTAGCAACCAGGAACGGAAGAATGAAGGACATAACGATACAGAACGCCTGCAGCGGAAGTATGAATCTCCATAATTCCTGAGGATCAACTCCGGTAGCTGAGGTAAGACGAAGTACGGAAGAACACCAAGGTGTCATGTTCATAGCGCCTGATGCCGCAACTGCCATCAACAGCATTGCAACCGGGCGGATCTTCATCTTTTTGCAGATCGGCAGCATGGTAGGAATCGTAATCAGCATGGTAGTCGCACCGGAACCGTCCAGATGGGAAATACATGCTACGATTACTGTCATGAGCAGTACAATCTCAACCTTGTTTCCAAGGTATTTCATAACTTTTTTAACGATTACATCGAACATACCAACGTCGTTCAGGAAGCTGAAATACATAACCGCAAATGCAAAGAGCGCGGCGGTATTGAGCACTGATGATAAGCCATCACCAATAAACTTGTTGACGTCATTTAAACTGAAACCTAAAATTAAAGCTGCAATTACCGGTATTATTACAAAAATCGGAGCCAGTGTGATCTTTCCTTTCAACAACAGAAAAACCACGATTGCCATCATTATAAAACCAACTGCTGTTACCATAAAATATCCCCCTTTTATAGTACTTATGTGTACCTAACTGTTAGATCACTTTCTTAGCTTTTAATTCAGCCAGTTCTTCTGCTGATACGCCTAACAGGTCTTTATAAACTTCCTCGTTAGCCTCGCCCAATGCAGGTGAAACTTTATATTCCACATGATTTTCACTCATTCTCGGTGCAAATCCCGGAATAATCAGATTGCCGCGTTCCGGATGCTCTACTTCCAGCATCACGCCGCGCCTTCTGTAATAAGGATCTTTTGTAATATCATCACAGTCCAGAACAGCGCCGCATGGAATATCAGCCTTGCACATGATGTCCATAGCTTCCTGTTTCGTATGCTGTCCGGTCCACTCTGAGATAATCGGATTTAAAATGTCACGGTACTGATAGCGGGACGTCGGTGTAGCCATGCGCTCGTCTTCCAGCAGGTCTTCTCTTCCGATCACTTTGCAGAGGTTGTTGAACTGGTTGCTGCCCGGATGTCTGGAACAATAGATATGTACATAATCATTCGGTCCAAAAGGCTTACACGGATACATTCCTGCCGGAGCCACATCCTCTAACGGCATACCGTTTCCTACACGTTTCGGCGGTTTGCCCTGACGGTAATACGGTTCCCAGTTGGAACGTGAAAAACCGATCATAACTTCCTGCATTGCCACTTCAATCCTCTGGCCGATGCCCTGTTTTTCTCTCTGAAGCAGAGCTGCAATGATGGAAAGCGCGCACATATATCCGGAACCGGAATCCGCCACGCTGATACCTGACTGTACAGGCTCTTCGCCCGGCTGTCCGGTAACGGCTACCATACATCCTGTGGCCGTTGCAATCGGGTTAAATGCAGGATATTCCGCATATGGGCCATCCATACCAAATCCCTTGATCTGAGCGTAGATGATCTTGTCGTTAACCGCTTTGCAGTCTTCATAGCTAAGTCCCAGTTTGTCAATGGAACCAGGTCCCATGTTTTCCACCAGCACATCCACTTCTTTTAACAGCTTCTTGATTAGTGCAATGCCTTCCGGGGATTTTAAGTTACAGGTAATGGAACGTTTATTCATGTTCATTACCACAAACCCTACCGAGTCCTTATCCGGTTCCGCCACGGAATATCTTCCCAGCTCACCTCTTACCGGACGTTCCACTTTCAGAACTTCCGCTCCCAGCCAAGCCAATGTCTCCGTACATACGGTTCCTGATTCAAACTGGGTCAGGTCTAAAACTTTGTAACCTGTTAATGGTCCTACACCTGCCATGATTTATTTTCCTCCTTTATTAATGATTCTGTTTTCTATAAAATCTTCTACCAGCCCGGTCATGGAATCGCGGTTCCATTTTCTGGCGTCAACCGGGTCTGCTTTGAAGATCAGTACCGGAATACCGGCATCTTCCAATGTTTTCTGGATGAAGTAAGAACCTTCCACCGCCTGCATACAGTTTTCCGGAACCATATAAACAACTCCGTCAATCTTGTTATGCTTTGCTTCTTTTAAGAACCACTGTGCGTTCCATGGCGGCATATGAAGGAAATCTTCCATTCCGATATATCTGGCTGCCAGAGCTCTCAGCGGATCTTCTTCCACATGATAGCGGCGGTATGCGTCGGCGCCCATGGCCAGGTACATACTCCATACAAATGCCGCTCCGTATTTCTTCTCAAAGTTCTGATAGAATGCGAAATCATGCCAAAGCCCTCTTCCCAGCCACATCAGGCGGTATTTCTCGTTTGGAACAGCGGTGTGGCCTTCATCCACCATGGCTTTAATCTCATCATACATGCTCTTCGCATGGTCGGCAGCCCATCTGGTTCCGCGCTGCCACTGGGCCTGCATTACCGCATTGATGGTATCCACTACGGTAACAGGAGCCGGGCTTGTTTCTGCGATTAAATCACGGATTTTTGTGTACCACTCTTCCTGTTCATTGATCAGGTTCATGACTTCTTCCAGTTTATTGATATCGAACATCTTTCCTGTTTTCATTTCCAGGAAACGGATCAGTTCTTTTAATTCTTCCACCGCGGTATCCAGCCGCTCGGTATCATAAAGGTCTTCCCAGTCATTCTGAGCCAGATCCCACCAGTTTAACGGAACCTTTCTCGGCACCGTATTCTCCATAGCGTAAAAATCAGCGCCGTGGTTCTGTGCAAAAAGCTGGAAAATCTTTCCCTGGCAGTCACAGGTTAAACGTGTGATTGCGATGGTTGGGTCAGGCAGGCCTCCCCACGGTCCGTTTTCTTTATCTTCCGGATCCATGCTCTCAGCAAATGCGGTGGCACAGTAAGAACAGAGGTCATCCCTGTAACCGGCATCTCTTAAAAGGCCGTAATACTTTGGCGCTTTCCGCTTCGCCGCACAAATCGCAGCCCACCACTGGTTAACCACAAACGGAATATCCATGGCGCGTAAAACTTCCATGGGAACATCGGCATTGAGATAGCCGAAATCCTCTCCTGCTTCCACCCGTTTTCTCAGCCCGGCAAACCATTCTTTCTGATAGGCGCTGGCTGTGCCGGTGGCCTTTAAGGTTTTGACCGCGCGAGGCGGTTCCTGTTGTTTCTTCATCTCTTCTGCCATCACTGATCTCCTCCTTTCAGGCTGTTGACAAAATCAGTAATTTTCTCTTTTAACCCTTCATTTTTATCAACCGGATACTGGAGCTGTACAAACGACGCTGCCGGTATTCCTTTTTCATCCAGAGACTTTTTCTGGGACGGATAATCCCAGGATGCCGCTTCTTCGTATTTATTGGTTGCAAATATCACTGCTTCGGCTTTAGAATCGGCTACTTCCCGGTCCAGCGCCTCCACTCTCTGTGAAACGAATGCCTTTTTCGAACTGAATTCCCGGAGCATATACCGGTCCACAATGGCTCTGACCGGATTGTAGTCCATATTATAATCTCTCTCAAAATACCGGTCGCCCCAATCGTGGTCTTCGCTTACGATCACCGCTCCTGCATCCTCAATCATATCATAGAACGAGGTATCTTCCTGTCCGCTTCCTGTAAAATAAACTCTCGGTCCGTCAATCACCGGCCAGCCTGCAGCGTCCTTCGTCACCTCTTTTACAAGCTTCGTATGTTCTTCCCTGTCCATGAAGAATGCCGCGCCGATGATTACAAGAGCTTCCGACCCGTTAATATGTACTTCTTCCCCATGACGCAGCTTCGCCATTCCGCGGAGAGCCTTACGGTTTTCATTGCAGACAGCCGCGGCCTTTTTTACCTCTTCTTCCGTAATGGTCTTTCCCGCCCAGCACTCTACGGCTTTCCAGAATATCTTAATGGTATCTTCGTTTCTCACCTGATGCATCCTGTTTCTTGTAAACATCCAGTCGATGAATTCTACCGGCGGAAGATTCTTTCCAACGCCCTGGCGGTGCATTTCCCTTAAATAGAGATAAATTCTGATGATTACGTCCGTAGAGTTGGAAACGACCAGGTAATCGATCAGATCACCATAGGTTCCGTCCACGATTTTTTCGAACTGTGCTCTGACAATGGGGTCAAAGGCATATTCCAGATATTTATCGGTTTCCACCAAAGGCTTTTTAGGATCCGCATAAACATGAACCGGAAACATCCCAGCGGCCAGCAAAAGTTCGTCCGGAACGTCACAGCCCAGCTCACCGACAATGATTTTTCCGTTTTCTTTCTGTTCCAGCAAAACCTTTTCCCGGTTATCGTAGATATCTTTTAACGCCTGAAAAGCTGTGCTGTCAAGAGCTTCTTTTCTGATACTCACATAAACACCTCCTGAATTATAATCAAATGCCTGTTATCTTTTCGTCTTTCTTTTTTTAGCTTAACTATTTTTTAACAATTTTACCATATCCATTGCGCCCAAAACTCCGCCTTGAGTTTATGTGCACTATGCACATATCATTTTCTGACGATTGTTTTTAAAAAAATGCAGATAAAAAGTCGGATTCTATCAATAAGTTCTAATTAATCATTGATTTTTTTCAACTTACTATTTATACTGCATAATGACGGCTTCTATGACAAATCAGATTAATGTATCATCTGCACATCACCTTTTTATCCGAATATAAAAAGAGAGAGCCGCTCGTTTTTTCATTTTTCGTTAATAATTATACAATTTCTTAGAAAGGGATAATTGTTATGCTGACTACATCTATTCTGCTGCACCCTCTGGCCCCCTATATCATGATATCAAGCATTCCCCATTCCCCGCTGGAATCCGTTCAGAACATTCTGCTCCTCAACGGACAGAAGGATCTGGATGGACGCAATATTTATATCGGCACTCCCGACGCCATTTTACATGCTTTGGATCACGCCTCTTTTACCGGGACCGTCACCTTGCTCTGCGCCGCAGGAAAAGACTGCCAATCCCTGCCGGACCTGCCTATGGGGGATTATAACCTGGTCATTTTATCTCTCGATTTTATCGAACTTTACAACCGGACCGCCCAGAGCTTAAACGATTACAGGAATTGGCTTTCCCGTCTGGAACTAGCGGTAAAACAGAACGCGGATTTAAGGATCATAACCGATCTGGGTTATGAAATGCTCCGCTACCCCATCCTGATTCTGAACAATGCCTATAAAGTGATCGCCAAAAGCCACATCCGGCAATTTTATGATTTTTGTCTGCACGAGGCGGACACCAACGATTATCTGTGCTATGAAACCATACAGACAATTCACAAAGAAACCGTTTTAAACACCAGTTTCAACTCCGTACACCGGGAATACATCTCATCCTATGACAAGCATTACACGGTTGTCCGCCTGGTCCGCTATAAGGGCATGGTGGCCGCCCGGGTATCCGTAACCATGCCCAATGACCGGCCCAATCCATTTATCACGGATTTATCCGCCGACTTCGTTTCCTTTATAGAAGAATACATGATACATAACGACCAATTGGGCTACCGGGTGGGAAATGAATTTTCCACCTTAGTCTCCGATCTTTTGGACCAGCGCCTCACAAGCCCGGCGGAATTGGAACAGAGGCTGAAAATGATACCTGCGCTGGCCTTTCAGAAATATTATCACATCATTGTCATCACCTTTGAACAGACCCAGGAAAATATTCCCTGGAATTTTATCATCAACCAGTTAGAACAGGTTCTGCCATCCAGTAACATGGCCGTCTACCACCGGGAACTCATTATCCTGGCGAAAAAAGCCCATCACCAGCAGACCCTGACCTTTGACCATGAAAAATTCAACGCGATTCTTCAGAATTATAAGGCATATGCGGCCGTTGGAAATTATTCCAAATTCCTCATATCCCTTCATTCCCTCTATATACAGACAAAATCCGCCCTTCCTCTGGGCATGGTGTTTCGCGAATCAGAGGACGAACGGATTTTCCTATACGAGAAATACAGTATTTATCACATGGTTTCCTTGTGCGCGGATTCCTTTTACAATACCTACCACAACCAGAACTTAATCTACCTGTGCCATCCGGCTTTAATCGCCCTGGAGCGGTATGACAAGAAATACGGCAATAATTTAAAGGATGTTTTGTATCTTTACTTAACCAATGACCGCAACTCGGCCAAAACGGCTAAGGATTTATTCATTCACAGGAATACCATGCTCTATAAAATCAATAAAATTGAAGAGATCATCGGACAGAGCCTGGACGATCATCTTTTAAGGGAACGGCTGCTGTTTTCCTTCCACATTCTGGAATATGTGGATAAAATGCTGCATCAGGATCCTCTCGTGTTAAAGCAGGATGAAAAACGGCCTGAATCTATTTCAAAGGAAAAACAGTCATAATCCACCCCACGGATACCACGCAGCAGATGATGCAGAGGATCCAGGACTGTTTAAACATGGATTTCTGGTCATAGCCGCCGCATTCCATCATATAGGGAATCGCTGCGGTTGCCATCGGCGTCATGAATGCAGATAAACAGGCCGCCTGGATCAAAATCATCAGACCAACCGGGTTAGCGCCGATGGATGCGCAGGTGGCAATTGCGATCGGATGAAAGATCAGCATTGTGCCCCGGTTCTGCATCACTTGGGTTAACACAAAGGGAATGACAAAGAAAATGAAGCCGATGATATAGGAATTACCTCCTACTGCATCCACAACACCGGCGATATGCCCGCCGATCAGTTCTCCCGCCCCGGTTTGGCTGAGTGCGCCTGACATTGCCAGCGCGCCCACGATCAGGAATAACATGCTAAATGGGATGGAGGCAGTGGCCTCCCGCGGTTTTAGTACGCCGAACATGACCATAGCCAGAGCCCCGATTACAGTAATTTCCCAATTCTGCCTCCCAAGCTGCTGGGCAAACATGAGGGCAAGGGCATCTGCAAAGAAAATGACGATCCCCGCATATTCCTGGAACGGTTTCAAAGGTTCTTTCGCCGCCGCTTTCGAAGAGGCTGCCGCCGGCTTTAGAATCGGCTCATCCGGAGCCAGTTTGGTGGCAAAAAAGGAGCAGTAGATCACGCAGATAACCAGCAGAGGCAGACGTCCAATCATGGGATCAAAGATACCTACCATATGATCCAGATAGCCGTAGCTTTCCAGATAACCGTTCAGTTCAGCCGCCACGGTAGCTCCCGCTCCCACCGGAAAGGTACAGCAGGTTACAACCGTAACCACACCCAGAGGAAACATTACCTTGCTGGATCGAATCCCCATGCTCTCCGCCGAGGCCATGAGCATGGGCGCCACGATGCCCATAGCCACGATGGGGCTCTGGATAAACTGGCTCAACAGCATGCCGGTCAGCACATATCCAAACATCAGCTTATTTAAATTTCCCTTTGCCATCCCGGAAATTTTATCCGCCACATTGGTGCAGAAACGGGTTCTGTTAAAACCGGCCGCCACCACGCACATTCCGCCGATCATCACAACGTTATTATTAGAAAAGTATGCCAGCCCATCCTTTGCCGCCAGACAGCCTGTCAAAACCAGAGCCATCATGGAAACAAGGGAAACCGTAGCCAGGCTGTACTTTCCGCTGCAGAATCCGATGACCATAACCGCAAAAATTATCAGACATATCGTTAGTTGACTCATTGTAACCCCCTATTATAAATTAGTCTTCTGTTATTCCAATCCCCAATCCATACCATTTCCACGCTTCAGGATATAAGAGCGTACACCCTGGTTCCAGTTTTTCCATCTCTTCCTTTACCTGCATGAAATAACCTGAGGTCTTCTCTTTCCCCCATTTTTTGCACAACACATCCATATGAAAAGGAATCACCACCTGGGCGCCGTATTTTACAAACAATTGGGCCAATTCTCCGGCCGGCACCTGTCCGTCTGAGAACAGATCGCCGCCTGATTTTCTCACCCCGGCCTGGCGAAGAACCACATTGGGCCGTTTCTCCCTGCTGATATCGAATAAATCACTCCAGACGGTCTGTCCCGATGCCATCAGGCAGCGGAAATTTTGGTTTGTGGTAATCAAATAATCCAGAGATTCTATGGAACCTATGGTATCACATTCAAAATGCCCCTCTATCCCCAGTTCTTTCTTAGTAATATCCTGATCCGGTGAATAGATGCGGCCGCCGGATGGATTGTGCTTTGCCTGCCATGCTTCGAGAGTAAAATCTTCCAGCGTAAATTTCTGTCCCGGAAAAACGGGATACAGATCATCAAAAGGAATCCGGTGGTATTTCATGAGAGCCATAGCCGACAGAGCGCCTGCAAATACCTTGGGCCGGAATTTCCGAACAAAATAGCCCAGATCAATTTCATGGTCAAAATGGGTATGCGTTACCAGAATATAGTCCACCCGGGTAATCTCTTCCCTGGTGTGTTCCTCAGTTTCACTGTCCCGGAAAAACGGATCGATTAAGATCACCTTTTTATTTGGCAGCTGGATTTCATGGGCCCCTCCCGCGTGAAAGGAACGGATTTTCATAGCCGAAACGATCATATACCTCTCCTCCTCATCATTTTTTCAGACGCAGTTTTTCCACCACATTGTCTCCGGCCTGGCTGGTCGTTGCATTTCCGCCTAAATCCGGCGTCAGCACCTGGTTTTCAACCAGCACCTCTTCGATCACATCCAGTACCTTCTTCCCCCAGTCCTCATGTCCGAAGAAATCCAGCATCTGGCTGGCTGCCCAAATGGAGGCCAGAGGATTGGCCTTGCCCTGTCCTGCGATATCCGGTGCCGAGCCGTGGATCGGTTCAAACATGGACGGGAACCTGCGCTCAGGATTCAGATTTGCTCCTGCCGCCAGGCCCATTCCACCTGCAATGGCCGCTCCCAGATCCGTCAAAATGTCTCCGAACAGGTTGGAGGTCACCACGATTTCAAACCGTTTCGGATCCTTGACCATGAACATGCTGGCTGCGTCCACCAGGTAGGAATGAGTTTCCACATCCGGGTATTCCTCTCCCACCTCTTTAAAAATCTGATCCCAGAACACCATGGAATAGTTTAATGCATTGCCCTTGCTGATGCTGGTTAAGCTCTTTTTCTTCTCCCGGGCCAGATTGTAGGCATAGCGGATGATCCGCTCACAGCCCACTCTGGAGAACACTCCGTCCTGGATCACTACCTCATTGGGTTTCCCCTTAAACAGCCAGCTTCCGCTTCCCGCATACTCCCCTTCGCTGTTTTCGCGGACAAAGATCATGTCCACATCCTCCCTCTTTACATCCTTTAAGGGACACGGCGCTCCTTTCAGAAGTGTGACAGGCCTTAAATTCACATACTGGTCGAAACTCTTTCTTATGATCAGCAGAAGATCCCATAGGGAAATGTGATCCGGCACTCCCGGATACCCAACAGCGCCTAGATAGATCGCATCAAATTCTTTCAGCTGTTCAATGCCGTCTTCCGCCATCATCCGCCCGTTTTTCAGGTAATATTCACACCCCCACGGAAAACAGGTAAAATCAAAAGCAAAACTTCCGTCCAGTTCGGCCGCTGTTTTCAGCACTTTAATCCCCTCGTCAAGCACCTCCGGCCCGATACCATCTCCTGCGATTACCGCAATTTTATAAGTCTCCATATGCTTCTCCTTTCATTTTTCCATCTCATATATCTTAATGATAAGGGAATTTTATTCATTTGTAAAATATGTATTTTCTATCTTTCGATAGGTTTTTCCTATCTCAAGACAACAAAGATAAAACAAAAAAAGAAATGACCTCTCCGGTCATTTCTTCTCATAAACTCATTCTATCTATCGCAGTATTTCACGCTTCCTTTATTTTCCAGCCTTCTTCACACTCTGGTAAATCTCTTTATACCGGCTGTTATGTACGGCGCATCCCACATTCTGCTGCATGGTTAAAAGCTGCCAGCAGATATTGCATCCGATACACCAGTTTATCTCCTCTTCCCTGTCGGATAAATACTTGACAGGCAGGCCCGGGTCGGCCAGAGACTGACGGCCAATCGCAATCATATCCGTATAGCCCCGTTCAATATTCTGATTGCCCCAATAGAACAGGGATTTCTTCTCAGGCGGCAGGAACTTTAACTGGTTATCCCCTTTGTTCAATGGGGAATAGGCTCCGCCGATAATTACGGTTTCAGGCTTCACAGCCTCTTTCATGATTTTAGCCATGGTGAAATGATGATACACATCTTCCATATGATTCCTGCCCGGCATGGACGGCACCGTTGATTCAATGAAGAAGTCGGAACCTCTCTCTTCCAGCCCCTTAATCAGCGCCAGCGGTTCCGTCAGATCCATGACCGCCGTATCCGGTCCGGCAGTTCCGACACCACCCGGCACGCCTTCCCACATGGTGATTTTAGAACCAACGATGAAGTTCTTATCATTCACCGCGCGGCGCACCCGCTCTATGATCTCAAAAGGAACCCTGCTCCTGTTCTCCCATGATCCGCCGTACTTCCACTTCCTGTCATTATAAGGGCGGAGGATTCCGGTAATCATATATCCATGGCCATATTTCAGATCCACTCCGTCGGCGCCGCAGTCATAAAGGATTTTAGACGCTTCCACAAACGAATCCATCATGTTCTCAACGTACTCTTCGTCAACCAGTTCCCCGCCATTGCCGTATAAAGGCTTGGCGCTGAGACGTTTGGAGAAGACGTCGCTGGATTTTTCCCCTCCGTGATTCAACTGGACGATCAGCAATGTATCCGGGTCAATCTCCTTCATCTGCCTGATGAAATCCCGCCACTGGGCGATGCTTTCCGGGTCGGCAGGATTGAGAAACACCTGGTTTATTCTGGCCCTGGAATGCTGCTGCAGGGTGATGGATTCAAAGTCAATCAGACCGGCTCCCCCTTCCACCAGCTTCTTATACCGTTCCAGGGTCAGTGGTGAAAAACCGCCCTGCCCGGTGGCATCACAGCACTCCATAGCGTTGATTACAAACCTGTTTTTAGCGGTCCTCTGTCCAATTTTAATCGGCTGTCCTAACGGCGTATCTATATTATTCATATCGGATAATCTCCTTTACTCTGTTTTATTAATCCGGTCAGCCAGTTCATCATGATGCCCGATGGAATAAAAACCGGATATCACAAGATGGGAAGCACCTTTTACCAGAAGATGCTTCATTCCGTCGGAGAACACTATCTGAACCTGTCTCGCCACCTCATTGGGCATTGACCGGACAGCATCTGACACCTTGTTCCGTATCTCCTTAAACGTATCAAAATTTTTCCCCATCAGAACCAGTATGTCAGGATTGTACAGATTGATCGCATTTACAATGCCGACGGACATCCAATACCCGGTGTAATTCTCCACAACATCCAGGACAACAGGATCTCCCTCTTCATACATCTGAATCAATTCCTGATAACTGATGCCGGCTGAACTGTTTTTACGTTTCTCAATTTCCATAATCATGGTTTCTGTGGAGGCTATGGTATCCCAGCATCCACGGTTCCCGCAGGTACATAAAGGACCGCCGGTATCCAATATCATATGAGTCGCGCTGACACCGAAGTTGGAGCCGTGGAATACGGTTCCATTAATGGCAACACCCAGGCTGATACCGATTTCCGCATTGACGCACATGATGACCTTTGGGTTGGAATTTTTATAGATCAGATATTCATATGCCGTTATGGCACGGATATCATTTTCAACAAATACGGGCAGATTCAGGCGGCTTTCAAAATAATCACCGACCGGAACATCGCTCCACCCCGGCAGCGTCGCCGAATAGAGAAGGGTCCGTTTTTCAACATTGACTAAGCCTCTGATTACAATTCCGCACCCCAGAATCCGCATGTCCGGAATCTCTTTTCTGCACTCGGTGATCAGCTCATGGATAATCTCTATGATCTCGTCAAAATGTATCTGGTAATCAGTCACCTTAGAAACGCACTTGCTTTTTACCGCAAGTATTTCCGAAGCCATGTTGGTAATTGCAACATTCACAACCGTGGAGCTGAAGTATACGGCAATAACATAGGACGCATCCGCATTGATCTGGAGCAGAATCGGTTTTTTACCGCCCTGTTTGGTGGAACTGCCCCGCCCTACGTCTTCTACCCATCCGTTCATACACAATTCATCCATAATGGCCGATACCGTCGATTTGCTCAGTCCCAGCTTCACCGATATATCCGCCCTGGAGAGAAGGGGATTATCCCTCAGCAAATTGAGTATGCTGAGCTTATTTGCGTTTTTCAAATCGTTATTCCTTAATACACTCATCCTCAGTCTTCCTTCTTATCGTACTTGACCTGCCGCGGGCCGTTTAATCACTCATAATCCGCATACTCGGCATGCATGCAGGTGAGTTTATTTACTTCGGCTCCGCCTGGTTTGGGAAGCCGGTGTATTACATGAATTAACGGGTCTTCTGTTTCTTCCATCCAGTTGTATAACCGCTGGGAAAGATCACAGTAAACATGCTGATATTCCGGATGGTTAACCAGATTCTCCCGCTCCATGGGATCCAGATACAGGTCAAACAGCATCTCCCGCTCCGTCGGCCGGTTCAGCCATCCTGCATCCGTTAAAAACCGCTTGCTCCGGCCGTTATCTATATTGGAAGGAACCACTTTGTTGTGGTAGTCATACCTTCTGATCAGTTTATATCGTTCTGTCCTGATGCTGCGCATGGGTTCATAGGATGCATGATAATTCACTTCTGAAAAAACCTCATCCCGTACTTTTGTCTTTTCCCCGGTCAAAAGTCCGGTAAACGCCACGCCCTGCAGCCAATCCGGTTTTTCAATACCGCACAGCTCACAAAGAGTCGGGAAGATATCCACATGGGACACCAGAGAATCAATGGCTGTTCCGGCTGTTTGATTGCCCGGATATTTCATAATAAGCGCGACACCGGTTCCTGTGTCGTAAAGGTTGCATTTCATTCTCGGGAAGGCGATGCCATGGTCCGTTGTAAAGAATATGACCGTATCCTCTTCCAGTCCCGCCTCCTTCACGGCATCCAGCACAATCCCCACACAGCGGTCTGCAATAGAGGCGCTGGCTATGTATCCGGCCATGTCCTCACGGTTTTCTTTCGTATCGTAAAGAACAGCCGGGGGAGTGATATACTCCTGCCGGATTCCCTTCCGGTCCGCCGGGAAATCCCGGTGGGTATTGATCATACCAAATGAAAGGAAAAAGTTTCCGTCCCTGCCGGCCCGGCTTTTGATATATTCCGCCGTAAGGGCGGCGGATTCCAGGTCAAATCCTTCCGGATCCGGCAGATACTGTCCTCTGTCCTCTGATTCTATTAAAACTTTATCATATCCAAGCTGGGCCCCGCACTCGCCTTCATGCTGGATTCCGGACAACACGGTTTCATAACCCTGTCTGCTCAAATAGGAAGCCATATGCCGGCTGTAGTCATTTAAGCCAAATCCTCTCTGGGCAAGGCCCATCATTCCATTCACATGAGGATACGCCCCGGTCAGCATAGCCGCCCTGCTCGGTGAACAGGTGGGGCCTGCGCAGTAACAGTGCCTGAACAGTGTTGATTCCTTGGCAAATTCCATCAGGTTGGGGGTTGGCACCAGATGTCCGTAAGGCATCAGATACCTTCCGCTGTCATGGGTATGCATATATAATATATTCATTTTCATAGCTCCTCATTTTCATCATGTTTTTGGTCTATATAATAAACTGTTCCAGGTGGCGTTTCGACAGCAGTATGTGCTGGGCCATTTTATCCGGTTTTGACCACATGGGGCCATGAGGCTCTATAACAATATAATCATTATATCCAAAACCATAAAGCATGGCAATGATTTTGTTCCATGCCAGGTCGCCCATGCCTACCGGCGGCTCGATCTCATAATCGCCGTTTCTCAGAATATCCTTACAGTGGAAATGGGTGATTCTGTCACCAAATGTCTTAATGATATCATAGGGATCAGCCCCCACATTACGGATCAGGCCTACCGGATCAAATTTAAGGTTGATATCAGGCAGAGCCTCCACCACACGGGCCAATGCTTCCTTACTGTTTACAAAGCTGGGCTGATGCCCCACATAGTATGCCAGAGTGAGGCCGAGGTCACCGGCCATGGAGCTGTAAAATTCATGTTCCTTCAAAAATTCCTCAATATTCCGTTCCAGGTTCCCGTCCTCATAATTGCCCATATTCATAACCGCTATAGGCGCATGGACCGCAGCCGCCGTCTGTAAAAGCTCACAGTTCAGCTTTCTCGCCTTTTCTCTTTCCTCCGGATCTTTTGCCGTGGTATTGATATGGAACATGGACATGGCACAGACCTTGACTTTTCTGTCCTTCAACGCGGCTTTTATCTTCTCCGGCTCAAATTCATAATCCTTCTTATCCTGGTAAACGATTTCAATGCCCTCCACGCCTATTCCGTCCGCAAATAAAGCCCATTTATCCAGATTCTCTTCATATTTAACCAGAAAGCCTATCTTCATACCGTTTCCTCCCTGTTCTTATATTTCACCGGCGTCTCCCAGCCTCCGCTTTCCATGGATCTGCGTGCCGCCTCCACAACGCCCAGTACGTCAAATCCATCCTCTGCCGTCAGGCTGTAATGGGTGCCAAAACGGACATCATCCACAAACAGCTGGTGATGGCGCTGTCCGAAAAAGGTGTGTTCTGTCTCCGGAGAACTCCAGGTTATGCCATGTTCAACTCCCTGTTCTGCAATGCCCAGACAGAGTTTCTCCTCCATGAACGGATTCCTTATGTATAAGCTGCCTTTTCTGCCCGTGACTTCCACCTCGAAACGGTCCGTTTTAGAAACATGGGACCATAAAATTTCGTGGATCACCTGAGCGCCGCCTTCCAGCTCATACATCAAAAGAGCTACGGTTTCATCACCGTTTAAGTTGGCGGACCAGCCCCCTGTGTTAATGGATTTCCCCTCGGAATACAGAGTCTTCACTTTTACGATATCCTTATGGAACAGGGACCGGATCAAGTCGATTCCGTGTCCGCCGATATCCATGATACATCCGCCGTAACTGGCTGCAATGTTTTCAGCGTTCTTGGTGGAATTGCGCATCCGCACATACTGGATTTCCCCCAGTTCTCCGCTCTGGATGATCTCGGCCGCCTTCCTGCACTCATCAAAATAACGGTGCATATAGGATATGGTCATCTGAACCCCGGATTCCTTAACCGTATCGATGATCCTCTGGGCTTCCTCCAGGCTGTAGCTGATCGCTTTCTGCATAAATATCTGTTTTTTCGCTCTGGCCGCCGCCATGCTGATTTCAGCGTGAGTGTCTATTTTTGTTAAAATGACAACCGCATCCACATCCGGGTCAGCCAAAACATCTTTATAATTATCCGTTACTTTATTGAATCCATACTGTTCCTTCACTTCTTTCAGACGCTCCAGATTTAAGTCGCATGCCATCTCGAATTCAACGCCTTCACACTTTGAAAGCGCAGGAAGATGATATTCTCTGGCTATCATACTGGCAGCGCCGATGACGCCCAGTCTCACTTTTTCCATATCGCTGCGATTCCTTTCAAAAA
>JAGZXV010000102.1 GCA_018378255.1 Clostridiaceae bacterium | reverse complement strand
GGTGTATTGTATGAAAAAATTACTAATTTTATTGACTGCAGCATTAATAAGCATGGTTGCTTCTTTCACTTCATTTGCGGGTGAATGGAAACAGGATAAGGCCGGTTGGTGGTATGATAATGGAGATTCTACATTTGCCAAAGATGGATGGAATTGGATTGATGGAAAATGCTATTATTTTACATCCGAAGGTTATTGCCTGATTAACACAACAACACCGGACGGATATACAGTTGATGAGAATGGAGCATGGATCATTGATGGAGTGGTACAAACACAAGAAACTAGTGTCCAAACCTTTACTTTTGGCGATCTAAGTATCAAACTTCCGGAGGATTTTTTTGTCTCTGAGATATCTGATACAGATATAGTAATTAATTCCTTGAAATATATGATAGTCATAATATTTAATCAAGAAGAGCACGAATACATACCAGTAGATTTTGATGAATCTGTTATTCCAACATTTCAAAGTTGTACATCAAAATCTACTGTGCAAATCGGCAATACCACTTGGAATCGTTACTATTTTGCACCATCTCAAGAACCTAGTCATATAATTTACTTTAGACGTAATGGTAACGTTATTTATATGTGCATTGTTGTAGTTGGAGATGATGGAGAACCTATTGATCCTGATGCATTGATGAATGAAGTAATTATGAACTAAAAAAATACCGTTGCTCGGCCAGATATTTTAGCCAATGCAACGGTATTTCTTACTATTCTACATTTCTCATCTCGACAATTCCATCGAATTCGCCCAGGGCATCCATCACTACGAGGCTGCTCTTATAATCCTCACCCTCAATATTAATAACCTTTTTTATCTGTATCTCCTGATCAGGATGAAGTGCCATATAATCTCTGGCAACCTCCTCCATGCAGGATTGCCAGGATGCCTCACCTCCTGATATCAACACCTCCAAAGGCGCCTGTTTTTCTTCCACTTCCAAAATGTCCAGTTTGCTCGTTTGCCCATGTCCACAGGCGGACAGAAATGCCATCGAGAGTATCAGGCTGACGCTACATAACGTTCTTCTCATCATATCTCATCTATCTTCATTTACCAGTCAATCCTATTCAATTCCATACTTCTTCATTTTCCACCTGAAACACATTCCCTTCCCAGGGATATTCCAGTAACCCTTGATTTTTATCAAGTGTCCGGTCTTCCTCATCAATGACCAGCATATTAACTTCATATGTTTTGGTAATTCTGGTCATAAAACCAGTCCTTCAGCATTCCGCCATCCCCATTATTGTATTTTCCTAACAGCCTTTATTACCACTACCATAATCAACAGCCAAATTACTATAATCGGAATCGCATAATACCATTTCTTTGGCTTTCCGTTTTCCCACAGTCCTTTAGCCGACTTCCGATTCCTTTCGATGACATTTTGAGGTATGAATTTCATAGTAAGCGCAATCAGGGCCGGCAGCAGAATAATGTCGTCTAAGTAACCCAATACAGGAATGAAATCCGGTATAAAATCAATCGGTGAGAGAGCGTACACAACCGTAATTCCCGCAAAAATCTTTGCGATCATCGGCGTGTCCTTATCCTTCAACGCTAAAAAAAGAGCCGGAATATCTGTTTTAAGTTTTTTTGCTTGTTCTTTCCAATTCATTGCAATCCCTCTGTAATTTCCAATTTCACATACAGTTCAATTTACTTGGTTTCAGAAACACTGCAAGCGGCAACTGCCATACTTACAATTAGGAATATAATACCGCACACTGCAAAAAAATTCCAGAAATAAATTTAGAATTGTTAATATTCCGTTATAGAATCTCTATCTTTACGTTTATGTTAGTATAAAGGTTAGGAGATTAACTATGACAACAATTAGCGAAGCAACAGTGAAAAGAATAGAAGAACTATTAAAACAAAAAAATATGACTGTACTAAATTTAGCGCTTGCATCATGTATCCCGCATTCCACGATTAAAAGTATTTTAAGCGGCAGAAATAAAAATCCTGGAATTATAACTATTAAGAAAATTTGTGAAGGACTTGGTATAAATCTCCGCGAATTTTATAATTCAGAATTATTCGATCAAATCACTCATGTTGATTGAAAAACTTCTCTTTTTCAATCCAGGCGTCCATCAGTTCCCCACACACAAATACCGGAATCAGATTCCATAAAAACTGAATCATTGCGGCTGAAAAAGGGCTGGTTCTTCACGATCGGCCCGACTGTCTGCTCCGCCCCACTGCGCGCAGCAAAATCATAGCATATTTAAAAAAGTTTTCACCAGCGTCCGATGACAAAACCACATTCTGTCTCACCGCCTTTTTACGGCAGACAACACCATTCCAATTAAATTAAAATAAAATAATAAAAAATATTTGAAAGGATTCCAGCCCTTCAATCGTATTATTAGTGAAAAACATAAAAAGGAGATTGAAATACATGAAAATCAGAACTATAATTGCCACAGGAGCTACTGGAATCCTATTAACCATAGCAGGAAGCAGTCTCGCATTTGGCGCTGACTGGACATGTCCCAGAGGATATGCCGACTGCACAGATTATGAGTACTGCAGGAGCCACGAACACGGCGAATGCGAAGGATACTGGTCTGACGACGAGACATGGGTATGCCCAGACGGAAATCACGGACATTCCGTAACTTCAGGAAACGGATGCCACGAAGGCAGCGGTCATCATGGCAGACATGGCGGTGGTCATCACCGCAGATAAAGAAAACAGATACATGGAGCAGCTATGCGGCAGGAATCAGATGTTGAACAGGCAATAGAACAATATGCGGATATGATTAAACACATCTGCTTTGTCTATATGAAAAATGAAAGCGATACGGAGGACGTATTTCAGGATGTATTTTTGAAATACGCCCTTTTTTCTGAACCCTTTCAGTCTGACGAACACAAAAAAGCCTGGCTGATCCGGGTAACCGTTAACCGGTGCAAAGATATGCTGCGCAGCTTTTTCCGGACACATACCTGTTCTCTTGAAGAGGCCATGAATATGGCTGAGGACAAAGATCCGGACCTGTCCCATGTGCTGGAATCCGTGATGAAACTTCCCCACAAATACAGAATCATCATATATCTGCATTATTATGAAGGCTATTCCGCCGTAGAAATTGCAGGTATTCTGAATAAAAAAGTCAATACTGTCTATACGCATCTGTCAAGGGCTAAAGCGGAGTTGAAAAAAATGCTGGGAGGTGATTTTGATGAAACAGATGATACATGATGCATTTGATACAGTGAACTGTAACAGTGAGCTGAAAAAACAGACCTTTGCTCATGTGACCGGACATATGCGCCGGAGAAGGAAACACGCACTGGGCAAAATGAAGTGGGCCGTCTCCATGGCCTGCCTTCTGATATTTGCTGTCGGCGGACTGGGTGGCTACGGCATGTATTATACGGAAGCTGCTGTCATCAGTATTGATGTGAACCCCAGCATAGAGCTGGATCTCAACCGCTGGGGAAAGGTGGTTGACCAGACTACTTACGGCCTGGAAGGTGAAAAAGTCCTGGAAGCCCTTTCATTAAAACACATGAAGTACGATGAAGCAATGGCCCTTCTTTTGGGCAGTGATGAAATGCAGAAGTATTTAAAGAGGGATTCCCTTGTCTCCATTACATTGGTGACAAAGAATGATGACCCAACGCTGCTTCCTGACCTTCAGGATTGTGTGGACACAGCCTTAAAACAGTGTCACGGCAGCATAAAAGCCGAATATGCCAGCGTGAACAGCCATCTGTGTGAGGAAGCCCACGAACAAGGACTGTCTTTGGGAAAGTATTACGCCATACAGGAGCTGCTGACCGTTGATCCTCAGGCCACCCTGGATGAATTTAAAAGTAAATCCATGAAAGAAATCAAAGGCCATACAGAACACTGCCAGCATGAGTCCCAGGCTAAGACGCAGGAAAACCCCAAAGACGGATCAAAGGGCAAATCCTCACAGCCTGATGAGCGCTCAGACAATCAGACGAAGAATCATAATGCCGGGCACCACGGCACCCGGCATCATAAATGAATCTCATCCTTTTCCCTGAAATGTCATGGTAAATACGGTGCCCTCTCCCGGTGTACTTTCAACCGCCACATCTCCGCCCATGGCTTCTACCGTGATCTTTACAATATAAAGTCCCAGTCCGCTGGAACCATCCTTTTCTCCGCGTTCCGGCGACACTTTATAAAAACGCTCAAAGATATGGGGGAGGTGCACAGCATCAATTCCTTCCCCGGTATCAGCTACCGTAAACACCGCCCTGTCTCCATTCCGGTGTATGCTGAGTGAGATGCTGCCGCCCTCAGATGTATGGCGCAGCGCATTATAAACCAGATTATCCAGCACACTCCAAATCTTAATTTTGTCAATTTTCAGTTCCAGCATATCATCCGCCTCAATCGGAAAAGATATCCCTTTATCCCATACCAGATCCCCATACTTTCTTCCGGCCTCCGCTATGAGTTTGCTGGCCGGCACCCATTCCAGACGGTAAACAGCGGTTTTTCCTTCCATCCTGGTAACTTCAAACAAGTTATGGATGAGCCGCTGGAGATCCAGATTCTTATGATAGGCAATGCCCAGATATTCACTCCGCTCCTGCTCGCTGGAAGAAATTGTTTCATCTCCCAATAGCTCCAGATAGTTATTAAGCACCGTTAAAGGCGTCTTTAAATCATGAGATATGTTGCCGATCATTTCCCGGAGGGCGGCCTGGGAAGCGGCTAATTGTTCATTAGCGGCGTGTAACTCTGCGGTACGCTGTTCTACCAGTTCTTCCAGGTTTTCATTGACCCGTTCCACCTCCTCATGGGCCTGCGCATAGCTGCGTGACAGCATAACGCACTGGCTGAGAATCAAAAACATATTGGGAACGATGCCGGGGACGAATAAATCCCCTTCCAGCAGGGTTTTCGTCAGCGGTCCATAGATGACGAATATGACCATGCTGAACAAATACAGCATGCGGTAAGGATCCCTTCCGATTTTCCCCGAACGGACTGCCAGAAAGATGGAGATACCATAAGGAATCATTACCAAAAACATGCCTGAAACTGCTTTTGCATACGGAAGGATACATATTCCTGCCACAGGCAGAACAAAACAAATCAGATAGAGGATGCGCAGCTGCCTTTTCAGCCGGATAGAGAACACCTGCATCATAAAAAGACAGATACACAGACTGTGAAACGTAAACAACAAAAGAAACACCCTGCTTAATATAAAACCGATTCCACCAGGCAAAAAATACTGGACCAGAGCATTGCTCTCCATACTCAGCCGGAGAACAGCAGTCAGACAGGTGAGGCTGTAGATCAGATACAGCCGCTCCCGCCGGCGGAAAAAATACAGAAACAGGTGATAGACACCGATCAAAAGTATGCCGCCCAGCGCGGCAGCCACCATTGTGCGCTGCCAGAAGATATGATGGGACAGCACAGTATCCCTTCCGATCAGAATCGGATAAAAAATCCCGCTTCCGTTCATGCGGTAATTGGCTGATTGAATCACCAGTTCCAATGTACCGTCCTCTGAAAATGCAGCCAGCAGTTCATTGCGGACACCGGTAACTGTTTCCTCATCCGATGTTCCAACCAGTCCGGCACGGTAAAATTCCCTGCCGTTAATCCAAATTGTGGATGAGGACATAATTTCAGGAATATAGAAAAGGAATACCTGTCCTGGATCCGTCAGAACTTTCAGGCGGTATGTGGCATATCCGAGCTTAGGGTATCCCATTCTGGTCCAGGGTCCGGGCAGATCGATATATTCCATTCCTTCCGGGACGCCCTGCCTAAAATCTTCCGGCGTATACAGGCTGCCATAATAAAATTCCCATTGGCCGGACAAGGCATAAACGGAAGATGAAAAATCCGTACCCACAAAATCCAGAACTCCTTCTTCTGCTTTTGGCCCTTCGGAAACAAAGGGCTTTGAAGAAGTAAAAAACAGAGCCAGACATAAGGTAAAAATTAAAAGGAAGACAGCCAGAAAACGCTTCATAATTTTATTCCCGCTTCTGATTTAGGTATAAAGCGGTACCCCTCCCCTCTGATCGTATCAATCCGGCCAATGACAGGTTCTATTTCCTCCAATTTATGCCGCAGGCGTGTGATATGAACCGCTACGGTATTGGCGCTGTCTATCTTTCCAGTACACCAGACTTTTTGATATAGTTCGGCCGCCGACAATATGCGGCCCGGATTGCCAAGAAGAAATAAAAACAAATCAAACTCCTTTTGGGCCAGGGGAATGATCCTGTTATCAACACGAAGAAACTGGTTTTGATAGTCGATGGCAAATCCTTTCATGGAACTGCGCCGCACCTGGGCATGTACCCGGGCCGCCAGCTCTTTTAAGCTGTAGGGCTTGGTAATATAGTCATCTCCCCCTGCCATCAGCCCATTGATCTTGTCTTCCTCATCATCCATACAGCTCAGAAAAAGGATTGGAGCAGTGGTAAGATTCCGGATGGCCTCACATAATTTAAAACCATTCATATCAGGAAGCAGTACGTCCAGCAAAATACAGTCATAAGTATATCTTTTTAACAATTCCAAAGCCTCAGACGCGGTGACTGCCGAATCCACCTGATACCCACGTGCTTCCAAATATCTGCGGTTTGTCCGCAGGATGTCCACTTCATCATCAACTGCCAAAAGACGATAGCTATAATCCATGCAATTTATCTCCCCCTTCTTCAAGATGAACAAAACCGTTCATCTTTCCATAAACAGCAAATGCGAATGGCATCTGCCATCCGCATGTTTCTTGCTTTCATTATAACTTTATTCAGAATGCTTGTCAATGTCATATCGCAGTTGTTTATATGTGAAGGTTCCATCAGCCTTTTTGCCGCCCAGGTATCTGCTGATCTCCCGCGCGAGCAGGTCAAAATCCAGTGGTTTTGCCAGGTGACCGTTCATGCCGGCAGCTTTTGTATTCTCTATATCTTCTACAAACGCATCCGCTGTCATCGCGAGAATTGGGACTGTCTTCGCATCCTCCCTCACAAGTGAACGGATGACACGGGCCGCCTCATATCCGTTCATAACAGGCATTTGAATATCCATCAGAATCAGGGTATAATACCCCGGACTGCTGCTTTCAAAGCGCTGTACTGCCTCCCTTCCGTCTGATGCCGTCTTAAGCTCCAAACCGAATCCGCTCAGCAGTTCCACAGCGATTTCGCGGTTGAGTTCATTATCTTCAACCAGGAGTACTCTGTTTCCGCTAAAATCGAAGGATTCCTCCTTCGACTGCGGAGCCTCTTTTCCCAGCAGATACCGGTTTATACATCTGTTTACAGCATAGCGTGAGAAAGGTTTGTCGATCACTCCGCTGATCCCTGCCGCCAGCGCTTCCTCCTTTATTTCATTTACATCATAAGCAGATAAAATCAATGGTGTTCCTTCGCTGATTTTATGGCAGATATCTTCTGCCTTCCTCAGATTTCCATTTCCCGCCATGCTAAAACTCAGTATGATGAGATCATATTCTCCGCCATACTGCCCTTTTGCCGGATCAGCGTAATCCAAATGACCGAAGGATGTACATGCCACTTCCATTCCCATGGAACGGAGCATGCGGCCGGAACACTGCTGCTGAACAGAATCGTCATCGATCAATAAAACCCTGATCCCGGAAAAAACATCGTTTTTCTCCATCTGGTCTGACAGGATCTCCATTGGTATCAGCACTCTGAAAGTAGTTCCAGCGCCCGGACAACTCTCCACTGTAATGCTTCCTCCCAGCAGATCGGTCAGCCTTTTGGTTATCGCCATGCCAAGCCCGCTCCCTTCGATCTGATCGGTACGGCTGTCCCTCTCACGGGTAAAAGGTTCAAAAATCTGCTCCAGATACTCCTTCTTCATCCCAATACCTGTATCCGAGACAGTAAAGCCCAGCATAGCTTTCTCTCCGTCTTTCGTCTGTAACTGTTCGATCTCCAATACAATCCTTCCGCCTTCCGGTGTGAACTTGGAAGCATTGGACAGCAGGTTTAAAAGGATCTGGCGGAGACGGAGTGCATCGCTGCTGAAGTTTTCCTGGTATAGTTCTTTTATATAGACATCAAAATGCTGCTTTTTTGTACGAATTCCCGGCAGTACGATCATGATCACCTCCTGCAGTTCCTCAGGCAGGTTTAATGGTGACAGATTGATTGGAAAATTACCATTTTCAATTTTTGACATATCGAGAACATCGTTAATGAGCCCCAAGAGATGGTGGCTGGCAAGGCGGATTTTCTGCAGGCAGTCTTTTACCCGGTTCGGGTCCTCAATATGAGCGCTGGCAATCTCCGTCATTCCGGTGATAGCGTTCATAGGAGTGCGGATATCATGGCTCATGCGGGACAGGAAGTCGGATTTAGCCGTATTGGCATATCTGGCCGCTTCCAGCGCCTCATTTAGCAGATGGGTACGCTCTTCCAGTTTATGCTGAAGCTCTCTCAATTCGGTAATGTCAGTGATGTCGATAAACATGGTCAGGTACACCGGATCGTCGGATAGAGCATCGATACAGGTGCTGTTGATGTGGAACCAACGGTCGTGTCCATACTTATCCCTGGCGCATATTGTCGCCTCCAGCGGCTCCCTTTTCCTCAAATTTGGAAGGCGGTTTAAGATCAGTTCCCGGCTTTCCTCCGACAATACGGAAAATGGATCACAGGAAATGATATCATCCAAATTCACGTCGAAAATATCTTTTATCTGTTCACTCGCATCAAGCATAACGATTTCACGAGGAAGAATACGGTGTTTGACTATGAATCCTGGAATACTGTCATAGGCAATGCTTCGTTCTTTCTGCATCTGCATCAAATCGGTAACATCGATCATCGTAGCATAGGCAATCTGTCTCCCATCTATAAATTCATCTGTTAAAAATCCCATTACCTTAGCCCAGCGGATGGAACCGTCTGGTATCCTCAAAGGCAGAAAGGCTTCATAGCTTCTGCCGTCCACAGCGCGCATACCCAGAATTTTCTCATTGAGTATTTTCAGTCCTGTATCATTGTCATGGAAATACAGATCGCAGCAATTATGGAATTTTGCTTCATATTCCTCTTGAGAATAACCGATCAGACGGTAGTAAAATTCATTGGCCCAGACAACGGTAAAGTGTTCGTCCATCAGATGCCTGCTGACACTGACAGCCATAGAACTCATGAGCATTTCCAGTTCGTTCTTTGTCCTGACCAGTTCTGTCACATCTGTCATGACCGTATAGGAAATCCGGTATCCGTCTATGTATTCATCTGTGAAAAAACTGACCAGTTTGACCCAATAGCTGGAGCCGTCCTCATATTTCATGGGGACTATGGCTTCATATCCATCTCCATTATTTTTCAGTACAGATTCAACCTTACTTGTCAGAAGTTCCCAGCCTTCCGGATTATTCGCATAAAACTCATCTGGATGATTGTGGAATAATTCTTCGTATCTTGCTTTGGAATAACCGATCAGCTTATAATAATATTCGTTGGCCAAAACACAGGTATAATGTTCATCAATTAAATGCTTGCTGACACTGATATTCAGCGCGCTCATGATCATAGCCTGTTCCTGCATCATCTTGTCAAAATCCTGCTGGGCCTCTTTCTGTGCTAACCTTGCCTGCATCATATCGGTAACATCGATCATTGTAGTATAGGAAACACGGTAACCGTCTATAAATTCATCTGTAAAAACCGCCTGCAGTTTGACCCAGAAATTTCCTCCGTCCGGATAGATCATAGGCAGATAGAGGGAATACCCGCTCTCCCCTCTTTTCAAAGAGGAATGGACTTTTTCAGACAGTTTAGACCAGCCTTCCGGATTATTATAAAAATATTCGTCACAGTGATTATGGAACCGGGCTTCATATTGAGGTTTCGGATAACGGATCAGTTCATAATAATAATCGTTAGCCCATATACACGTGAAATGCTCATCCACTAAATGTTTACTGACACTCGCACCTAAAACACTCATCAGCATACTGTGTTCAGCATTCAGCTGTTCGTAACTCAGGTTAATTTCCATTAATCTGTCCTCCGGGATTTATAATGAGAAAATGCAATCCTTGTTCATGTTAGTTTCTTTAAATCATTATACTGCCTTCCTTAAAAAAAAACAATCTCAATCTTTTTGCCGCCGTATGATTCCTATACCTGCAAAGACAAAAAAATGCCCGGAAAACTTATCCGGGCAATAAACCAGTTCTATCTATTCTGTATTCTAACTATCCTTTTCCAACAGGCGTTCATACTCATCCTGAGGCATGGGGCGGTAAAAGACATATCCCTGGACATAATCACAGCCAATCTGCTTCAGCCGTTCTACCTGTTTTTTAGATTCCACCCCTTCGGCTACCGTCCGGATATGAAATTTATGCACAAGCTCAACAATCCCCTGTACGACATCCATATCCCGTTCAGGATCATTGCTTTCCGCAAAGAAAAAACGGTCTATTTTGAGAACATCAAAGGGAAGGGTTTTTAACAGGCTCAGGGAGGAATATCCCTTTCCAAAGTCGTCAATGGAGCAGGAAAAACCGGCCTGGCGCAGCCGTTCCACGATCCTCGTCAACAGGCTGGTGTTATCAATGGCGATGGATTCGGTAAATTCGATCTCCAAAAGTTCCGGGGGAACTTGATATCTGTCCCGTATCTCCACATAGCGGTTCACGAAATTCTGGTCAAAAAATTGAAGCCGCGATACATTTACAGAAACCGGCAGAACCCTCTTACCATGCTTCAACCGAGCGCTCAGAAACCGGCAGACCTCTTCAAACACATACTGGTCAAGGCGGTCAATCATATATTTGCTTTCAAATACAGGGATAAACTTGTCCGGAGGGATGACGGAACCACTCTTTGATATCCAGCGGACTAATGATTCCGAACAGGCTATTTTCCCAGTTTTGAGTTCAACTTTGGGCTGGTAAAAAACCACAAATTCCTTGTTTTCAAGCGCCGCCAGCATATGGCTTTCCACATCTTTTTCTTCGCGGAGACGGTTGCGTATGCTTTCATTATAATAGACATAATTGGCATTCGTTCCGTTTTTCACTGTCTTACGGGCAAAATTCGCCCTGTCCAGAAAACCATCGATTTTCAAATCTTCCACAACATCCTCCACACAGCAGATCCCACAACAGGTGGGCACAGTTTGACGGTCATGGGAGTTATGCATAAACTGCGTGATTTCTTCATCTGCCCTCTGCTGGCGCAGCGCCGCTTCTTCCCGTTCCTGATAACGGAGCAAGAGGACAAAATTGTCCGCTGAGACCCGGCCGCACAATTCCCCTGGCTGCATCATCTCATTGAGTATCTCACCATATCTTTTTAAAATGTTATCCCCATATGCATATCCAAATACATCATTGATATACTTGAAATCTGAGAAATCCGTATAAACAACAGCCAGTTTTTTTGATGTTCCGGCATCGAGAATGCGCTGCGCCTCCTCTTTAAAAAAATCCAGCTGATATACGCCGGTCAGTTTATCCCTGCGGGCCAGTTCATTCAGCTTTTGATTGCTGCTTTCCAACCTGAGCATTTTCTTCCAGTAAGCCCAAAGGATGAAGATCCATGTGAGCAGCATGATGCCAAGCATTACGATGCAGATTACAAGCAACGTATGAACCTGCCCTGCAGCGTATTCATCCGCAGCAAAAACAGTATCATTTGCCTGATTGAAAAAGGATTCACTCAAGTCCAGAAGTTCTGTTTCTTTGTCCATTCCGCTGCGGTAGTCCATAATCTGTATCTTAATATCAGTCCACATCCGGTTCAGTTTATTCAGATTGTCCCGGTAGTTTTCATCGTCAGGCAAAAAAAGGCCATATCCGCCGTTTCCCGTAGCCAGCTCCTCCAGAATCCCATCCAGATATTCGATAAGAGGATTGCTGGGCTGATCCATCAGTTCTAATTTAACAAGCCGCTGGGATGCCCCCCGCACGATCCCAACATAATTGACCAGACGGCTGTAGTGCTGGGATTGCACTACAGTATGAATGGTCAAACTGCCAAATAACATAAGCAGTGCAAACAAAGTCATTAACCCCGGTTTTAAGAAACGTTTCATCATCCACCTCCATCAGCTTTTTGCTGCTTCTGCCTGTACATTTTCATATCTGCAGCCTGAATCATTTGGTTCCACTCCAAATCTTTGGTACTTTCTATCAATCCATAGCTGAAAGATATCCGGTAGGAAAATGATTGGCCGGCCATTATTGAGAGGAGCCTGCTATTAACAAACTGTATTTTTTCCTCCGCCTTTTTTATATCCATATCTGAAAACAGGATCAGAAATTCATCTCCTCCGTAGCGGAATAATAAATCCCTGCCATCCCTGCAAATCCTGCGGATTTGTTCTGTAACCGTCAGGATATAATGGTCCCCCTCTTCGTGTCCATAACGGTCATTGACATCCTTCAATCCGTCCAAATCCAGAAAACACAAGGTGAAGAACTGTTTTTGACGCACCATGGCTGCAATTGTTTCTTCCGCATACTGGCGGTTATAAAGCCCGGTCAACGCATCGCGGGAGACTTTCTGCCGTAAAATCTTTTCTTCCTGACGGCGTTTCATTAATTCATCTTCTATGGAACGGTTTTTTTCCCGATAATCATCCAGTTCGCAAATCCGCCTCGTATACAGAAGGGCAATATAACAGCCGCAAATACAGAATAAACAGGATTTGATGCTCCATATTTTCAGCAGGATATCGTTCAGAGGCGTCGAATACAGCAGCAGATTGAGAAACAGATATATAAATAAGCCCGCCATAATCTGAAGTAAAAAGGCTTGATGCCTGGGATATCGTATAATCAACAGAAGACGTTTTATGATCACTTTCATGGTAAAACATTGAAGCGCAGCACCTCCTAAGAGGAATCCAAGGAATACCGGAATCGATTTAAAATTGTCCGCAGCGGAAACATTGCTTCCAAAGCTCTGCAGCGGCTGGTTCATCAGGATAGAAATCACGCTCCGGCAGAAAATATTGATTGCCAGGCCATAAATAGTGCTCATCAGCGTGCAGAACAGCGCTGTCCTGAAATCCCTGTGGTTATAGAGCAGGGTTTCAAACAACAGCAGGAATGCAAATAATATCCAGTTGAGGATTAACGGAAACTCCAATACACTGCAAATAAAAAAGAATATGTAATTGATGATAAAACTCGTTAATATAAGCCATAACTTCGGCTTTGTTAACTCCATCAGCAGACTGACAAGATGAAAATACTGCCAATTATAATAAAAGTAAACTGTGGCCACAAGCAGTATCAAAAACATGTGGTTCCTCCTCATCTATCTTCTGGTTCTTTTATCCTGATACATTGCCTGATCTGCCAGGTTCAAAGCCTCTTCCACCGTATGCTCCGATTCTCCCGAAACAAAGGCGATTCCAAAGCTGAACAACAGCGGCGGATCAAATTTTTCTCTCAAACCGGTACGGATGCACTCCATTTTTCCGGCCGCCTCTTTCTCTGAATAGCCCGGAAGAAGTACGACAAATTCATCACCGCCGATTCGCGCGAAAATATCCGCTTCATGCAAAAAGGTCCCAAATCCGGCGGTAAACCGTTTGAGATAACTATCTCCCGCATGGTGTCCGTAACGGTCGTTAATCCATTTGAGATGATCCAAATCAATATAGACCAGGGAATAAGGCTTTTTTTGATGTATAAACAACTCCATCTTTTCCAATGCAAACCGTCTTGAATAGATACCGGTCAGCGGGTCAGAATCGCTCTTACTGCGCAGCTCTTCATCCGTCTTATTCTGTAACTCCAGTTCCTCTGTAAGGCGTCTGTGCTCTTCTTCCAAATACTGGGCAGACAAAATGGTAAACAGATGGCGCAAAAAACGGATCAGATAAAACTCCATCAGTAAGGTGCTGCTGATTAAAAAAACGGGCAATAAATTCCACTTGATATTCGAGATACACAGCACGCTGTCCAGCAGAAGAAAAATGTTGCCGAGCCAGAGGAACATCATAAACGGCCTTACTTCCGCGCTGTCTAACTGGGTGCGGAGCACGCCAAGAAGCAGCTTCCATCGGATAGCCAGACAGGCCGACAGGCTGTCTGCTGCCAGCACAATGCTGATCGTGGTAATCCGCCATAATGGATTCTGCAAAAGTTCATTCATTGGCACAGCCGTAATCAGAGAGACAGCGCCAATCAGGATCATATGTAAGGCCATGGCCATAATATGGGTCAGGCTTATTAAAAACAGCTCTTTCGAATGTTCCCTGCCTTTACGGAAAAGTATGAGCAGTTTCATAAAAAAAGCCAGAATATATAAGAGCGGCAATGGAATATTTACCATTCCCCAAGTCACAAATAAAAGCATGAAATAAAATGGGAACAGAAACCGCTCCCGTATTGTATTCTCATGCCGGTATCCTAAAACGCCTATTACATAATGAACTCTCAGTCCATAGATGATGGAAAAAAAGGCGGGAACTAACAGGCCCCAGCCAAAATATAGAGAAACTGTCAAAATATCCCTCATTTCGTCAAGTAATTAACATCCGTAAGACGTCTTTCTGCAGTCTCTTAAACCTTGTTCACGTTGTCATGAATTTATTATACTCTATTCCTGAATGAAACGCAACAAATCGGATTCATCCCTGCAGCCAGCGAACTGGTATGATTATATTTCTCAATACTGGCTATTTCAGACCAGTCCAATTTCTGTTATACTTCACAACATAGGAACCTATTACAAATCCCGATCATACGAGGAGGCAGAATATGAAACGAATCATCACTCTCCAGGATATATCATGCGTTGGAAGCTGTTCTATTACGGTCGCCCTGCCTGTGATTTCCGCTATGGGTGTGGAATGCGGGATTCTTCCCACAGCAGTACTGTCCACACATACCATGTTTAACACCTTCACCTGCAAAGATCTGTCCGATCAGATCTCTCCCATCTCAGATGCATGGGAAAAAGAACAGATCTCCTTTGACGGCATCTATACCGGCTATCTGGCATCCGCCGAACAATGCGGCCAGATATGCTCGTTTTTCGACCGTTTTGCCACAAATCAAAATCTTGTGCTGGTAGATCCGGCTATGGCGGATAACGGGAAACTGTATCCTGCTTTTGACGCTTCCTTCCCGGCAGCCATGGCAAAAGTCTGTTCGAAAGCGGACATCATTCTTCCAAACATTACGGAAGCCAGCCTTTTAACCGGAATGCCTTATAAAACCGTATATGATGAAGCCTATATCCAGGAATTATTAAAAAAACTGCTGGAACTTGGATGCCGGACCGCAGTCTTAACCGGAGTGAGCTATGAACCCGGAAAGTTAGGGGTTGCCTGTCTGACCCATGACGGGGAATCCTTCTCTTACTTCACCCACCGCTGCCCGCAGAGTTACCATGGTACGGGCGATCTCTATTCCTCCGTTGTCATGGGAGGATTGATGCGGGGCCTGAGCCTGGAAAAATCAGTCAGCCTGGCGGCAGACTTTGTGGTCGCCTGTATTGAATCCACAGCAGGAACAGACGGAGCACGCTGGTATGGAGTGGAGTTTGAAACCCAGATTCCTCTGTTATGTAAGATGCTTGGGGAGCAGATTTCTTAAAGAATATCTCTAAAAAAGAAAGGGTTGGGAGCGGATTTTTTTCTTCCGCAGCCCCAACCCTGTTTTTCTCAACACCGGCCTGCTTACTCAGCTAAAACATGTTTCTCAAATTTTTCCACAATTTTTATCAGCAGTTCTACGATTTTCTCCATGGACTGAATGCAGATGAATTCATATTTACCATGGAAATTGTGTCCGCCGGTACATAGGTTCGGACATGGCAGGCCCTGATAGGACAGGCGGGCGCCGTCAGTGCCGCCCCTGATTGGACAGATCTTTGGAGTTATGGCTAACTCTTCCATCGCTTCCCGGGCCAGGTCAATCATATAGATATGTGGTTCGATCTTCTCCCTCATATTATAATAATTATCTTTTACCTCTGCCAGAACCGTATCGTTCCCATATTTCTGATTCAGGAAATCAGCCGCTTTCAAAAAGAGTTCTTTTTTCCGGGTAAATTTCGTCTTATCGTGATCACGGATAATATAATTTAAATGAGCCTGTTCCACATCTCCATGCATATCATTGAGATGGTAAAAGCCTTCATATTCTTCTGTGTACATAGGGTTTTCGAAGGCCGGGAGCAGTGACTGGAATTCCATGCCGATTAAAAGAGCATTTTTCATCTTACCTTTTGCGCTTCCGGGATGGATATTGGAACCGTTGATATGCACTTTACCGGCAGCTGCATTAAAATTCTCATATTCCAGCTCACCGATCTTACCGCCGTCCACCGTGTATGCTATATCAGCGCCAAATCCGGGGATATCAAAGCAATCCGTCCCTTTTCCAACTTCTTCATCCGGGGTGAATGCGATCTTGATCGGGCCATGAGGAATCTGAGGATTGGATAAAAAATAATCAGCCATGGTTAAGATTTCCGCAATCCCGGCCTTATCGTCGGCGCCTAATAATGTTGTTCCATCCGTAGTGATCAGATCCAGGCCCTTATATTCCAATAAATCCGGAAATTCAGCTGGCGAAAGGCTCAGGCCGGTCCCTTCATTGAGCAGAATATCGCCTCCGTCATAATCTTTTACAATCTGATGTTTTACCCCTCCTCCCGGATAGTCAAATGAGGTATCCATGTGGGCAATAAAACCCAGCGCAGGATAATTCTTTCCATTCGTGGCAGGTATGGATGCGTAAACATACGAATTTTCGTCCACCCGCACCTGCTGGGCGCCGAGGGCTTTCAGCTCCTCTGCCAATATCTCCGCCAGATCCCTTTGCTTTTCTGTGCTGGGAATCGCCGGTACATCCGGCTTCGATTGGGTATCGATAGAAATATATTTAAAAAACCGTTCAAGAACACTGCTGACCATGTGTTGTCCTCCTGTCAATAAAAATGTAATTAAAACAACTATATCACAAACGAAATTAAAAAGCCAGCAGCAAGAGCTGCCAGCCTTTCCATTTTGTTTTCCATTGTAATGCCGCTTTGAGGTTACATAAAATAATTATGTCAACAATATTAAGAAATCTCTTTACCGTCTCGATAATTCATCCGTAATCTCTTCCCAGCCAATTCCCTTATCAGCCATTAATACCATCATATGATATAAGAAATCGGCTATTTCATATTTGATCTCCTCCGGGTTTGGATTTTTGGAAGCGATCACAATTTCCGTCGCTTCTTCCCCCAGCTTCTTTAAAATCTTATCGATTCCTTTATCAAACAGGTAATTTGTATAGGAGCCTTCCTTGGGATGTTCCTTCCTGTCCCTGATAACGCCAAATACGTCTTCAAATACTTTCAAAGGATTCGTTTCCCTATATTCTTTTTCCGCCAGGGTCTGGAAAAAACAAGTCCGGGAACCGGTGTGGCAGGCAGCTCCGATCTGATTCACCTTTGCCAGAATCGTATCGTTGTCACAGTCCAGTTTCAGTGATTTCACATACTGGTAATGGCCTGAAGTCTCACCTTTCAGCCACAGCTTTTGTCTGCTTCTGCTGTAATAAGTCATCTTTCCGCTGGTTAGAGTGGAATGAAATGCCTCCTCATTCATATAGGCCAGCATCAAAACCTCATCTGTCTTATAATCCTGGACAATAACGGGAATCAATCCATCATCGTTCAGTTTAAATTGACTCCACTCTATAGAGGATTCAAATGTATCGGTAACGATTCCCCTGGCCTTCAGCTCCTGTTTCCGCTTCATGCAGTTGCCGCCCTCTTCCCCCGGCACAGTGAGAATTACGCCGCCCACAGTGGGGACTTTGAGATAGGCTGCTATGGAAGAAACCACGTCGTCGTCACAGAACAGCAGAAAATCTGCAGAATGTTTTGAAATTTCAAGAAGCTGTTCATGATCCAGATCCGGCACATCCAGTATCATGCAGGAAGCGCCTAACTGCATAAACTCTTCCGTCCGTTTCAGATAACTGAAATCGGATAAATAAGCATATGTTTTTTCACTGCCAAACCGGTCTGCAGCTTCTTTTATCAAATCGATATTGTCTTCCAGGCCCACATCTAAAAATACGGCCTTCGCTCCGGCATACAGATATTTTTTAACATCTTCCAGCCGCTTTACGCGGCCTCCCGCAATGATGGGGACATCCACAGCGCCGGCAGCCGCTTTGATAATTCCAATGGTCCGTTCATGATCTTCATCCGTTTGGGATATATCGTGAATTAACAGTTCATCTGCACCGTTGTCGCTGTAAAAACGGCATAGCGTGATAATATCGTCGCTGTAATATTCCTCCCCATAATCCCGGATGTATGCACGTCCCTCTTTACAGGCAAAGCTGGGGATCAATTTTTTATAACTTTCCATATTTCCTCGATTCCTGCCGCGGATTTATGCGGCACAAAATTTTACACGGTTTCAAAGGCGGCCACTGCTTCTTTTAAGTCCACCCTTTTTTCATACAGAGCTTTTCCAATAATGGCCCCTTTAATTCCCGCACGATACAGGTTGTTGAGATCCTCCATGGAAGAAACACCGCCCGAAGCGATGATATCAAGTCCTGTCTCTTCTGTCAGCGTTCTGGTATATTCCACATTAGGCCCGGACAGCATGCCGTCCTTTGAGATGTCTGTATATACAATATGCTTTACTTTATATTCTTTCATTTTCATGCAAAGGCTGGATGCGGTCAGAGAGCTGACTTTTTCCCATCCCTCAATGGCTACCATGCCGTCCTTGGCATCTACGCCGACCACAATCCGTTCTGAACCAAATTCAGCCACCAGATCCCTGATAAATTCAGGATTCTCTACTGCTTTAGTACCGATGATAACCCGTGATATCCCGAGATCCAGCATATTTTTCACGGCTTCACGGCTTCTGATTCCCCCGCCCAGCTGCACAGGAACGGATACAGAAGAAACGATCTTCCCAATCGCCTCTTCATTGACCGAACGTCCTGCTAACGCGCCGTCCAAATCCACCAGGTGCAGAAATGAAGCTCCCTGGGCTACCCATAACCTGGCCATATCGGCCGGGGTATCGGAGTATACTTTTACATTATCGAACAATCCCTGTGTCAGTCTGACACAGGATCCGTTTTTAATATCAATCGCCGGATATAACTGCATAACCGTCCTCCCTCTCTTTCAGGATAAACTGCCTTTTGTCGACAGCACATCCGTAATACGCGGATCAAACCTGGTTGCCTGATCCAGGGCCTTTGCAAATGCTTTAAAAGCCCCCTCAATGATATGATGGTTATTGATCCCCTCCAGTTGTTTAAAATGAAGGTTCATCTCGGCCGCATAGGAAACCGCATAGAAAAATTCCCTGATCATCTCCGTCTCCAAATCTCCCACCTTTTCCCGGTCCAGTTTTAAGTCATAAAGGAAATATGGACGTCCCGACAGATCCAGGGCGCAGAGAACCAATGTTTCATCCATGGGAAGAATATGAAACCCATAACGCACGATCCCTTTTTTATCTCCGGCCGCCTCTTTAATGGCTTTTCCTAAAACAATTCCGGTATCTTCAATGGTATGATGGGTATC
>JAGZXV010000101.1 GCA_018378255.1 Clostridiaceae bacterium | reverse complement strand
CGACCCTGAAGGCTTTTTCGAAAAAGCCTTCAGGGTCGATGTAAAAAATGGCCCTTTTAATAAAATTTTTACTTGTTCCAATTAGCATTTAATTAACTTGGCAGGAGAAAACCAGCAGAAAAGCGGACTGAGGGGGCTAAGATGGCCGCTTTTTTGCGTAACTTTCTGCAATTAAATCCTAAATAAAAGCAGACTGCAGGAAAATTTAAAATGAAAAAGGTGTTGACAAACATATACGTATATGATATTGTTTAAACAAGATAAGTTTACATATAAGATTTGAATAAAACGCAGATGTATGCAATAAGAAAAGGGGGAAACGTAATGAAGAGTTTTTTTAAGAAGTACTGGTTTGAAATTGTATTAGTACTTCCCATGAGTTTGTATATTCTTGGCTTCACCATAGCGCCGATTTTTCAATCCATAGCAATGGGATTTCAGGACAGTACGACGGGAACATTTACACTGGATAATTATAAATATCTGTTTGGCAGGCCTAATTTTATCAAGTCAATTACCAACACTATATTTACGGCTCTTGTAAGTCTTTGCTTTCAGCTGGTTCTGGGGCTGGGCATTGCGATGGTATTGAAGGCCACATTTAAAGGCAAAGGAATTGTGAGGGCGCTGGTGCTGATGCCTATGGGAATTCCAACGCTGGTATCCGGTGTAATCGCTTTATATATATTTGGTTCATCAGGATATTTAAACGAAGTGCTGTTCCGGATTGGCCTCATAACAACACCGATTGACTGGACCAGCGGGGGCATAAGGGGGCTTTTGGTCGTGATACTGGCTGATACCTGGAAAGTGCTGCCGACCATGATTCTGCTTTTGCTTTCCGGTCTGGAATCCATTTCGGGAGATTTATATGAAGCCGGAAGCATTGATGGGGCAACCGCCTGGTATGCATTTAAGAAAATTACACTTCCGCTTTTGAAACCGACCGTAACTATGGCGCTTTTGTTCCGGGCTGTGGATGCATTCAGAATTTTCGAACTTCCGCAGGTTTTAGTAGGGCAGTCCATTCCGTTTGTGGCAACCTATGCATATGAGGAATATTCCATGAATAATATCCATGCCTCTGGTGCGGCGTCCACGATCCTGCTGGCGATCATTTTGATATTTGCATTTTTGTATATCAAGTTTATAGATAAGGGGGAAGGGTTCAGTGTCTCAGAATAAAGCGATAAAAAAAGTTGGTTTTTTGGTTATTGTCTTTCTGATTTGTTTATTTATGGTGATTCCCCTGTACATAATTGTGAAGGTTTCCTTCGGAACTTCAGAGGAAATACTGACGCAGCATCCGACGCTTCTTCCGCATACGTTCACACTGGAACATTGGAAGGATGTGCTGGTATCGGGAAATATATGGGGACCATTTTTTAAAAGTTTGATTGTTGCGACTTCTACCATGGTTATCTCTGTGCTGTTGGTTGCGCCGGCTGCATACTCGATTTCCAGAATGGATAAAAAAGTCAAATATACTTATATTATGACGCTTTTCTTTACAAAGATGTTTCCCACAGTAGGCATTGCGCTTCCTATTTCCATACGGTTTTTAAAATGGGATCTTTTGGACAGCAATGTGGGCCTGATAATGGCGCATTTGATCGGGCAGCTTCCATTCATGGCCTGGATCTTGGTTTCTACATTCTCGGCTATACCAAAGGATCTGGAAGAGGCTGCTCAGATTGACGGAGCCAGCAAGATGAGAACTTTGCTCTATGTGATTTTTCCGGTGGCAGTTCAGGGAATCGCAGTGTCCGGACTGTATGTATGGCTGAACTCCTGGAATGAGTTTACATACGCATTGTATTTGTCCCTGACAACAAAGACGCTGCCGTTAGGCGTGTACTATTACGTACAGAGAGGCGGATTCTTCCAGCAGGCGGCGTATGCTACAATTTTGGCGATTCCGGTTATTATTATCACATTTATCTTACAGCGGTATTTGAAATCAGATTATTTGTCAGGTGCGGTAAAAGGATGATTTCTGTGAAATTTAACATCAAACCCGAAGGCATTTTCGAAAATGCCTTCACGCTTTACATTAAAACCTCAAGGCATTTTCGAAAATGCCTTCACGTTTTATATAAAAAATTATAACAATCTATCATATAAGGAGAGGTAAAACAATGAAAAAATCATCAATGAAATTAGTGGCAGCAGGAATTGCTGTATCAATGCTGGCAGCAGGCCTTTTGACAGGGTGCAGCTCAAAATCTAAAAATGACCCGTCTACGCTTCGTGTGACCATGGCACTCAGTGAAGAGGAATGGGCAGTTATGCGTAAATCCGTAATTCCTGAATTTGAAAAGGCAAACAATGTGAAAGTAGAAGCCGTTCAGGTAGAGGCCGGCGATGTGGTGAAAAAACTGCAGGCCATGCAGGGCTCGGGTAAAGTGGAGATCGATTTGATTGCCCAGGACACCAACAACCTGTCAAGTCTTGTATACAATGGACTGGTAGAGGATCTGTCCGAATATGTGGACCTGATTCCGGCTGAAAGCATCGGAAACCTGGCAGAAGCGGGCCAATTTGACGGCAAGACATATTTTATGCCCTACCGGCCGAATGCGGAAATCAACTACTATAACGAGAATAAATTCAATGAATATGGCCTGAAAGCCCCTTCAAACTGGGATGAATTATACGAAACAGCAAAAGTTCTAAAGGAAAAAGAAGGAATTGGCCGTGTGGCTTTAAAGATTAAAATGAGCGGTGATGTGATTGAACTGGCCGAGTTCATCCGTTCCGCAGGCGGCGATCCCCTGGTGTTAAATGACGAAGGATCCATTGAAGCGTTTACATATTTACAGAAACTGTGGCCGGAACTTTCTGAGAACACCATAAAAGCCAGCTTCAGCAGTACAAATGGCTTCCTGGCAAAAGATGAAGTTTACTATGCTCCAAACTGGCCATTCGGCGCTAATATCATTGTAAAAGACGGCGGTAAAAAAGAAATTAAGGCATATGCAGGATTTGAAGGACCAAAAGGTTTGGTAAAAACATTAGGCGGCGAGATGCTGGGAATTCCAGCCGGTTCCCCGAACAAAGAGCTGGCAGTGAAGTTTATCCAGTATCTGGAAAGCAAAGAGGTTCAGGAAACACTGATGCGTGAGAATGGATGGGCATCTTTCCGTAACGATGCATACGGAGAGGCAGAAGAATGGCAGAAACCATATTTTGAAGCGACTTTGGAAGCTTTGGCAGCAGCCCAGCCCCTTCCTAATGTACCATACTGGTCAGAGGCCCAGCAGGCGATCAATGATGCTGCAAAAGAGATCGTTGAGGGAAAAGATGTAAAGACTACGCTGGATAAATATGCGGCTCAGATTGCAGATGCAAAAGCCAAAAGCGAGGCGAAGTAACAGAGACGAGAAACAAAAACGGAAGTAGGGCTGAAAATGAATAAAGAACTTAAAAAAAGTGTTGTTTACCAGATCTATCCGAAATCATTTTGTGACAGCGATGGAGACGGAATGGGAGATTTGAGGGGAGTAATTTCAAAATTGGATTATCTTCAGAAACTGGGAGTTGATTATATATGGCTGACCCCGTTTGTTAAGTCCCCTCAGAAGGATAATGGTTATGACATTTCTGACTATTATAAGATCGATGAACGATATGGTACCATGGAGGATTTTGATGCGCTGTGTGAGCAGGCAGCAAAACGGGGGATCCGGCTGATGCTGGATATGGTATTCAACCATGTTTCCGCAGAACATCAGTGGTTTCAAAAGGCGCTGGAGGGAGATCCCCAATATATGGATTATTTTATCTTTAAAAAGGGGAAGGAAGACGGCAGCGCTCCGACCAACTGGATCAGCAAATTTGGAGGCAGTGCATGGGAGTATGTGGAGACACTGGATTTATATTACCTCCATCTCTTCGATGTAAGCCAGCCGGACCTGAATTGGGAAAATCCAAAAGTGCGCAGAGAACTGCAGAATGTGATAAATTATTGGCTGGACAAAGGCGTGAAAGGCCTGAGATTTGACGTGATTAACCTGATCAGTAAGGGAGAATACCGGGACGATGAATCCGGTGACGGAAGGAAATTCTATACGGACGGCCCCAAAGTGCATGAGTATATCCGGGAACTGAATGAAGCAACATTTGGCAGGGATGCTGAGATCATCACCGTAGGCGAGATGAACAGCACTTCTATGGAACACTGCTTTCAATATGCAGGAGAGGAAACAAATGAACTCTCCATGGTGTTCAATTTCCATCACATGAAGGTGGACTATATGGGAATTGAAAAATGGGTGTTGGTTCCTTATGACTTTATGAAGTTAAAAGGTCTTTTGTTTGACTGGCAGATGAAAATGCAGGAACACCATGCGTGGAATGCTGTTTTCTGGTGCAATCACGATCAGCCCAGAGTGGTATCCCGGTTTGGGGATGAGGGAAGATACAGAAAAGAATCCGCTAAAATGCTTGCAACTGTTATACATTGTCTGCGCGGAACCCCTTATATCTATCAGGGAGAAGAGCTGGGCATGACAAATGCCGGTTTTACGCGGATTGATGAATACAGAGATGTGGAAAGCCTGAACCATTTCCGGATTCTGCAGGATAAGGGGATCAGCGAACAGAACGCATATGCCATTTTAGGAGTTCATTCCAGAGATAACAGCCGGACACCAATGCAGTGGGATGACAGCCCAAATGCCGGTTTTACGTCAGGAACCCCTTGGATCGGTGTAAACCACAATTATACGGAGATCAATGCGGCTCAGTCCATTGGGGATGAAACATCGATTTTCTATTATTACCAGGAATTGATCCGGATGAGAAAGAATTATGATGTGATTTCATATGGGGATTTTGCACCGCTGGCACCGGAACACGATACCGTCTTTGCCTATGAAAGAAAGTACCAGGATGAAAAATTAGTTGTGATCTGCAACTTTTATGGCAAGGAAACCCGGTTTGAAGCTGATTTCGCGGATGACGGCTATGAATGTATTCTGGGCAATTATGGTAAGAGGACGATGGAACAGGCGATGGATTTAAAACCATATGAAGCTTTGGTTTTCTATAAAAAGGAAAAGGGATAATTTTAATTCAAATGTAACAGTTCAGGGCGGCTGGAAAATTGGAAAATAAGAAAATAAAGCCGCGAAGAGAGTAAAACTGAGGCGTGGGCTGAGGAGGAAAGAAGATGGGATCAGATTCCATTTCCTCTTTAGCCCCCGTTAACAGCATTTTGTATGGTGGATTGTGCTATGGAAAACGGTATTAACTATTATGATACTGCATGGGGATATCACGGAGGGAATTCGGAAATTGTGCTCGGCAAAGCCCCTTGCACGCCATCCCAGAGAAAGCTTCTGCCTGGCCACTAAGTTTCCCGGATACGACCTTGGCAATATGGATAAAGTGGAAACTATATTTGAAAAACAGCTTGAAAAATGTGGGGTGGAATATTTTGACTTTTATCTGTTCCATAATGTCTGTGAAATGAATATTGACGCTTATCTGGATGAGAAATACGGTATTTTACCATATCTGCTAAAACAGAAAGAAAATGGACGGATCCGCCATCTGGGATTCTCTGCCCACCCCCTGAGGGAGGGGAACTGGCGTCTCTTGCCCCGGATGATGAAGTACGGTTAAATGAACTGCGTCCCGACGAGAGCATAGCTGCCTGGGCATTCCGCTTTCTCCAGTCAGTTCCAGGCGTTGCCCTGTACCGCCTGCCGTTATTGTATCAGCCATTGTCCTAAGGGAATACGATATCCAGGCAGGGCTTCCAGCCTGGGAACCAGCGGCCGGAAGCCAGCCGGTTCTGTGAGGATTCCGAAATCCAAAGGTCTTTTATCCAGACGTACTGTTACATCATTGGCGTTAACTCTGAATAAATGATGGTGGGTATGGGACCAGATTTTTTGAAGGTCGGTTCCGCCTCTGTTTTTTCTGCCAGATCAACAATTTCAGCAGCCCTCTTGCGTAAAAGCATTCCTTCTTCAGTCAGAGTGATTCTACGGTTTCCCCGTAGTAACAGTTTCTTTCCCGTCTCTTCTTCCATATCCATAAGCTGCCGCGGCAGGGCAGGCTGGGGCATATGGAGCGCTTTTTCGGCTCCGGATATGCTTTCCTCTCTTGTAACAGCCAGAAAATAACGTAATACCCGAATATCCGAACTGATACTTTCCTTACGCTCTCATTTCAAAAAATATCCAATAAATATCCTTTTTGGGGGAGAAATGTTTTAATCTGATTTTGTCATATTCTCCATTCTTGCAGACCGGAAACCCTATATTTGTTCTGCTTGTATAGTACTGATGCAGTTAATCATTTTCCAATCTGTCTGATTTTATTATAGCTTGTCTGAACTGTGCCTGCCAAGAATCAATATGTGTTTGATATAATTATTTAGGATTGATGTGGACAAGTGTTTATAAGATTCATGATCCTCGAAAGATTTGTTGTTTTTGTTAAGCACGCTTAATATAAAAAGGTTATAATTTTTGACTGAAAATAATAAAAAAGGGATTTTCTATTGATTTTATGTCCGGAGACATTTATAATTTAATTGATTGAATCTGATCGGGTATAAATGCGGTCCGGTTTAGGAAAGATGAGGGTACAGATGCGGTTTAAACGGTATGAAGAGATAGAAAACGTCAAACAACTCAATATCAATACGCCGGCGGCACAGACGATACTGAGTGTTGCCAGAGAATGTTTTATGGAAAAGGAATATAATAAAGTTACATTCCGGCAGATCGCAGACCGGGCCAAGGTGACATCCGGATTGATTGCTTACTATTTTGAATCCAAGGACCGTCTGGCGGCTCAGATTACCGGGCAGTATCTGGAAGAAGAGATTCAAAAGATGGACATGTCTGCTATGAGTGAACTGGACAGTGCGGAACGGTTCTATACGGTAGTATTTCTGGAGTGGCTTATAATAGACAAAAATCCGGATTTTGCAAGGTTTTATTATAGTTACAATAAAAATACGCCCGGGCAGTTCTGGGAAAATGGAAAAACATATCACAGATTGGTTCGTGAATTTCTCGATGAATATAATCTGGATGTGAGCGAGAGGCAGAATGAAATCTATCTGATCGCCTGCCGCGGCAGCACCAGGGAGCTTTTGCTTCACAGACATGAACACCCTAACCAGATCAGCAGGGAGGTGGTCATGGATATTACCACTTCAAATTATTTTTATAATCTGGGATTGAGCGATAAGGTGATTTACCGCGTGATCCAGAACAGCAAAGCGTTTTTGGAAAAATATTATCCGGATGCATTAAAAGACGAAGCGTAATCAAATATATAATTTAAGCATAGCCTGGATTTTGGAGAAAAAATATAAAATATCTCTTGACAATTCAGGTTATTCCTTTAAACTAATATTAAGCATGCTTAATAAAAATAATTGAATGCACTTTAAAACAGGAGGTTTGTAATGAAAAAGCTAGGCAACAGAATCTGGCCGCTGATATTTTTTTCCCTGGCGGCTAATGTAGGAAATATTATTTTTTTCCCGGTTATGTTTTACTCTGCATTTCAAACGGTATTCGGTTTGACTAATGCACAGATGGGGAATCTGACTGCTGCGTATGCAAGCCTCGCGGTTCCGGGATACCTGATCAGCGGGTGGGTTGCTGATAAGTTCAATTCCAAAAAGCTTATGCTGATTTCAGTGTTCAGCACTTCTGCGGTGGTATTTATTATGGCCACAATACCGAGTTATCCGGTCCTTTTGGGATTGTTTTTCTGTATGTCGATTACACTGGGATTATTATTCTGGTCTGCCATGGAAAAGGTTCTGCGTATGCTTGGGGATGCTGGTGAGCAGGGAACGATCCGTGGAGTGTACCAGGGGATTGACGGCATTATGTCATTGGGGCTGATGGTCGGTATGGCGGCATTATTAGGAGAGCGCCTTTCTACGCCTGCCGGAATGAGAATACTTCTGCTGGTATTTGGAACCATTTATCTGATTTCAGGTATTGGCTTTCTCATTACATTTAAGTACGATGAATTATCCAGTAAGTATTTAACAGATACGGGTGAACCTGTTAAGCTGAAGAATTATGTGACGGTGGCAAAGATGCCTGCTATGTGGATCGTTGCGATTATGAGTTTTGGCGTTTACATAACATCCACAGCGTTTAATTATGTAAATCCATATATGGTGAACATGTATGCGATGTCTGCATCCCTGGCTTCCATCTACGGCATCCTGCTCCGATATGGAATTAAAATTGTGGCATCTCCTGTGGGTGGGGTTCTCCGTGACAGGATTGATAATACCCCCAGGATGGTTGTTTCCACAGCTCTGCCCACTCTGGTTCTGGTCATCGTTTTTATGTTCATCCCTAAAAGCGCAGTCTGGACATTCGCTGCGGTGGCCGTTTCCCTGGTCTTTACATTTTCCTACCGGATGGGTAATAACCTGTGTTCTGTACCGTTTGCAGAGCTGGCCGTACCGTCTAATTATCTGGGGACTGCAATCGGAATGTCCATTTTCATAGGATACTGCTCAGACTGGTTCCTGCCGTCCATGATTGGCAGATGGATGGACACCATGGGAGGTAATGCCTATTATTATGTATTTGGTGTTGCGGTAGTCGGGCTGTCCATTTTCATGTTCGGTTCGTATTTATTGAAAATGGAGCTGAAAAAACAGAAGACAGGAAAGTGAGTATATACAAAAGTGTGTTTGATAATTCATTTCCGCCATCTGCACGTCCCATTTTGCGGTATATTTGCCCCGGATTCAGGTTACATAGCCCGCTATGTGTCCTTCATTTGGGACAAATTTCCCACAAATTGTGACGCACATCTGACAGAAAGTAATTATCAAACACACTCTGGTAAAATAAAGAGGAGGATGAAGGAATGATTTTAAAGAATTGCAAACTGATTGCAGAATTGTGTGAACCGGGCGCGCCGGAGATGGCAGATGTGGTTATTGAGGGCAGCAGAATCCAGGCGGTTTTGCCCTGTGGTACTCCAGTCAAAGGAGAGCATGAGATCATGGATCTTTATGGCGCCACGCTTCTACCCGGGCTGATTGACGCCCATGTGCATCTGTTTATGGGAAAGGGTACAGATGGTGACAGGGATCGTATAACAGTGCCTGCCCAATGGGCATTTGACTGCTACAGCTACGCCAGATTTTTTCTGGATAATGGTTATACAACGATCCGCGATGTGGGAGACGAACTTCATTTCAGCGGCCTTGCGACCAGGAATGCGATTAACGAAGGCATTATGAAAGGTCCCAGAATCTATGGTTCAGGAGTGACCATCGTTCCGGTCACTGCAGGTTTTGATTCTTACGGATATTTCTGCGCATTTTACAGCACAAAAGATGATGTAAGGAAAGAGGCGAGAAACCAGTTTAACCACGGCGCCGATTTTTTGAAATTATATGGAACCGGCTCCATGATGGTGGATGACAGCCTGCCCGGAAAACGCATTATGCTGGAAGATGAAATTGCGGAGGCAGTCATGATTGCTAAAAGTAAAGGCTCTTATTGCGCCTGTCACTGCCATGGAGCAGAAGCGATTGGGGTTATGATCAGCCAGGGCGTCCGCACAATCGAACACGCCAGCTTTATTACGGATGAATCCTGCAAAAAGCTGGATGGAAGAAAGGATATAGGTATTGTCCCGACCATCGCCTGCAGTTGTCCCGAATCGATGGGACTGACAGAAAAGGACGGAGCTGTTTATGAAAAATTCTCCTCTGTCAGCGCACAACGGGATGCCTGCCTGCGCAATGCATATGAAAATTATGATATTTTAATCGGATGGGGAACCGATATGGCTTTATATACGATGGAAGCGAACCCATATATCGAATGGCAGGCCAGAAAAGAACGGCTTGGCATCAGTAATATTGACCTGTTAAAGCAGGCGACCATCAACAGTGCAGTGCTGATGGGGATAGATCATAAGACAGGTTCTGTTTCTGCCGGAAAGTTTGCCGACCTGATCGTGATAGACGGCGATCCGGCAGCCGATATAACGGCTATGTATCAAAAACCGCTGCATGTGATCAAGGAAGGAGAGGTGATCCGCTGACCATTTAACAGGGCGGAACGATAAATGATCTGTTGATACAACACAGAAGGCAAAGGACTGACAGGCCCCTGCAGTTGGCATGAATCGATAAATTTCATGCTGCCGCAGGGCTTTTTTTCTGGATCGAGAGGCGGTTCGGGCTATGTAGCCTGAATTAATAACTTGTGGATTGAGGGGGAGTTCGTTATACTGTAGAAATAGGGGGAGAGATTACTATGGATGGAAAGATAACGGTTAAATACCTTTAGCAGTATATCCGGAAAAAAGATTATTTTATAAATTATCGGAAGAAGCAGGGAAATTGGCGGGAGCCATGAGGAAAGAACTACAATAAATTACTGAAATTACGGAGAAATCTATGGAACCATATTATTACAATCACATGAATAAACGGCAGCAGAGTGCATATGCGGCGATGAAAACAGGGCTTTTATCACTGGATACCACATTTACCGTTCCTTTTTTAGAAGGCAGGGAATTATCGGATATATTCTTTCAGCTGCGGCTGGATTTTCCAGGTATATTTTACGTATCCGGCTTCCAGTACCGTCATTATCAGGGTTCGTCCAATATCGAGATGATACCGGAATATCTATTTGATAAGAATAAGATTAAAGAGCATCAGAAGGCCATGAAGGCCAGAATTACAAAATTAATCCGCCCGGCGGAGAAGATGACAGAGTGGGATAAGGAGCAGTACATCCACGATTTTATCTGTACCAATGTCCGCTATGATAAATTGAAAAAACCCTATTCCCATGAGATTATAGGGCCGCTGGGCCAGGGCGTAGGCGTTTGTGAAGGGATTGCAAAATCAGTGAAGGCCCTTTGTGATGAATTGGGAATCTGGTGCGTCATCGCAGTATCAGATGCGAATCCTGATAAGAAGATCAAATACCGCCATGCCTGGAACATTGTCAGGCTGGGCGGAAAGTATTATCATCTGGATGTTACCTTTGATAACAGCCTGGGACGGGAAGGGACGGTGAGATATGATTATTTCAACCTGGAGGACAAACAATTTTTCAGGGATCATGAACCTTTGATTTATGCGGCCCCTTCCTGCGATGACGGGACGAGGTTCTATTATAAAGAGAAGAAAATGTCATTTACCAAAATGGAGGATGTGTCCAAACGGGCGCTACAGGCGATGCGCAAAGGAAAGGCTTTGATTTTCCACTGGCGCGGCGGTTATTTGACGAGGGAAGTGCTTTCAGAACTGCTGGCGCTTTTGGAAGAGGCGGCCAGACAGAAAGATAAACATGTAAAAGTCAGTTTGAATTGGCCCCAGTCGGTGCTTCAGGCGGCATTTGTGGAACAGATGCCGGAAGAGGAAGTGACGGTTGAAGAGGCGAATGAGGGGGAAGCTGTCCATTAAGCGGTTTGCAGCCGCTATGTGGGCGGCTTTTTGATTTTAGATGTAAATCGATTGGGAATCATATGTACGAAAGGTATTCCTGATGATACTATTTTTACATGAAAGCGTTTTTACATTGAACGTGAAGGCATTTTCAAAAATGCCTTCACGTTTTAAAGTAAATGGCCTGGTCCTTTACATTAAAACCTCAAGGCATTTTCGAAAATGCCTTCACGTTTGATGTAAAAAAGCCGTCTTGTGTAAAAACCCGCTTTATGAAAAAACGTGGTTCAGAAAATTGTGAGGAGGTATTACAATGAAAAAGTTGTTATCATTGGCATTGAGCGCATCCATAGCCATAACTATGCTGTCAGGCTGTTCCAGCCAGGGAAAGATCCCGGAAGAAAAGACGGATGCAGCAGCATCAACTGCAGAAGCGGCTACAGAAGCGAATGGGGAAAATGGTGATAAAGGGCAGCAGCAGGATTTCACCGGTCAGACTCTGACCATGGCAATTTCCACGATTGATGGAGAAATTGACGCGATCACCGCTCAGATCAAAGCATTTGAAGAAACATATGGGGTTACAGTGGATTTGGAAATTCTTCCTCAGGGGGATGAGGGGGAGAATCTGAAATTAGTCCGTATTGCGACGGGGGCGATGGCGGATGTTTTTATGAGCGCTGTTGGTGCAAAACTCTCGGAATTATCACCTAAGGAAAACATCATGGATTTGGCCGGACAGCCGTTTCTTGACCGGGTGGATGATAAATATCGTTCGATTGTCACCCTGGACGGCGCAGTTTACGGCGTTCCCATGTGCCCGTCCAATGTGGCAGGAGTTTTTTATAATACCAATGTTTACGCAGAGCTGGGCCTGGAGATTCCAAAAACATGGGATGAGTTTTTAGCCAATTGTTCGGAAATTAAGAAAGCCGGGATCGTGCCGGTGGCGGCGCCCAACTCTAAAACGAGTTTGAGCCAGATCCCGTTTCTGACCAATTATTATTATGTACAGGAGGAGTTTCCTGATTTTGCCGAAGACTACACCAACAAAAAAGTCACTCTTGCCGATACGCCGGTATTTGTGCGCGGTCTTCAGAAGATGTATGATCTGGCGGATAAGGAATATCTGAATGAAGATTTCCTGGCTGCTGCGTCGGAAGATGTGGCTTTGATGCTGGCAGAAGGGTCAGCCGCCCATTCCATCATCCGCTCTAATATTTTGGGAACTATCGCATCCGTAGCGCCCGAAAATGTGGACGAGATAGGATTTTTCCCGCTGCCGGATCAGGATCCGCAAGTACGGGGCGTATCTACCTGGATGCCTCAGGCTTATTTAGTCAATAAAAATGCTGAAAACCCTGAGCTGGCCCTTAAATTTATGGACTTCATTACCTCAGACCAGGCTCTGGATGCATATTGCAGCTATCAAAAGCCATCGGGTGCTTTTATGCTGAAAGGCGTGGAACTTCCTGACGACGTTTATCCTGCGTTAAAGGAAGCGCAGAGCTGGGTGGAAAAGGCATCGACACCTGTTATGGAATATTTCTGCACCATTAAGGGCTCTAATCAGGCTACCATCTGTTCCCAGGTCGCTTCCGGAGATATTACGCCGGAAGAGGCGGTTGCGGAGATAGAAAAGGATAATGAAATTGATGCCCAGCAGAAGGGAATCCCCAACTGGTAAATGACTGAAATAAAATGAATTGGAATACCTGCCCTCAGTTTGTGGAAAACGCCGGATGTTTTTACAGATTGGGGGCGGTTTTAATAAAGGAGAGACAGCCTATGAATACACAAAATAAAAAAAGCTATACCTATTGGATGGCAGCGCCGGGAGTTTTCATCTATGTGCTGATTTTTGCAGTGCCTACATTTGCATCCTTTTATTTTTCCATGACCAGATGGAATCTGATGGATTCCACCTTCATCGGCCTGGAGAATTTCTTTACGTTTTTCAGCCAGACAAATACCAAGGCGTCCATTTCCAACACCTTTATCTTTGCATTTACCACCAGTTTATCCAAGGTGATTCTGGGTATGCTGATCGCTCTGGGGCTGTGCAGCAGGATAAAAAGCGCCTCCTATCTGAAAAGCGTCATTTTTTTCCCGACCCTGTTGGGCAATGTAGCGGTTGGGATTGCATTTTCAAGTTTAATGCATCCTACAAACGGGCTGATCAACCAGGCGCTGGCCGCTGTGGGCCTGGAAAAGATCAAATGGCTGACAGATGCGGAGATAGCTCTCTTTTCCGTCATGCTGGTGGATTTTTGGAAGGGAATCGGAGTGACTACGGTCATTTATATTGCGGGAATCAGCTCTGTTTCCCAGACCTATTATGAAGCGGCGGCCATAGATGGGGCAAATGCCATACAGAAATTTTTCAGGATCACCCTGCCTTTATTAGTGCCCTCTATTAATTCGGTACTCACTCTTTCCCTGATTGGGGGATTCAAGAATTATGATTTAATCTGGACTATGACGGAAGGCGGGCCGGGGTATGCCACCGAAACGCTGGGGACCGTGGTGTATAAGCTGTTTGCCAGAGGGAATTATGGCCTGGCTACTGCAGGAAATGTGATCCTGTTTGTGCTCATTGCCTTAATCATTTATCCAGTCAATTCTTATGTGTCGAAAAAGGAGGTGGAGCTGTAATGGTTAAGAAAAGAAGTTTGGCAGGAAAGGTTTTGGAAATTATGGCAATCCTGGCAACGGTCGCCCTGCATTGGGTTATTTTCTATTTCATCATCATAAATTCATTTAAGCCGAAAAAAGAGGCGGCGAGATTGTCCATCGGCCTTCCAAAGGAATGGTATCTGACCGAAAATTATAAATACATATTTGAATATAACGACCATGTATTCCTTCTTTCTCTGTGGAATAGTGTAAAACTGACTGTGCTGTCAATCGGAATCCTGATATTGGTGGCTGCTATGGCTGCATTTGTGATTCAGAGGAGAAATGACAGGATAACAAAGATGTCACACAGCCTGATTCTGGCCGGCCTTATCGTGCCGCCGTCGGTGATTCCTACGTATTGGATGCTGACTAAGCTCCATGTGGCCGGTTCTCTGCCGGGGCTGGTGCTGGTGGAAATAGCCACACTGTTTCCATTTTCCACCATGCTTTATAAGGGATATATAGCGGGACTTCCAAAAGAGATTGATGAGGCCGCGGTCATCGACGGCTGCGGAGCGGTAAAGCTGTTTTTTTATATCATATTTCCGCTTTTGAAGCCCATAACGGCTACGATTATTATTCTTCGTTCCGTGGTGGTTTACAACGATTTTTCGAATCCACTGTATTATATGTCGGGATCGAAAAATACTACGGTACAGCTTTGTGTGTACCTGTTCCAATCGGCATTTACAACAGACTGGGGGCATCTGTTCGCCGCCGTGGTGACGGTTTCCCTGCCGCCGCTGATTTTGTATTTATTTTTAAATAAGCAGATACTGGAAGGAATGACTATGGGTTCCGTAAAAGGATAAAAGATAAACCGGGAACATAACAGACAGAGATCAAAGGAAGAGAGTGAAGACAGATATGGAAGGGGTGCGGTATGCTTTATAACAGAGATCATATATTGAAAGAGTATGAGTTTAAGAATCCCGGCAAGGAGTACCGGGCGGCTCCGTTTTGGGCATGGAACGGAAAGGTGAAGAAAGAGATTCTGAAAAAGCAGATAAAGGATTTTAAGGAAATGGGCATGGGAGGGTTTCATATCCATTCCCGCATCGGCCTTGATAGGCCTTATTTGGAAGAAGAGTTTATGGACTGCGTTAAATACTGCAGCCGGCTGGCTAAAGAAAATGACCTGCTGACCTGGCTGTATGATGAGGACAAGTGGCCCTCCGGCTATGGCGGCGGCCGGGTAACCAGAGAAGAAAGATTCAGGAACCGGTATCTTTTATTTTCAAAAAATCGCTATGAAGACGGCCGGATGGTGGAACGGAATCTGCCGCCCAGAAGGGTGACGGCAGATGGGACCGCCCGCCTGCTGATGAAATACAGGGTGGTGCTGAAAGGAGGAAATCTGGCGGAATATGAAGCCTGTCCGCCCGGACGGGAGTTTGGGGACTGTAAAAAGGAGGCGGATGACTGGTACGCGTATTTAATCGTTACCAAGGAATTGTCCTGGTTCAATGATTCCGCCTATGTGGACGTTCTGAACCCGGAAGCCATAAAACGGTTTACCCAGGTCACTCACGATGTCTATTACAGAGAACTGGGAGCAGAATTTTCCAAAAATATTCCCGCGGTTTTTACCGATGAGCCCCAGATGAACCGTTTTGAGACCTTGCCTTTTCCGCAGTCAGACCAGGAGGTGGGAATCCCCTACACGGACCGGACGGATGAATTATATCAGAACATGTATGGAGAGAGCATATTAGAACGCCTGCCGGAAATATTCTGGGAAAGGGCGGATGGGAGGCCGTTTGTAACCCGTTACCGCTATCTGGACTTTATCTCGGAACAGTTTGCCTGTTCTTATGCCGGAACGATCGGGCATTGGTGCCGTGATCACGGGATTTTGATGAGCGGCCACCTGATGATGGAGCCGGCTTTGGATTCCCAGTCCCGCCATATCGGGGAGGCGATGCGCTCTTACCGGGAATTTGGGCTGCCGGGGATCGATATGCTGGCAGACCGGCACGAATACACCACGGCGAAGCAGGCCCAGAGCGTTTCCCGGCAGTTTGGGCGCCCTGGTGTGATCAGCGAATTATATGGGGTGACAAACTGGAATTTCGATTTCCGGGGACATAAGCATCAGGGAGACTGGCAGGCGGCCCTGGGAGTGACAGTCCGGGTTCCCCACCTGGCTTGGATGTATATGGGAGGGGAGTCGAAACGGGATTATCCCGCCCCCATTGATGCCCATTCGCCCTGGTATCGGCGTTACCGCTTAATCGAAGACCATTTCGCCAGGCTGAATACGGTGATGACCCGGGGAAAAGCCAGAGTTAAGGTGGCGGTAATCCATCCCATAGAGAGCTATTGGATGTATATGGGGCCGGATTCAGCCAATGCCGGAAAACGCCAAGAGTTAGAGCGCAATTTTTCGGATATCATCCAGTGGCTTTTATTTGGCCTGTGTGATTTTGACTATATTTCCGAAGCACTGCTGCCGCTCCAATACGGCGTGAAGCGGGCCAAAAGACTGCGTGTGGGAGAGATGGAGTATGAGGCCGTGATCGTGCCCGGTTTGGTTACCATGCGGAGAACGACCCTTTCCATATTAAAGGAATTTAGAGAACAGGGAGGAACTGTTATTTTCGCAGGAGACCTTCCCGGGTATGTGGATGGAATGGTCGGCGAAGAAGCGGTGGAGTTTGCGGGGAAATGCCTGCGGACTGGATTTGAGAGACAGAAAATAAAAGCGGTATTGGAACCATTCTGTGAAGTGAGGGCAGTCAATGAACGGTATCTGCCGGAAGAGAACTTATTGTACCAGATGAGGGACGATGGAGACGTCCGCTGGCTGTTTTTGGCAAACGGCAGGATCATCAATGCCATGGAAACGGAAAATCTTGGCCGGGAACTGAATACTAAAAAAATATCGGTTTATGTGAAAGGCAGATTTCAGGTATTTGTCTACGATACCATGACAGGGGAAATTTACCAAAAGGAATCGGTAGTGGAAAGAGATAAAACCAGAATCGAGATGTTCTTTTACAGCCATGATTCCGTTTTATTTAAGCTGGTGCCGGAAGGGGCTGCCGTACCGGAAGAAACTTCCACCTCCAAAAGCCCGTCCACCCCTGAACCCAGCCCTCTTTCCATCCCAGATTTAAAACGTCTTCCATCCCACGAATTAAATACCCATGGAACCTGCATCCGTTTTCCAACCCGTACAGAATACAGCCTGAAAGAACCAAATATCCTGCTCCTGGATATGGCCCGTTACCGGCTGGATCAGGGGCAGTGGCAGGAACGGGAAGAGCTGTTGCGGATCGATAACCGGATCAGGAAACAGGCAGGATATAGGATGAGAACCGACAGTTTTCCACAGCCCTGGCTGGAATCAGGAGAACCGGTGAAAGAACACTGTGTGGAACTTCTGTTTGACGTGGAATCGGAAACAGAGGCTGGAGAAGTCTGCCTGGCTTTTGAAGGGGATGGGGATGTAACGGTAGAATGGAACGGGGAGCCTGGAAAGGAGAACAACAGCAGAGGAAACTTTTTGGATGATTCCATACGGAAAATCGGACTTGGAAAAGTGAAAAAGGGAATTAACCAGCTTAAAATGACAGTACCCTTCGGGCCCAAAACGAACCTAGAATGGTGCTATTTGCTGGGCAGCTTTTCTGTGTTTACAGGGGGAGGACGGTCAGTTATAATGAAAACGCCCGGAAAGATCGGCTTCGGAGATTATTCTGTCCAGGGATTTCCGTTTTATGGAGGAAATTTTGCATACCATGTGAAGGTGGATACGCCAAAAGGAAGGGGAATTCTGGAGATTCCTAATTACCGCGGTGCCTTGATGGATGTCTGGGTGGATGGTACGTACTGTGATTCCGTATTTATGGAACCTTACAGAGCCGATTTGGGCTTTCTGGCTGCCGGAACCCATGAAATCACGGTTCTGCTCTATGGAACCAGGATTAATATGTTCGGACAGCTCCATAACTGTGATGAAAGAGAGGCATATTGGGGGCCTAAAACATGGAGAACCCAAGGGACGTCCTGGACGTATACCTACCGGCTTCATGAAAACGGTATATTGACCGAGCCGCTTCTCTATGTCATACCCAATAATTAAGGAAGAATTTCATGAAAAAAACGAAGAATTTCCTGCAAAAACTGGTAGTTTCCTATCTGGTAATAGCCCTGATTCCCGTCATCGGCTTTTTGACCGCATTCGGAATCAACCGGTATTATGAAACGGAAAAAAATACCATGTCCAGGCTCACCTCCTCCGCAGAAACCGTGTCCGCCCAGATGGACAGGATTTACAGCGATATGGCCTTTATCTCCATCGACCTTTTGAGCAGGGGGGATTTTTATGCCACCACGAAAAAGCTGTATTACAATTCCAGAACGCCTCAGAGTCAAAGAGAGTATTACAGAATCCTGGTGGATAATATGGTCACCTACTCTTTGGCGAATTCCATATACCAGGTGATTTTTTTTAACCCGGAAGGTTATTTTATCAGCAATTATCATTATAATATCGATTATCATTATGGCAGCAGGATAGACCGGAATATCATAGAAGGTCTTTCCTGGCTTCCTGATGTGCAGGAGAAGGAAGGGGCTGAACTTTTGCTTCCTGTGGAAAAAAATGCCTTTTTTGAACACGATACGGATGTGATCGGCCTGGGGCGGGCAATCCGCGATCCGGGCAGCATTATCGGATACATAATCGTTCAGGCGGACATGGATAAACTCTCTTATGTTTTTGAAAGCAGTAGCCTACTTCACGCCGGGGTACGGGTATTGTCGGAAGGCCGGGTGATCTATGAAAACGGGCTGTTTCCCAGGGAACAGGATTATGGCCGGTATCTGATGGTGTCAAAGGATTCGCCGTCCACCGGAATCACCATCATGATGGCGAAAACAAAGGCGGACGTGCTGAAAGAGGCCATGGATGCATTTTTCCCGCTGATTGTGCAGGGAATTGTGATGCTGGCCATCATGATCTGCTGTATTGTCATCTATTCCAGAAAGCTGTCTCGCCCATTAATCGCCTTTACAAAGCGGCTGGAAAAGGTTACGCTGGATAATCTGGATATGGAATCGGAATTTGAAGAATACCATGATTATTATGAGATTGAATACCTGTGCCACGCCTTTGCGGATATGAGAAACAGGCTGAATTTTATGATCAATGAAACGATTGTGTACAAGAGCCTGCAGATGGAAGAACGGTTTAGGGCTTTGCAGTCCCAGATGAACCCTCATTTTATGTATAACACGCTGAATGTGATCGGGATCATGGGGCTGGAAAGCGGCAATAACCGGATCAACGATGCCTGCATCAAGCTGTCCGGGCTTTTACGGTATTCCATATCTGATCCCTACAGCAATTCCACGTTTGCTGAGGAATTTGACAATATTGAATCCTACCTGGAACTGATGAAGCTCAGATATGAGCATAAACTCAGTTACCGGATCAGTCTGGATGAGCGGCTGAAGCCCCTGGAACTTCCAAAACTGGTTCTTCAGCCATTTGTAGAAAATGCGCTGGAACACGCATTTGATAAGGAACACAAATCCATTGACGTGCATCTGAGCGGAGAATTGGAAAATGGCCGATGGAAGATTGTCATTTCCGATAATGGAAAGGGATTTGCCAAAGACAGCCTGGATTCACTGAAAAAAGAAGTGGAGAGCTTCATTCAAAATGATTATGACAGAACAAAAAATGCGGCCCGGACAGGCGGGATTGGCGTGAGGAATACAATTGCACGTTTAGATCTTTATTATGAAGGATTTACATATTCCTTCTCCAATGCGCAGACAGGAGGGGCTGTTGTGATTTTATC
>JAGZXV010000100.1 GCA_018378255.1 Clostridiaceae bacterium | reverse complement strand
CCTTCTTCACGGCGTTACCCCCGCCAATAAGTTAAATAAAGATTTCACCAATACCTCTCAATACACTCCCTCACAATCTCTACCGCTCTGCCAACTTTATCCCGGTTTCCATTCAATGTATATACATCCCGGAAAGAAAACTCCACTTTGCATCCTCTGGCGCTAACCAGAGTGGCCTTAATATATTCCCTCAGTTTATCTTCCTGCAGTTCTTTTCCAACTCCCAGGAATTCAGCGCTGGGCTTGCGGTGGTATATTTTTGATGTTCCTCTCAGACGTTCTCCCATGAAGGCTTCATCGCACCAGGCAGAAATTGAAACCTTTCTCAAATTGTCCGGCATTCGGTCCAAACAGCCGTCCCAGCATCTGTGAACCGGCTCACAGCAGCCATAGGTACAAAGACCGAATCTGGATGCGGTTTTAATGTAATAGTCTCCAAAAAATTCCTGAAACGTTTCCGGAGAAATTGAAACGGTTTCCTGGGAATTCAGATGTCCCCAGATGTGCTTTGTCAGGACTTTCTTCCCGGCCAATGCCTCTCTGTCCGGCAGTTGGGAGGTATATCCCACTGTTCCCATTTTTACCAGGGCATTTTCATTGTCAGACTGCAGCAGGCCTGAATCTTCCAGGTAATCAAAATACCGGTGATATTCCCTGTCCACCTTTTCTATCAAAAGTTTAAGCTCATCAGGATAGTCATAAAATGCATACAGCATTTCTTCCATTCCGATTAATTCCATCACAGTTTTAGACAGATAGTACCCCAAAGGAGGGCACTGTATTTTTAAAGGCAGGATATCCCCGAACAGATCCTGGCAAAGTTCTGATTCGGCCTCCAACTTTTTTTGGTCTAAGCGGTATTCGGACGGTCCCAGCGATTCTATCTGGCGTTCCAGATCGGTAATAGCCGGTTCTACCACAAACGCTACCTGATTCTCCTTTTCCTTATCGGAACGGTGTTTCTCCTGTCTGATGGAAAATGGATAAAATTCAGTTTCCGGCACGATGGAATAATAATCTGATACCACCCTGTCATCCTTTGTATATTCATACCCACAGACGGTTGAAAGAAGTTTTAATTCTATGATTCTGGCAATTTCATCCTGGCAAACCAGCTCCGGCAGCAGATCCTTAATAAAGGTCCGCACTTCAACCGTGACCAAAGGCTTTTCACCGGCCGCATCATTATGAAGGGTCCACATCCGGTCCCTCCCCTCCATACACGGCAGGAAGGACAATTCCTGCTGTTTTCTGGCAAGATTTCTGAGATACTCCCTCTCGCTCTTTGAAACAACCATAACTTCCACCTTTCTGCTCCGTTATATTACGGATCCCTTTCCTTTTGTCACCACCATAAATACGATCAGGGAAACCACCGTTGTCAAAGTCAGAATAGATGCCAGGGCGGCGGCGGTTCCATAACTGTTGCGGACCACTTCCGTATAAATGGCAACGGAAATTGTAGAGGTCCTCCCTGAATACAGCATAATGCTGGAAGACAATTCATTTACACAGGTAATCCAGCTTAAAATCGCTCCTGAAAGGATTCCCGGAAGCATCAGAGGCGCAGTTATTTTGAAAAATGTTTTCATCGGAAAAACCCCCAGATTTACCGAGGCTTCTTCTACAGATGGATCCATCTGGTGCAGAAACGCACTTCCCGACCTGACCGTATATGGAAGTTTCCGCACCACGTAAGAAATGATGAGTATAGCCGCTGTTCCCGTCAAAAGCAGAGGCTTTTTATTAAATGCCACCACAAGGCTGATACCCAAAACAGAACCCGGTATTACAAATGGAAACATAATCATCATATCCAGAATTCTGGCCACTTTTCCTTTTCTTCGGACGGTGAGATAAGAAATCAGCATACCTCCCAGCACGATGAGCACAATAGCAGCCAGGGAGAATACATATGTATTTCTGATATTTAAGCCCAGCCTACTCACAATCGTTTTATAGCTTCCCAGGCCAAAGCCCTCCACAAATCTCGGACCCTTCGTATTGATGAATGAAGTGACCAGAACCACTGCCTGAGGCATTATGGAAATAGCTGCGATGAGGATTACAGGCAGCGACGCAGCCGCCCGTTTCCAACCTTTAAGCACAACTTCCTGCGGCGGGCGCATGGCGGTCATGACATAATTCTTTCTGGATATCAGCAGTTTCTGAACCAGGAGTACGCCGGTGGAACACAACACCACGATCACGCTCAGGGCGCTGGCTAAATTGGCATTTCCTCCCATTTCACTGATATATTCATTGTAAATCAGAACCGGCAGAACCGTAAAACCTTCCCCGATCAGCATAGGAGTGCCAAAATCCGCCAGCGATGTCATAAATACCATAACCGCTCCAGCCGCAATAGAGGGCAGTACCACCGGCAGCGTAATCGTCATCAGCCTGCGGAGCCGGTTTGATCCCAGGTTTTCAGCCGCTTCTTCCAAAGAGCTGTCGATACAGTTCATTGCCCCTGCCGTATAAAGATATACATAGGGAAACAGCTTGAACGTGAATACCAGTATGATTCCCAGTTTACCGTAAATCGGCGGCAGCGTAATTCCTAAAGGCTCCAGCAGTCCGGTCACAAAACCAGACCGGCCAAACAGCATAATCCAGGAGTATGCCCCGATAAACGGAGGCGACATCAGTGACATTACGATTAAAATATATAGGATTTTCTTTCCCCATATATTATATCTGGTCATTAAATAGGCCATTGGGACGCCGATCAGCGTCGTAGTCAGCGTTGTTACAGCACAGCAGTACATGCTGTTTTTCAGCGTATTATAATAATATTTCTTGGTGAAAAATGTGATGAAGTTCTGCAGGGTAATCCCATCCGTTTTCGGAGAAAATAAACTTCTGTAAATCAATGAAGAAAACGGAAATACAAGGAAAATGCCTAAAAATGCCAGGATCACAAGGTTGCTCACCGACCAGAAATCAAACCGGAATTTCCCTTTTTTCAGCATGTGATCACCTCTTCCGTAGCCGGATCATACGCACAGATGCGGTTCTGGTCAAATTCCAGCCACACTTTCATTCCCACCGGTTTTCTTTCGGCACAATCCTTTGTGTATTCATTCATCTGGATTTCTTCCCCGCTGTCCAGCCGGATTTCATACTCAATATAATCGCCCAGAAACACGGAAAATGTTATGGTTCCCCTGATTCCGCTTTCTGACAGGGCCACATGCTCCGGCCGGACAGAGACCACCACTTCTCCGTCAAAGTCTTTTTTGCACTTAACCTGGTATTCACTGCCCTTTATATCCAGTTTTCCGGTGCCGCCGGATGATCTCAGCGTCCCTTTAATAAAATTGGTTACTCCGATAAATCCTGCCACAAATATATTGGCCGGATGCCTGTATATCTCCTCAGGTGTCCCGATCTGCATTATATTTCCGCTTTTCATGACTGCAATCCGGTCCGATATGGCCAGGGCTTCTTCCTGGTCATGGGTAACGTAAACCGTGGTGATCCCCAACCGGTTCTGGAGGCGTTTGATTACAGTCCTCATCTGCACCCGCAGTTTGGCATCCAGATTTGACAATGGTTCATCCATCAGCAGCAACCCGGGTTCAATGACAAATGCCCTGGCCAAAGCCACTCTCTGCTGCTGACCGCCGGACAACTCGTTTGGTTTTCTGTCCGCCAGAGCCTGAATCTGTACCTGTTCCAATGCTTCCTTCACCTTTTCCGAAATTTCCTTTTTGGGCATATGCTTTGCTTTCAGCCCATATGCAACGTTTTCCCATACGGTCATATGGGGAAAAATCGCATAGTTCTGGAATACCAGGCCAATATCCCTTTTATGGGCCTCCACGTTGTTGATCAAACGGTCTTTTATGTATATTTCACCCTCTTCGATGGAATTAAAACCGGCGATCATTCTTAAAAGCGTGGTCTTTCCGCACCCGGATGGCCCCAGAAGAGTAAAAAACTCCCCTTTGTTAATATCTATGCTAATATGGTTGACTGCCAAAAAGTCCTTATAACGCTTCACGGCATTTTTAATGCTGACATCCCCGCTCATATCTATCTTCTCCAGTCGGTTATTCTAAAATAAATGTTCTGCAGACGCCTTTGTACCAAGACGCGCTGCACGCTCATCAGTTGTTCACCACAATCTCCTGCCATTGCTCCAGAATTTCAGCTTTGCTGTTTCCTGCCCACTCAAAATCGTAATCAACCAGAGGGATATCCTTTAAATCACTTAAAGTTCCCGGTGCCGATACGTCATCTCTGGCCGGCCGGCGGTTAAACTCGTCCGCCTGCATCTGCTGGGCCTCAGCGCTCAGAATGAAATCCACAAACATTTTGGCCCCTTCCGGATTCGGACAGTTTTTAACAACCGCGATTGCATCAGGAACTGCCGAGGTGCCTTCTTTCGGATATACATACCCGATATTGGAAGCTCCGGCGTCCAGATACTCCTGTACTGACTTTTCCTGTGTAAGGCCGACAGCGTATTCACCATCTGCCACCAGTTTATAGGAGTTTGAGGAACTTCCCTGTACCTTTCCGTCCAGATTGCGATAGAGTTCTTCTACAAATTCCCAGCCTTTTCCGTCATCTTTTCCAAACGCTGTGACCATGGTGCAGAGCAGTGTATAAGCAGAGCCCGATTTTCCGGGATCGGCATATGAGATCATGCCTTTCAGCTTCGGATTCAGCAGATCTTCCCAGCTTTCAGGTATTTCCACCCCCAGCTGATCCAGCACATCTTTGTTATACATGATAACAACAGGAACCGGAGATTCCCCAATCCAACAGTCATTGGCATCCTTGACCGTATCCGGTATTTTCCCATCCTGTTCAGATACGTATGGTTCAAAATACTGGGAATAAGACTGCATGGATTCGGCGCCTCCGCCCCAAACCACATCGCATAAAGGGTTCGCCGCTTCAGATTCCACCCTCTTTAACAGTTCTCCGGTGCCTGCGGCAACCACATTGACCTGAATGCCGGTGGCTTCCGTAAATGCGCTGATTCCGCCTTCGAGAGGCTCTGCGGGAGCCGGAGAATAAACGGTCACAGCTCCTATCTCCTGCTTTTCACCCTCTTTCTTCTCCGCCGTTTTACCGGTCTCACCGGATGATTCCTCTTTTTTCAAATCTTGCTCTTTTGTTTCTGCTTCCTTGCCGGCAGACGCTTCTGTGGTTTTTACCGGATCCTCTGCTTTGGACGGTTCCGTTTTCCCCCCGCATCCTGCCAAAATTCCGCACATCATTGCTGCGGTCACCGCCACTGCTGCTAACTTCCTTCTTTTCATAGTAAATCCTCCTTCTACATTATAATATTTTGCGGTTTCACACCTCACCCAACAGGAATAACTTATCTTCATTATAGCTTTCATTCTTAAATTGGGCATTTATTTATCTTGCGTAAGTATTTAAAAATATTGCGGTTTAAATCTGTTTGTTTTTACCGGAAGTGTTTTCCCTTTTTGCAGGAGGCCGGAGCATAGTCCGCAGTTTTGGGGATTTATTCTGGCTGCGGCTGCTCTATGACAGAAAGCAGAAAGGAGGCCGGACAGAAAAAAACATCCGGGAAACCTTAAATCTAAGGTTTTCCCGGATGTCATTTAGTACGTCACTGAAATAAAGCTTTCCCACCGTTCTGCTCCCCCAGCATCACATGCTCGATTCTCGGCAGGGAAATTCCAATGGTTTCTCTTAAAACATCTTCAATGGTATCGACCGCAATGATCGTCATCTGTTCCCTTATCTCCCTTGGCAATTCTTTTAAATCCCTGGTATTTTCTCTTGGTATCAGGACTTTTTTTATACCGGCCCACTGTGCGGCCAGCAGTTTTTCCTTCAGTCCTCCGATGGGCAGTACCGCCCCCCTCAACGTGATTTCTCCTGTCATTGCGAGTTTTGAATCCACTTTCCGGCCGGTAAACAAGGAGGCCAGGGCCGTAAACAGCGCAATGCCGGCTGATGGACCGTCCTTTGGAACCGCACCTGAAGGAACGTGGATATGGATGTCCCGTTCCTTGAAATTCACTGCATTGAGCGGAAGCCGGGATTTTAACAGGCTCAGAGAAATCATTGCCGATTCTTTCATAACGTCTCCCAGTTTCCCGGTGAGCACCACTTCCCCGCTGCCCGGCATATCCGTGGCCTCAATGAAAAGGATCTCTCCTCCCACAGGCGTCCAGGCAAGTCCGGTTACCACACCAGGCGGATTATCCACCTGGGCGATATCATGGCGTGATACCTGCGGCCCCAGCATCTCCTCCAATTCCTCTTCTTTCACTGTATACGGCAGTTCCGTTTCATGCATGACAATCTTTTCAGACACAGTTCTGGCCACTGCCGCCAGCTGCTTCTTCAGTCCTCTGACGCCGGCCTCCCTGGTATAGTCGTGAATCATCCGGTTCAGCACATCCGGCCCAATCACCACTTGTCCTTCAGCCAGGCCATGATCTTTCAGCACATCGGGAATCAGATGATCCATGGCTATATGCATCTTTTCATCCTCTGTATACCCTGATATCTGTATGACCTCCATCCGGTCCAGCAGCGGCCCAGGTATGGTGTCCGTCGAATTCGCCGTGGCGATAAAAAACACATCGGAAAGATCATAGGAAAGATCCAGATAGTGATCCGTAAATGTATTGTTCTGTTCAGGATCCAGCACTTCCAGCAATGCGCTGGCCGGATCCCCGTTAAAACCGCCCGGCATCAGCTTATCCACTTCATCCAGCACCATCACAGGATTTGTGGTCCCGGCCTTTTTCATGCTCTTTAATATATTACCCGGCAGAGCGCCGATATAAGTTCTGCGGTGGCCGCGAATCTCCGCCTCATCGCGGATTCCGCCGAAACTGAGACGGACATAGTTCCGTTCCAGCGCCCTGGCAATGCTCTTCCCCAGGCTCGTCTTTCCGGTTCCCGGCGGGCCGACAAGGAGAAGAATGGAACCCAGCTTGTCATTTTTTAGTTTCATTACCGCCAGATGCTGGAGAATCCGTTCTTTTACTTTTTGAAGGCCGTAGTGGTCCTCATTTAAAATCCTTCTGGCCTTTTCCAAATCGATCTCCATGCCCTCTTCCTTTTTCCAGGGAAGTTTTAAGAGAAAGTCCAGGTAATTCCGTATTATATTTTCTTCTGCATTCCCCTGTCCCTGGGTTTCCAGCTTTTCCACTTCTTCAAGGGCCGCTTCCCGTACTTCTTCGGGCAGCCAGGCTTCTTCTATCCTGGCTCGGTAATCACTGCTGTCTTTCCGCCCTTTGGGCTGCCCCTGGTTCAGCTCTTCCTGAATGGCCTTCAGCTGCTCCTGCAGCACTTGTTCTCTGTAATACCGGTTTGCCTTTTTTGAGAACTTCTCATTGAACCTTAAATTCAGTTCAATGGATTCCTCCTGTTTCAGAAGGGCATCCATAAAACGCAGACTCCGCTCTTTAAGAGAATCCATTTTAAGGTATTCATACTTTTCCTCAGCCGCCATCGTCATGAACTGGCTCAAATATGTAATCATGGAATTAATGTCTGTAATCCCTTCCACGATTTTTACAAATTCATCTCCATTCTGAAATCTTTCGCTGATTTCCCGGATGACACGCCTGAAATATTCAAGAATTTCCTGCTGGCTTTTCTCATCCAGATCATTTTGGTCCGGACAGGAAATGTAATCGGCATACAAACTGCCCTCTTCCCGGTAAACTCTGTCTGCGCGGATTCTTTCAAGCGTTTTTATCTGCACAAAAGCGCCCTGTTCATTTTTCTCAATATGGATGGGCAGAAAAGATACTCCATATCGGTGGAAATCTTCTTCCTGAAAATCCATTTTGCTGATCTTTCCCTTATAGGGAATGGCAATTAAGGCGGTTTCCTTCTGTTCCAACGCATCTATGATCCACTTATTTGACTCCGATAAATGGACCGCTGTCGTCACTCCCGGCAGCAAAACGCTGTTTATTATCGGCACTGCCAGCCCTTTTTCCATGGTATCATATGTATCCATTCTTATCCCTCCTCATTAAGCGAACATTCATTTATCAATCTCCTATAAAGCAGCGGGATATTCTGCTGCAAACAGCATCCTTATCCCGCCTGTCTCTTTATATCAGAACTGCGCTCTGTATCATCCTGATTAATTCCTCCAGCAATTCTTCCCTTTTATCATCGTCTTTATGGCCTTCAGCGGCAATGGCTTTTACCGGATAGAACAGAATCGCCGCCAGGTTCTCATCGCTGTAATCTTTGATAACTCCCCGTCTCTTCATCTCTGAAAACAGGTTCATAACGTGGCAGATTCCCTTTTTCCCCGTACATTTATTGGACATGGCAGGGCAGTTTGAAAATTGCTCCACAAAGCTGAAAACCTCCTGGTGTTCTGTCATATAGGTATAATAATTCCTGACAAGCGTTTCAATCAGCCGTTCTCCGTCCATATCCATCTGAACCTTATCCAGCAGATAGCTGAAGACTTCTTCCGAATATTCCCTGTAAATATCCTGAAGCATGTCTTCTTTGCTCTCAAAATAAATATATACAGTTGCCGGGGAAACCTCTGCCATCCTGGCAATCTTTGATATGGAAGTGCCATGAAACCCTTCCTGAAGCATAAGTTTTATCACCGCATTCTTGATACGCTGTTCTTTTTCATCATCTTTTCTTCTCATTGCCGCACCTCTTACCTCTATAATAAATGATTATTCATTTATTGTCAAGTTTCCCACACAGGCATTCAAAATCAGGGGAATATCAATTATCACAAAAGAAGAACCCGCCCGGTTCCATTTTTAAGGAACCGGACAGGTTCAGAAGAAAACTTTATTCTGTTTTAGGCACCATAAATCTGACAATACAGTTTACACCCGGAATCGGATACTGTACCACCCCTTTATCACCTACAACGACCGTAACTGCCGTTACATTTCCCGCCGCATCGGTAATCAGGGCTTTCACCTCCTGGCCTGGTGTAAAACTGGTCTGCTCCACCTGTGTCTGCGGAACTGTTCCGTTTACTCCCGGAACCACTTCATAAGCCACTGCCGCTCCGACCTGCTGGTACTGGTTTAAGTCTATTTCAACCTTGTCATTATATGCGGCCGCTATCGTCTGGGCTCCGCTTTGGATCGCCTGTTCTGTTGAAATTACAGTCTCCGCAAATCCTTCCAGTTCCACTGCGCCTGATTTCTGCGCTACCTTGGTTCCATCGGCATATACAACGGCATTCTGAGTTACCGCAACTCCCTGCACAGTGATGGTAGTCTGCTGTACGGTCGCTCCTTGTACCTGGGATGCCAGAAGGGATCTGGTGGAACCGTCCGCACCCACCGCTATTGTGGCTATTTCGGCTTTCTGTCCTTCTGCTAAGGTAACTTCCGCAGTTTCTTTAACGGAAACGATGGTATTATTATTTAAGCTTCCTGCGCTTGTAAGGGTTAAATCTGCTGACACGGTGACTTCGCCGTGCTGCACAGTCACACTTTGATCCGCGCCTACAGATACGGACACAGGTGATGCGCTGCCAGCATTCGTATTGGTATTTGTATTAGTGTTTGTATTGGTATTCGTATTGGCATTAGCACCGGTATTGGTGTTTGTACTGCTGCCCGAACTGCTGCCTGATCCGCTGTAGCTGTCGTCACTGTCATCACTGTCATCGCTGCCGCTGTCAACATAAATCGCTTCCCATTTGGCATAGATCGTCATATCTCCGTAACTCCTGGCAGGAATTTCTGTAACTCTGCTCGTAAATCCGCTGTCCGTATACCAACCGTCAAACCTGTAACCGGGCCTTTTGGCTTCTCCTAATACGATGGTGTCCATAGCGCCGTTGTAGCTGGATGGATTGCCGCTGTTGGTTCCTCCATTGAGCACATAGGAAATCCGGTAGTTGATCAATGTGCCGTGCCCGTCTTTGTCAAAATGGTAATATACCCCATCAACCGGAACATCGCTGTTCTTTACCAGATAACCGCCGGCATTTACCCACATATCACTGATCCAGACATTTGCTGCCTGAACTCCATCCGCCGGAGTTTCATCGCTGCCAATCAGATAGCAGTACGTTCCGCCGGCCTTTTCCTCAAAGCAGAAATATTTTCTGCCGTCAACTTTCTCACCGATTCCTGCGACCTTGCCTTCCGCTCCTGAATATTTGGTCACAATCGTGCCATCGCTGAGTTCATCCTTAAAAAATGTATTCGATATATCTGTCCAATAACCTTCTGCATCAAACCGGCCGTAAAATCCGCCTGCCACTTTTATAGTGTTGACCTGCATGTAGCCTTTTCCGTTCACATATCGGAATCCTCTCTCATCATTAAGCCACCTGCGTACTGCCATTTTGCCGTCTTCCGCCATATAGAAGGTATGGACGCCGTCTGATACAAACCGGCTGATCGCTTTTCTGCCGTCTGATCCCACATAATAAGTTCCCGTTGAATCCGATACAAACTGGTTCGTCACTTTCTTTCCATCCGCACCGAAATAGAACGTATCATTTCCGTATGTGGCAAACTGGTTCGTCACCTTTTTACCGTCCGCACCTACATAATAGGTATCCGGTCCTTCTGTTACAAAACGGCTGACCGCCTTCTTTCCGTCCGAACCAAAGTAAAACGTATCCTCTCCATATGTCGCGAACTGGTTCGTCACCATCCGGCCATCCTCACCGGCACAGTAGGTGTCCGTTCCGTCTGTCACAAACTGGCTGGTCACCTTTCTGCCGTCTGCACCCACATAGTAGGTTCCTGTTGAATCCGTTACAAGCCTGTTGAACGCTTTCTTTCCATCCGCATCAAAGTAGAAGGTATCCTCTCCAACCTCCACAAACCGGCTGATCACTTTCTTACCGTCCGCATCCACATAATAGGTATCCGGTCCAACTGTTATGAGTTCATCGGTTACGATCGTTCCATCGGCTCCCACATAGTAGGTTCCCGTTGAATCCGTTACAAACTGATTTACCGCTTTCTTCCCATCAGCGCCAAAATAGAAGGTATCTCCGCCATAGGTGGCGAACTGGTTTGTTGCCATCCGTCCGTCGGCACCCACATAATAAGTGTCCGGTCCGACTGTCACGAACTGGCTGAACGTCATCTTTCCATCGGTTCCCATATAGTAAGATCCGGTTTCATCCGACACGAACTGGTTCATTACCTTCTGGCCATCGGTACCGACATAATAAGTTCCGGTTTCATCCGTCACAAAACTGTCTGTCACTTTCTTGCCGTCGTCGCCGAAATAGAAGGTCTTTCCGTTATAGGCGGCAAACCGGCCGGTTACTCGTTTGCCTTCCGCGTCAACATAATAAGTATCCGTTCCGACTATTACAAATTGATCGGTCAGCTTCTTTCCATCCGCTCCCACATAATAGGTTCCGGTTTCATCGGTTACAAACTGATTCAGAGCTTTCTTTCCGTCCGCCCCAAAGTAGAACACATCATCTCCAACTTCTGCAAACCTGCTGGTAACCACCTTGCCTGTTTCGTCGACATAATAGTCATCACTGTCAACACGCACAATCTGGCTGGTTAACTTTTTGCCGTCTGTTCCTACATAATAAGTTCCTGTCTCATCGGTTACAAGGCTGCTCACCACTTTCTTTCCATCGGCGCCAAAGTAGAATGTATCTTCTCCGACTGTTGCAAATTGATTGGTTACCACCTTTCCTTCCGCGTCAACATAGTAAAGAGCGCCGTCAAATGTTACAAACTTGCTGACTGCCATCTTTCCGTCTGCTTCAAAATAATAGTGCTGTCCGTCTGCAAGAATCAGGCTGCTGATCACCTTTTGTCCGTTTTCCCCGATATAATATTTATTACTGTCATAGGTAATCAGTTCATTAAATACCTTTGCGCCATCAGATCCGACATAGTATTCTTTCCCGTCAGCGCCGGTAACGAATTGATTAACAATCAGGCTGCTGTGGCCTTCAACGTCAAACTTGTAAAATTGATCTTCTATTTCCAGGCATTCTTCGCTGACCGTCAGACTGCCTATTTCATTAACATATAAATCATCAATCCAAATACTCCTAACCTTCAACTCATCGCTTAAACTTTCCGCATCGCCCGGTACTAAGTAACAATCCCAGTTATCAATTGTAAAACAGTATAGAGAAGTATGTCTCTTATCACCTTCTCCGCCAGTTCCGCATATCCTGCCCGCATCACCGCTGTATTTATTAACCCTGGTTTCTCCTACAGAGCTTTCAAAGAATTCATGTTCGATAGGGGTCCAGTAACCTTCTGAATCAAAATGACCGTAAAATCCGCCTGCTTCTTTATCATCATCGATGATCATATGGCCTTTACTATTGACGTAGCGGAACTTACCGTCAGTTTCTATCCATTTACGAAATGCCTGTTTGCCGTTTGTATCGATATAAATGACGTATTCCTCATAAGATACAAACTCCCCCTTAACCTGCGCACCGTCTTCACCCACATAGATTTTGTCTTCTCCCTCGCCGATAAAGGTGTTGGTTATCAGAGTGCTGCGGCCTTCTTCATCAAAATCGTAGTATTTGCCGTCAATCTCTTTCTCATTTACCCCGGTTATCACATGCCCCAGATCATCTGTACGAAGGTCCTCAATCCATGTATTGGCTATGGGTGTACCATCTAAAATTGTCTTTCTTTCTTCATCCAGCAGATAACAGGTCTTTACTCCTGCTTCTTCCTTAAAACAGTACTGCTGAATATGTTTTTTACCTTCTGCTCCGCCAATTCCTTCAATTCTTCCGTCTTTTCCCACATACTGTATGATAAAGACCTCTTTTTTAAGCTTTGTTTCATGAAAACCGGTAGCGGCAGGTGTCCAATAACCATACTCATCAAAATCTCCGAAAAATCCACCGGTAACCTGAGACGGTGCATTAAAAAGTATTTCGCCGTCACCGTTGGCATAACGGAAAGAATCTCCCTCCTCCAGCCACTTCTTTTTCACCACATTGCCTTCTTCATCTACATAGCGGATAATTGATCCTTGTTCAGCCGCCTGTGTCTCTATATATTGCTTGGTGATTTTCTCCCCTTTTTCGCCTGATTCATTTATCAGGTAATAATAATCACCCTCATGTATGATGCTGTCAAATAAAATATACCAAAAACCGTTGTCGGTAATTTCCGTCAATGTCACGGCCTTCTGCTGAAGTTCAGCCGGTGATATTGTATTCTGCTGTTTTTCATCCGTTATCTCCGGCTGTTTTTCGGTATTGGAAACCTCTTTATCAGCCGCCTTATTCTCATCTGGTTTTTCTAAATCGTCAGCTGTACCGGTTCCCTCGGATTCTTCCGCTCCGTTATTTTCACCGGCTTCTTTCGATTCGTCAGTTTCTTCTGTTGTCCCGGCGTCTTCGTTTTCACCGGTTCCTCCTGATTCATCAGTTTTTCCCGTTTCACCAGTCTCTCCGTTTTCTTCCGTTTCACCAGTTTCGCCGGTTTCTCCGGTTTCTCCGGTTTCTCCTGATTCGCCGCTTTCTTCGTTTCCGCCGTTTTCTCCCGCTTCACTGTTATCTTCTGATTCTCCGGCTTCTCCGTTTCCATCGGTTTCTCCTGATTCACCGTTATCGCCTGTTTCTCCCGCTTCACCGGTTCCACCGGCTTCTCCGTTATCGCCTGTTTCTCCCGCTTCACCGGTTCCACCGGCTTCTCCGTTATCTCCTGTTTCTCCCGCTCCGCCGGTTTCCTCCGCTCCGCTGGTTCCTTCTGTCACTCCCGCTGTAACATCCCCAGTGGAATCTGAATTTTCTGTATCAACCGCAATCGCTGTTGTTTCAGCATATGCGGATATCACAGATACATTCCCTGCTGCCGTGCCAAACGTCATCATAAAAGCGGATGCCATGGCAATCGCTTTTTTGGTAGTCCCCTTTACAAGTTTCAATTTTCGCATTCCAATCCTCCTGTCCTGTCAATCATTCGGCGTAATCGTGCCTTCCGCCAATGAAAGTGATCTGTTTATTTCTCTCGACAAGCATAGAATATCAAATGTTCCGGGTTTTTTTTGAAACTCGTTTCCGGTGTAACCACACCCGTTCCCATACCTCTTACCCGCTCTTTGAAGCATAGAAAAATGGCGCCGAACCATAAATCCAAGGTTCGGCGCCAGAATCTGTCACTCACTTTCGTATTTTATAGTTCCAGATACCAGGGCGGGGCGAATGTTACATCCTGGCCGTTAAAAAGCAGCGTCGCAGTCCCGTTCTCCAGACTGATCTGGACACTGTAATCCGGCATTCTGATATACCATTTATTTTCCCCTTCAAGCTTCCATGCATCCTGTCCCATATCCCTAACCAGCTTGATATACCAATTGATATCATCTTCCGTAAGCTCTGTTATCTGGATATACATCCCATAATCCGCATCTTCCAGAACATCTCCTGATTCCGGGTACAGGATGCTGCCGTCCGGGTTAAGAACAAAGCTCAAATATCCGGCAGTCTGGGGATCATACCAGTCCGGCATTGGCAGAAGTTCGGGCATATGGTTCATAATAAATGCGGAGGACAACAGCTTTTCCATATCATTGTTCTCAATAATCTGGTTCATGGTATACAGCTCCGCCTCGATACCGGATGTCAGATCGGACTGCATTAAGATAATAGCATCAAGGCCGTCTAAATATGCATCTCCGGCATCCATAAGGCCCTCCTCATTGTCGATCCAGTCCCTATATCCCCTGCAAAGCGCCGGATACTTTTCCGGCATGGCGTTCCAAAAATCCTGCGCCAGACTTTCATCGCCCAATGAAAAAAGCATATAGTTGACCGTTGTGCATTCATATTCGCTCATACACTGTATATATTCTTTATTTATAGAAATCTGCTGTTTCAGTAGATCCACGCGGCTGGAATAGAATATCTGCGATTCCAGGTATTCCAGCATGAATTCGCGGATCAGTCTGTGAGCTTCTTCCTGACTTTCCTGAATTGACTGGGCTTTATCCGTTTGATAAGCGATATCAATTCCGGCATCGGCTAATATCAGATACTCTTCCTCTGTTAAATCTTCTTCCGTCATGGTGAGTGTCGAAAGATAATGGGCTGATGCGATACAGGCGGTTCTGGCTTTTGTAAGGTCGTTCCAATCCCCGCTGTTCACGTAATTTTCCACGTATTCAAGAGCCCATAACTGGCTGCCATATATTTGGTCAAGCACCTGAAGGTAGTCCGACCACACAGTCAGAAGATGTTCAACCGCCGCGCCTTTTTCCGGCGGATCAGTCGAAAAAACCTCTGTCTCTGTTGTCTCAATATCCGCTGTTTGGGCAGTCTCATCAATCTCAGCAGTTTCCGACTGATTTGGACTTTCAGCCGCACTGTTTCCGGACGTACAGCCATTTAATCCCGAAATCATACCCACCGCCAATAAAACTGGCATTATTTTTATCTTAAAGGTTTTCTTCATAGTCCGTTATTCCTCCGTACTGCCGATTAAATTGATAGCGGCATTCTTCAGAAATAAGCGCCACGCCGCCGACTGGTTTGCTTCGTAAGCCTCCAGATTATTTTCTATATCATCCGCTTCTGACGCAGCCGTAATTTCATTCTGCTTTGGATACAGGGCGATATTCTTCATATAAAGATGATAATTATCAGTTTCCAACTCCAAGGTGCTGTTTTTCATGGCGGAAAGTTCCGGTTCCAGCAAAAACCAGTAGTATTTTCCGGCAATATAGGCGTCACATTTTACAGCCTTTCTAAAATTGGCCACATAATCTTCTCCAAACTCATCCCATAACCCCGGATCCTGTCTCAGCCGTTCCAGAATCTCAACATAGTTCAGATAATCAGCCGCCCGGTCCGCAGAAAGAGAGGTCAAATCCTTATAGAGTTCCGTATTCAAGGGCGTTCCAGACCAAGGCATAATCCGGCCGCTGGCCAGCAGTTGATCTGCAAGCGGTGCTGCAAATTCCCTTTGATCTGCCGGGTTCTCCTTCAGGCCGTTTTTACAGCGATATAGCTTTGTATTATAGTCAATCTCATCAACAGGCTCTTTTTCAAGACAGTCCAAAAGATTCACTACATTATCATATTGGGCGGCGGCATTCATATATGCGGCAAATGCCGTATCAAATACATTTTGTGAAAGATCCCTATCATAATATGCCTTTACCTCTGCAGTGACGGGCGATAATCTGCCTGGCACGTAAATCCCCTGGTAGAAAGCGGTTATCAAAAGCAGAAACAGCGCCGCTGCGATGGTGCTGCGTATTCTTCTCCGCCGTAAAAATTTATGATGGAAGTCCTGCCGGCTACCAATCAGATATTCCTCAATCAGCCGGTGGACAATCCTGTAATTACCTTCTTCATCCCTGATGATCAGCCCCAGCCGCCTCCAAAGAATGTTATGAACCAACTGCCCGTACCAGGCTTCCGCATTCTGGGCCTCTCCCCGTATATCCGACAAATGTCCGATCCATTGGGGAAATACGGCTGTCATATCCTGTGTTGACAGCCTGCGGAAGCATTTTTCAATTACAGGAAGGAGTTCCCGGTTGGAAGCCGCCGCTTCCCTGGTATGGAGAAAGCAGGCCATCTCGGGAAGGACATAATGCAATGCCGCATCTACCCGCCACCGCTCAGAAGAATCTTCCGGGTATTTTTTCATCTCCTTATCCAGAAGGGATGAAAAGTAGCTGGTAAGAAGCTGTTCCTGGGTATCTATAAATAACTGTTTTTCCCCTTCTAATGCGGTCTTAACAAAGATTGACAGCATCATCGGGGTGCGGAGCAGCTGAAACAGCTCATGATTGTCTGGCGGAAGAATGCCGTTCTCTGAAAGTACGGCGGTCACTTCCGTCTCTTCCAGCTGCCTCAATGTTATTTTTGGAAAAGGCAGAGCTGCGATCTCACTGCGGCTGGTCAAAAGGATCCGTACCCCCGCCATAGCGGACAGTTCCGCGATTTCCTTCATGAGCAGGGTAAGATCACCTGACGCTTCATTTAACCCGTCTAAAAGGATCAGAAGTTTCGGGCGGTCCCCCCATTTCGTATGCAGCGGAGAGGATAGCAGGCGGATCAGATCGTGCCTGGCGGTTTCAATACAGTCCGTTTCCGGTTTAAACCTCAGATTTTCCAGCAGTTTATTCTTGATGAACTCACTGCCGCCGTTATTCCATCCATACAGGGAAATATAGGCAAAAGCCGGTTCAGCGGCTGAATACACAGTTCTCTGACGGTATGCGGTTCTTAACAGGGCGGTGGTCTTTCCCATACCGGCCCCTCCCAGCATCATCACAGATTGTCCGTCTGATGCAGTCAGCTGCCTAAACAGCTCTGTGAGCGTAACCGCAGTTCCATCCGCCCGCATACCGGCCAGGGGATAGATCTTTTCATCTTCCCTGACATATTCCAGGGCCGGGTTGGCCTTTATGGTGTGCAGCACATTAATCCGCCCGGTTTCCCAAAGCGCCCAATGCGTAATCCCCTTTCCATTGATCCGATCCTGAAGTTCTTCCAGATCCAACCGCATGTCCGCCGCAGTATTGTATCTCCGGCTCCTGACGGATGATAACCCCTGCCTCAAAATCTGCCTCACCATGCTAAGAACCGTATCCGGCATCCCTTCTAAACATTTTGCTCCCGTCAGATCAGGAACAACCGCCCGGACCACCTGCATGGCCGACAGCTCCCTTCCTGAAATGCAGCGGTAAAATACGGCGGTCAACGCATAGAGATCTGAAGTATAACCGATGGAATCAACCCTCTTTATACGGATCTCCGGAGCCGTATAACCTTCTCTGGCGCTGTTGCAGGCCGGATCCCCATTCCGGATTTCTTCTAATGTATGGACACTGTTATAATCAATCAGGCTGACCCGTTCCTTTTTTCCTTCTCCGATCAGCAGTATATTCTCCGGGCTGATGTCCAGATGCAGATAACCGGACTCATGAAATACTTCCAAAACGTCCAGCGCCCCAAGCATTCTTCTGATGTGGACAGACAATGAAATCCGTTCCGCTCCGGGCACATTTAACTCCTTATCCATGCTTCTGCCGCCGGAAAATCCCAAAACAGAATACAGCGTATTATGGAGGGAAAATGTATTGATATTAAAGTCTATATCTCCCGGATGATCTCCCAACAGCCGGATATGTATTTCATTGGCCCTGACAAATCCGGCCCGTTGAAGCCGCATGGTTTCTGCCGCACCCTTATCAAAACAAATCTCATTCTCTTCATTCCTGTAAATCGCCCCCCTCGGATGATGGGGAAACAGTTCTTTAATCAGTACACGGTGGCGCAGGTCCGGCTGCTGGTGATCCGGGTAAGAACCGAGATAGACGATTGCATTTGATCCCTTTCCGGCCAGCGATTCAATTGTGCATAACATTCCGGGAAAAGGCAGGATTGTTCCTTTTTTTAATACGCTTCTTCTGTCCATATCTCTCTCCATTTAATCATGGTTTCTCAATTCGCAGTTTTACTGTACCATATCCATGAAAACGGACTTGAATTTATTTTCCTTATTCTTCCATCCTCTCTCCGAACATTTCTTTGAAAATTCCCCGCATCCGTATATCGATATCAAAGATATCATCCACACAGATACAGTATAATATCAGCCAGTCAAACGGAGACCTTGGGTCCAGCGTGGCAAAACCGCACAGGGAAAGCATGTCATTGAGGCGTGTATATATGTCCTCAAACACCTCATCCTCAGTCAGCTCGTCATCCCAGTCATCATAGACATAATAATCATGACCGACCTCATCTTTATATGCCTTTTCCAGTTCTCCCGTTTCCCTTCCCCAGTCTTTCCCCTGGTCGGTTGCTATGAACAGCAGGATCAAAACCCTCCGGGTCACGTCGATTTTCCTGGATTTCATCTTGGAAAGGGTGCTTTCATCCGGCCAGCTCTTGCTGATATTTTCCTGAACTTTTGTAAATACAAGCTTTTCTTCTGTCAGTTCCTGTTCCCGGTCTCTGCCCTTTTTCTTTTCTGTCCGTTTACCCGCCCGTTCCATCGCATAAATCACATTTTTCTCGAACAGATATTCTCTGAGGATATCGCGCATGGTTAAATGTTCATCATCAAACCCGCCTCCCCTCAATTCAGCCTCATCCATTCTGGGGCTCTCTAACAGTTCCAGACGGCTCATAAATTCCTGATATGCATTATTGTGATAGCGCCCAAGGCGTCCCACCGAATCTTCCAGATAATCCGCCAGTTCCTCTTTTGTCTGAATGGCGGAGACTTCCGAACGGATGATTGGAGTGAAGCTGTTTTCTGAAAGTTCGCTGCTGTCCTTGATCTTTGACAAGGTCTCCTTCATCTGGTCATTCAGCCTCACTGCTTCCGGGTATGTCATGCCATGCTGAAGGGCAAATATGTAGACAATCTCATCCGGATTCCGATAATGCAGGGCTTCTTCTGAAACCATAGTCACTAATTGGTCTGCCTCTCCTATGGACAGCTTCAGGATAAAGCACACCTCTATGGCCGCCTGCTTATCAATGGAACGGTCGTTCCCATTACTCAGCCAGCCTCTGACCCGTCTCTCCACAGAATCCTTTTTCCGGGCCGGATCATTCTCCAGCAGGCCCTCCACCAGCACTTTCTGCAGATCCCGCCCGTCTCCGAATTTCTCCAGTTTTTCTCTCAGGGTACGGGTTTTAACTTCCTTTTCAAGATATGCCACAGCATCCCGGATGGTCAGCAGACTGGCGGCGGCGTTATCATAAAAGCTTTTCGATATTGACGTTTTCTCCAACTGCATACCTGCCACCTCACCCGTAAAATATAGTAATTAAATCTTTCTTCTGCTATTTTAACAGATTTTCACGAAAGATTCACTAAAATTCATCATAATTGGGATTTGGTTGAGAAAGATACGCAGAAAAGCGGGGAGGGCGGATGACGGAGAACCAGGGCGGGAACCTGAACGGAGGAACCAAACGATACAGGGATCTGATTTCAATCGTTAAGTGGAACTAAGGCTTCCAGCATGAAAAAAAGCGGTCCGATGCCCATTCACGGTAAACTCCTCATGACTTTACCGTTCAGGGGCATCTCAGAAACTGATTCGGTTTTCAGTTTCTGCCCGC
>JAGZXV010000099.1 GCA_018378255.1 Clostridiaceae bacterium | reverse complement strand
GAGGATTCGCAACCCCGATATCTTCCAGGATTGTCTTGTTGTAATAAAGACCCGTATTATTGAAATACCACGGTACGGAATAATACTGTCCCTGATACATGCCGGAATCCAATGGTCCCTGCAGATAATCATTGCCGCTGGCTGCGATCTTATCATCCAGAGGAATGATGAGGCCCATAGCGGCCAGGTCAATCGGCCATCCCGCGTTATCAAGAGCAACCACGTCCGGGCCAGCGCCTGCCATAGCTGATGTGGTATACTTGGAGATCAGTTCGCTTCCGCTCAGTCCCTCAATTGTCACCTTTACATTGGGATTTAATTTCATAAATTCATCGGCTGCCTTATTAATAGCCGGTTCATTGGAGTTTGTAAACGCATTGTTAACCAAAACAGTAATATCGCCGGACAAATCCGATGCCGCCGCTTCCTGGCTTGTCTCAGCGGATGTTCCCGCTGCCGTCGTTGTCTCCGCTGCTGCCGCTGTTGTCGCCGCCGGAGCTGCTGTCGTATTTTCCGCCGGTTTGTTTCCCCCTCCGCATCCTGCTAAACTTCCTGCTGCCAGGACTGCTGCCATTGTTAAAGCTAAAGTTTTTTTCATTGTATACCTCCTTGTTTTTTGCTGCTGTTTTAACTATCTCTATTATATTTGGTTATTTAGCATAACTCAATGATCTATATTTTCCATTTTTTAGTGATTTTAGCTTAAAAATATATCGTAATTTTTTTATCGATTTGGTTTTTTGCACAATTTTAATCTATTTTTCTTGTGCACATTAAAAATGTGCAGACTTTTCATAAAAATAAATAAAAAAGAGCCGGCACTATGATCAAATTTAATCTTTAAAAAGTTTGATCATAGTGCCGGCATCCAATAACAATGATACTTTTATACGGCTGCACAAGCCATTCTGCCTTGTCTTAACATTTTACATCAGCAATCCCTTCTCTGTCAGCAAACCAGAATTTCCACCAGAGCATTTAACACAGATGTCTCCAGATTCATGGCGGATATGGAAGAAAGCACTGATACAGGATCATCGGCTGAAACAAAATACTGGTACAAGTCTCTCTTTAAATTATTCTCAATCTGCATCTGATCCAGAAGTTCAAAGGCTCTTTCCTTTAAATCATGATTGTCATATACCAGATTTTCTCCCTTTAACACAACCCGGATCTCCTGTCCTGCCGGAGCCTTCGGGAACGTTAAAACCATACTCCTGGTTTCCGCACAATAGGATTTTTCACACGGGATATTGGTTTCCACATCAGAAATTTGATTAAATCCTCTGAAAATCAGTTTCCAACCCCTGTTTTCAGGCAGTACGGATAAATCTCCTTCCGGTTTCAGGCAGAACTCAGCCCCTCCATCCGACCAGTCCAGATTCATTCTGGTAAATGCACATTTTCCGTTTAAATATTCCTGTCCGTCGCCCTCGTCCTCGAACAGATCAAAACTTCCTGATGCGCCCGGGAAGATCACCACTTCCATGTTTTCAGCATTGTCCAGGCTGTTTTCCCCCTGTATATGGGCTGCCATGGGCACAATTCCGCCTGCCCGTCCAAGTACTGGCTCCTTATCAATGGTACGGTTCAAAACCACACGTTTTCCGTTTGCACCGCCGTGATATACAAAACCTGTATACAGATCTGTCCAAAGCCCTGCAGGTATCCAGGCTTTTACAGACGCCATGGAGGTATCTTTGTGGGTCGGGCTTGTGATCGGACATACCATTAACTCACTTCCGAAGAAATACTGGTTTTTATATGTATAAGTCTCTTCCGCATCCGGATAGTAATAATAGGTTGGTATGATCACCGGAACCAGGTCATTGTGGCATCTGTAATTCAGGGTGTAGATATAAGGAACCAGCTGATGGCGCTGTTTTAAAATATCCACCATAATGCCGCAGTAAGGTTCCGGGTATCTCCAGGGCTCTTTGCCACAGAACGGATTACAGTTGCTGTGCAGACGGTTGATCGGAGAAAAGATGCCAAACTGCATCCAGCGGACTACCAGTTCATTGTCCTTATAACCGCCCATATGGCCGCCGATATCATGGCTCCACCAGGTATATCCCACATTGGACGCGGTTGCCGTAAAATAGGGCTGGAACTCCAACGACTTCCAGGTCACTACCGCATCCCCGGAAAATCCGATGGGATATCTGTGACTGCCCAGGCCGCCATATCGGGACAGCAGAACTCCTCTCTTTCCATCTCTCGCCAAATCCAGCACATGATAGTGGTTTAACATCCATAAAGGATCAAGGCCCTCCACCGCGCAGTTTTTCCCCTGCTGCCAGTCCATCCACCAGAAGTCCACTCCCATCTCTTCATTCGGATGATGGAGATATTTAAAATAAGCCTCTAAAAATTCAATGCTGGTCACATCAAAATGCACCGGGTCTTTATTCTCAATATTCACTCCCAGTTCTTTTGCCATATCCTCATAGGCGTCCTCAAAAGGCATCACCCCGTCTGCCGGATGAAGATTTAAAGTGATCTTATAATTATGTTCATGGAGCCAGTCCATAAAACGCTTGGGATCCGGGAAGAAATCCTTGTTCCAGGTATATCCGGTCCATCCGCGCCCGTATTCCTCCGGCACGTCCACAATATGCCAGTCCATATCCATAACAACAACAGAGAACGGCACATCCATGGATTCAAAGCGGTTTAACAGTTCCATGTAGCTCTGTTCCGTATACTTCCAATAACGGCTCCACCAGTTGCCCAGCACATATTTGGGAAGCATAGGCACTGCCCCAGACAGCTTGTAAAAATCATGAATGGCTTTGAAATAATTGCGGCCATATCCTAAATAATAATAGTCCACAACCCCTTTTTTCCTCGGATGCACCCATCCGTCCTGATCGACGATCAGGGATTCGCTGTCATTAAAAAAAGTTCTTCCGCTGGTGTCTAAAAGTCCAAAATCCAGCTTCGCAGGCCCGTCGATCCGGTCCAGGGTCCTGGCCGTGCCTTTCAGATTATGTTCTCTTGGAGGATTTCCGTATTCTGTGGCGCCGAACAGCCAGCGGCCTCCGTAATTTGTATATGCGCATTTCACATCGATATACAAGTTATTGGGCGTAAACTCTTTTTTATTGTATACCAGGTGAAATGCCTTTGTGGAAATCTCCAGACGGTCTTCCGCATCCGTGACCGTGAACTTGGGCTTGTCAAAATTCCGGTTCCACACCACCTGGGTAGGGGCGTCCTCGAACTCTCCGTCCTCCGAGTATTCCATACGCACCATCTCAGGTGTGAGTATGGTAAAACGGTAGTGGTCTCCCTGTACCACGCACTCCGGGTTACAGCTTCCATCCAGATCTAAACGGAATTGTCTGCTTAATTCAGCCATAATTCTATTCCTGCCTTTCTATTTTTTCGTTGAATCTCTGATTATCAGTTTCGTCCCCACCAGAACCTGTTCCATGGAATCCGGCTCTTTTTTCTTTTTCTCTATCATTTTTAAAATCTCTTCCACCAGTTTGGGAATATTCTGTTCAATACAGCTCAGGGGCAGAATGCAGACTTCCGGCGGCAGGATATTATCAAAACAGATCAAAGAAACATCTTCAGGCACCCGCTTTCCAGCCTCCTTAAGCGCCTGATAAACGCCAAACATGGAATAGGCGTCTCCGGCCATAGCCGCGTCAAATTCATATCCCTGTTCCAGCACTTCCCTGCATCGTTCATAACAGCTCTGGTAGGTGCTCAGTTCCATCTCGTAATAATGCTCCGGTCCGAAGGTGGAACCATATTGTTCAAGGGTATCCTTTAATCCTCTGATTTTAAGTTCATTGCTCACAATATCCTTTGGGCCTCCAAAATACGCAAATCTGCCCAGCCCCCGGCTGGCCATATAAGAAGCCGCTTCGCATACGGCGCTGTAAATATCGGAATTCACGGATGCCGCCTCCACGCCCCTGTACCTGGTTCCTATGAAAAAATAAGGAATCCGGTTTTTATCCAGAAGCTTTAAATACTCCGGGTTTGGATTGTTCCTAATCATAGGATAAATTACCGCACATTCCACGCGGAACGAGATAAACTGCTCAATCATCTCCTCCTCATATTCCCGGTTGTCTCCTGTTGTAGCCAGGATCATCTTATATCCTGCCGTCTTTAAGGCTGTTTCAATCCCCTGTACCAGGCTGCTGTAAAATACATTGGTAATATTGGGCATCAATACCCCGATCAGCCTGCTGCTCTGGCCCGCAAGGCTTCTGGCATTGACACTGGGATAGTAACCCATCTCTTTTGCCAGTTCCTCCACCTTTTTTCTCGTATCCTCATTCACTCCCGGCCTGTGGTTAAGGGCCAGGGATACGGTTCCTTCTGAAACACCGGCCGCTTTCGCGATATCCTTTAAATTCACTCCCATATTACCGCTCCTGTTTATTTCAGTTTGTAAATTCTCGCCTCATAAGGACAAAGCAGATTGATCTCCTGGTTTTCATAATTGGATAAAAGAAGACTGCCGTCCTTCACCATCTCCGATAGCTCCGCCCTTCTCTCCTGCTCCGAGTAGTTCACCGCCACCAGCCATTTTTCCCCTTCATAGGTTCTGGTATAAATGATCAGATCCGGGTCGTCCTGATTCATCTGCTCATAGGTTCCATATACCATGACCGGGTGCTTTTTCCTCATGGAGGTCAGAATCTTATAATAGTTCAGCACTGATTTTTCGTTTTTTTCTTCATATTCGGCGTTGATCTCCCTATACCTGGGATTCAGATGCATCCAGGGAGTTCCTTCTGTAAACCCGGCTTCCTGGCCGGAAGTCCACTGCATAGGCGTTCTGGCATTATCCCTGCTCATCATTTTCAGAGAATCCAGGGCTTCCCTGGGATCTTTTCCGCTTTCCACCATGGTTTCATATTTCCCCACCGTATATTTCTCATTATAATACTCAATGGAAGGAAAATCTACATTGGTCATGCCCAGTTCCTCGCCCTGATAGATATAAACGGTGCCCGGGTGGGTGTGCAAAAGAGTTGCCAGCATGGTTGCGGATTCATAACGGTAAATGGTGTCATTTCCGAATCTGGAAACCTGTCTGGGAGTGTCATGGTTGCTCAAATACTGTGTAATCCAGCCGTTTTGCTCCACCACATGATACCATCTTCTCTGCACTTCCTTATACCCCTGAGTGTCCACCAAAACAGGATTTTTAGCGATCTCAAAATGAAACACCATATCGATCTCTTCATTCTCTTCCTTCACATAATCAATGGCGATGGCTGCATCCACATTCCCCGTCTCCCCGACAACCATGATATCGTACTTGCTGAATACTCTCTGGTTCAGCTCATGAAGCAGTTCATGGATTCCCGGCTGGTTGGCACACATGGTCCGGTCCACCACATATCCGTAAACCCCTACCGGAGGAGTGGGCGGATTCGGTGAATCCGGCAGGCCTTTGGGCTTGACCAGGCGGTTGACGGCATCCATTCTGAATCCATCCACTCCAAGGTCCAGCCACCACCGCATCATCTTACACATGTCTTCCTTTAAATCTTCGTTGTCCCAATTTAAATCCGGCATCTTTTTGGAATAATTGTGCAGATAATATTCACCGGTGGTTTCGTCGTATTCCCAGGCCGAACCTCTTCCCTCATAGAAGTAATTCCCCCAGTTATTGGGCTCTTTTCCATTCTTCCCCTCTCTCCATATGTAATAATCCCGGTATGGGCTGTCTTTCGAAGACCTGGAATCCACAAACCATTGGTGTTCATCCGACGTGTGGTTGAGCACCATATCCATAATCAGCTTCATTCCCCGTTTATGCACCCCGTCCAAAAGCTGCTTAAAGTCCTCCATCGTTCCATACCGTTCATCGATGCTTTGGTAATCGGCAATATCGTAACCATTGTCCACATCCGGTGATTTATAAATGGGATTGAGCCAGATTACATCCACTCCAAGGTCCTTAATGTAATCCAGCTTCCGGATAATCCCCTGAAGATCACCGATTCCATCGCCGTTCGTATCCAGAAAGCTCTTTGTATAGATCTGGTAAACAACAGCTTCCTTCCACCATTTCTTCATTCGCGTCCTCCTTATTTAAAGCGCTTTAAATATTTGATGATTATATACTATCACTTTTTAAAGCGCTTTACAAGACTTAAATATTAGTAATTATGTACAATTATTTTTGTTGTAAAATTACAAATTCCCAGAAAGCAGAAATTGTTTCAGCCCCCCTCTCTTTCGCGCCGGTTACAGCTTTTACAATAAAAACAGTATTTTTTACAAATTTAAAACTAAAGTCTGGTATTTTTTCTATATTATGCTAGAATAATATTGTATTTATCGTAAAAATACGATAAATACAGCCAGAAACCTTAAAAAAGAATAAAATAAGGTTCTGTTAATTTTTTTACTACATTAGGAGGGTTATAGTATGAAACACCAAAGCAAAAACAGACGGAAACACTACCGGGCCATTTCGCTGTTGCTGTGCACTTCTCTGCTGTTTTCACAGACGGGATTTGCATCATATGGCGATGAGGTTACAGAAATCGAGGAGGAAGATCCGCTGGAACATGTCCACACAAAGGATTGCTATGGCGGAGAGTTAATCTGCGGTTTCGATCAGATTACGGTTGCTACCGGAAGCGATGCGGGCCACGTTCATACCGATGAATGTTATGAACTGTCCTGCGGGTATGAACAGTTTGAAGATGAAGAAGAATTGGAAAATGATCTGCCGGATGAGGAACCGGGCGGCCTTTTGGAAGACGATATTCTGAGTGATGATCTTCTAAACGACGATCTTTTGGGAAATGATCTGACCGAAGATCAATTGAATCATGATAACAGAACAGAAACTATTACCGAAAAAGATACACAGACTAAAACAGAAAAAATAATTTTGATTACTGAATTCAAAGAACTGGGTGAGGATATACAATATCGCAATGTCGAAACATGGACAGGCATGGATGAGCTGAATCTGCCTGAAAGCCTGGAGGCCATGGCATCCTTCTCAGATGAAGAACCGGAACCTGTTGTGATAAATAATATTACCTGGAAACTGGATGGCGATGATGGTGAACTGGCTAAAGGAGAGGAAGAAATCAACGGTTCGTTTACTTTTACTGCGGTTCTGCCGGAACATTATTCAATTGATTCCGGGGTTGAAGCGCCGGAGATTTATGTGCAGGTAGGAAATGCGGACAGGCAATTATATGCAGAAGTCGAATATTACCAGAACGACTTGACAGCATTCAGGGCGCTGCTTGATGCTCATCCATCTTTAAAAAACGAAGCAGATCCAGATGATCCTGCCACATGGGCTGGAAATGGCTTTAACGGAATAGTGGAATGGGAATATGGTACTCCTAAAAGAATTCGTAAACTTAACTTGTATGATAAACAACTGGATGGTGAATTAAATGTCAGTGGATTTGATTATTTATACTATTTGAATTGTTCTGGCAATAAATTAACTAGTCTTATCGTTAATAACCCCAGAATCAACACTATATACTGTACAAATAACCTCATCGATAAACTGTCACTTTCCAGTCCAAACGGAACACTAAGATATCTATACTGCTCGAATAATCAATTAAATAGTCTGGATACGAGGACGTTACAGTTGGAAGACTTGGAATGTGCTAACAATAACATTTCTTCCTTGAATATAAATACATCTATCAAACAACTGGATTGTTCTAATAACAAATTATCATCATTAAATGCTCGTATATATACAAATCTTACCAAACTTAATTGTTCATATAATGATTTGAACGAACTGGACGTATATGGCGTTAATGGCTTAAAGAACATCAATTGTTCCGATAATAAAATAAACAGTCTTCGTCTACCAAACGGGCTCACAGTTACACACACATCCTCAGAAAACGGAACATCTCAAGTAACGAGTGCAAAAATATACGATGCTCAATGGAATATAACTTTAAAGGCAGTTCCAAATGAAAATTACTGTTTCTCTTACTGGGATTCCAATGCTTTAAGTGAACAGGAAAAAGTGTCTAATCCACTTACCTTTATTATTACTTCAAATGTTGCAATATCACCGGTTTTTGCTGAAGATAACGCACTTCAGAATGCCAAGAGTAAAATTGAAGGCCATACTTCTTATACCGTCAGCCAATCGACAGCAAATACCCAGGATGCCGTCAAAACCTGGCTGGCTGAACAGATTAATGGAATTACAGGCATGAGTGACACCGGGATAACAGTTACTGCCGACAATATTACCATCAGCAGCCTTACTCCTGCAATAGCCGGTAATGCGGATAGCACAAGCGGAACCAACGGCGGATTTTCATTTACTGTCACGTTGGCAAGCAATGGATCAAACGATACGACCAAAAGTATCAACGGAGTTATCACTGCCACCGCTTTCAGCGGACAGACCAATGCCCAGATAATAGCAGCCGCAAAATCTGCCATAGAAAGCGCAAATTACCTCATAGATCAGGCCGACGCCAACACGCAGGATGGAATTAAAAACATCTTAGTAAATAAAATTAACAGCCTGGCTGCTTTATCCACTTCCGGAATTTCCGTTACAGGCAGCGATATTACAGTTACAAGTTTCACAGCCGCAAAGAACGGAAACGCAGATACTCCAACCGGAGTGAACGGAAGTTTTTCCTTCACCGTTTCATTACAAAAAGGCGCTTCCTCTGCTGTAACCAGCAGTATCTCAGGAACGATTACAGCTGCTGATTTTACAGGCCAGACCAATGCAGAGCTTGTAGCCGCCGCAAAAGCTGCTATAGAGGGAACGGCCTATGCCGTATCTCAGACAGATGCCAATACACAAACAGAAGTAAAAACCTGGCTTGTCCAAACAATTAACGCGCTGCCTGGTTACAGTGATACTGGAATCGCCGTAACCGCCGAGAACATCAACATTTCCTCTTTTAACACCGCCACAGCAGGTGATGAGGACAATCATAACGGATCAAACGGAACCTTTACCTTCCAGGTAACGCTGCAAAAAGGTGCTGTACAAAATATAACAACATCCATCACCGGTATAATTACCGCCCAGCAGTACGTTCCATCCGGAAACCCGGACGATAATAAACCAGATGACAGTAAGCCAGACGATAACAAGCCAGACAATAACAAGCCAGATAACAAACCAGACGACAACAAACCAGATAACAACAAACCAGATAACAATAAACCAGACAACAATAAACCAGACAACAACAAACCAGACAACAATAAACCCGATAACAATAACCCGGCTCCTGACAATTCCGGTTCCTCCAATGGCAATAATTCTTACGGCAGCGATGATTCAGACAGCGGCAGTTATTACGATACCCCTTCTCTTACAGCTGAATCAACGCCTGTAACTGCTGAAATCATTGTGGGACAACCGGATCATGCCGGAAATATCATCATTACAGCAGACCAGATCAAAGATGCGCTGAACGCCGCAAGACGCGAAGCACGTCAAAAGAAAACACTGGGCGGCGGGGTTTCCCTCACTGTCCGGCTGCCGGAAGGCATTACCCAGGCATCCATTAATCCAGACGGATTGGGCCACTTATCCGCTTCAGACGTTACATCCGTTTGTTTTGATTACAAAGGTGTTTCTTTCACATTTTATCAGGACACCATCGCCACTATGAACGGGCTTGCAGCCGATTCCATTATCTTTGCTGCAAAACCATTTTCCAGCCTGACCGGTGAGGCTCTCACCGCAATCAATACTTATCCGGTTTACGAACTGAACGCTGTCTATATGAAGAATGGAATCCTGATGCCGTTGACCTCCGTTGGCTCCATCAACGCTGCCATTGCCTATACACCGGGCACGTCAGAGGACATCAGCGCTTTATATGCCGTATCTGTGGACAACTTAGGTAACGCCCACAGGATTCCGGATTCTAAGTACAATCCGTCCAATTCGGCGGTATGCTTTACCATCAACAATTTTTCAACAATCGGTATTAGCAGCACAAAATAACATAATCATCAATTCATGCACAGAGCGCCGGTTCCACCACAATGGAACCGGCGCTCTGCAGCCTTTTATTCGTTCAGCCACTGCGTTCCCGAGAACTCCAGCAGCCATTCTTCCAACTGAGCTACAACCTCAGCCTTTTTCCGTGTTTCCAACTGACGCAAAGGATTCTCCCAGTCCCCATCCTTAACGACAACCAGCCGGAAATATCCGTCCGGATCTCCATCCGGATACCAGCCCAAATCAAGTCCGACCTCATGTTCATATACTTTATGATCCTTTTTTCTGGTCCGACGGTTACGGATGTAAAGAATATCCTGTACAAACTGAAAATTCCATATTTCATCTGCTGTTTTAGGCACATCGTCCGGTTCCAGTTCCGTCAAATTGTTAAATAAAACTTCCCAACCACTTGGGATTCTGATAGGCTGTAATTCCATTGGTATCCTCCGATCTTAATATGTTTCATTTAAAAAATGCTCCGTTACTCCAAATGTTCCGGTCCAAAACTTTCCGGCAAAAGCTGTTCTAAGGTATATACTTTATAGTCCTCCGCAGACTTGGGAAGAATGATTTTAAATGTTTCAGGATTACAAAATTCCCTCATCACCTGGCGGCAGACCCCGCAGGGAGCGCAGTACCCGCTGATAATTCCATCCCGTCCGCCACAGATTACAATGGCATCAAAGCTGCGCTTTCCTTCCTTAACAGCATGGAAAAATGCGGTTCTCTCCGCGCAGACAGTGGCGGAATACGATGCATTTTCAATGTTGTTCCCAATATATACGGTTCCGTCGCTGCATAATAAAGCTGCTGCTACGTGGAAATGGGAATAAGGCGCATAGGAAGAGGGCAAGGCCTCCATGGCTTGTTTGATTAAATCTTTTATCATTTTCCTACGTTTCCTTTCAGGCTTTCGAATCAGATCAATTTTTTTACATCAAACGTGAAGGCATTTTCGAAAATGCCTTCACGCTTGATGTAAAAAAATACCTCATCTAAATCACTATGGTTAGTATACCTCAAAATCACCTTCCAAACAATACACATCTCAAATTCTCATCCTGTTTTTCTTCCTAAATCGTAACCATTCAGAGGGCTTTTCTCTCCCGGGGATCATTCAAAAACCCCTCTCCATACACCTCTTTCGTCTCCGAAACAATCACAAACGCCCTGGGATCATAATAATCGATAATCCCCTTTACAATATAAAACTGCTTCCGGTCCACCACACACATCAAAGTATTCCCATCAGCCTTGCTATAAGCGCCCTGGCTCTTTAAAAATGTAGCACCCCGGTCCAGCTGCTTCATAATCTCACCCGCAATCTGCTCATTTTCAGACGAAATAACCGTCACCATCGTGCCTTTATTCATTCCATATAAAATAGCGTCAATGGTCTGTGTCGTGCATACCAGGGAAATGATCCCGTACAGAGCCGATTCAATATCCCAAAACACGATCACAGAAGCCGTTATTATCATAATATCAATCACCATCAGAGAATATCCCGTCTGCATATAGGGAAACTTCTTCTGAAGCAGTTTTGCCAAAATATCTCCCCCGCCCGTTGTAGACCCCCGCATAAATACAAGTGCCAGCCCAACGCCTACGAAAATACCGCCGAATGCGGACGAAATCAGCCGGTCCCCCATATACTGCGGAAATACAGGGCTCACAAACGCATCCAACACCACGCTCATGATAACTACGGTTTTTAACGTCTTCACAGTCATGCTTTTCCCTAAAAAAATATAGGATAAAATGAGCAGCGGTATGTTAATAGCAAAAGTCAGCGCCCCAATCGGCAGGCCGCTCAAATAATTCACCAACAGCGCAATACCCGATGCCCCGCCCGGCGCGATCATACATGGCTCTATAAAACAGTGCACCCCTATTGCCTGGACAAATGCGCTGGCCACATCATACAAAATGTCTTTTCCAACTTCCTTTTTTCTTATCATTTCCATCTCTTCCCACTCCTTCTTCCGTGCAGGCTCCGGAATGCTTTTTATTCCATTGGCAGACGTTTCTATGGAATAAAAAAAGCAAGGAACCAGCCATATCCGGCCAGCCTTGCTTTTATGATGCACAGATTAACCGAATACCGATATAATCCGTGCTTGCACTTCTTTTGATACTTGTAAATTTAGTATACCATTATTTTCTAAAAAATCAATCCTTCAATCCATCAATCAGCTGATACACTGTGTATTCTTTTTCAAACACATATCCCAGCTTCTCCGCCAGCATCACTGACTTTGCATTGGCTGCATCCCAGTTGGGATAAATGCCCCGTTTTAAGCATTCCAGCACTAATGCGGCGCTGCAGGCTAACGCCAGGCCCTGACGCCTGTATTCCGGTCTTGTGCCCACTTCGATCTCCAGCATGCCTGAACTGATTCCATAGGCGGAACAGCCTGATACCAGCTCCCGGCCCTTTACAGCCGCAAATCCCAGCCCATCCATCACAAAATGTTCCGCATTCTGGAAGTTAGAACAGAAATCCCTGCTCCACTCTTCCTTCAAAGCTTTCTTGTAAAGTTTCTCATCGATCTGTTTGATCTTTATTCCATCAGGCACCTGTTCCACATAACGCTCCAATGTGTCCGTATCAAAATGCTGTTCATCCTTCTTCAGCGCATATCTGGTGACCTGTCTGAATTCACCTAAAAAGGTGTCTTCAATCCAATCAGCCCACAACTCATTCTGAGGCGTTAAAAACGTATGTCCGCAGCTCTCATAAATCTGCTCTTTTAATTCCAGCGCACAGCTGGATTTGGGAGTCACTCCGCGGACAAATGCAAAATCGCCCAGGTTGATTAAGCAGAACGGCGGGTTTTCCTTCTTAGGAACCCATATATGCCCCATTCTTCCCTCAACTGCCGCACGAACCAGCACTTCCCTGCTCTCCATGCAGATAGGTTCTACGATATTCAAATCTTCTCGCTTCAATTCTATCATGTGAATACCTCCTTCTCTGTCATACAGACCAATGATTCGTATTAGTATACCACAAAAAGGGGCTGAACTGCCATTTTTTTGAATTTTTTCAGGAATCTTTAAGAATTCGCTCACATTTGCAGGTATTTACAATAGTATGGCAGAAAGATCATCCACGGTTTCAGCGATATAGTCTGCACCGGCCTTTTCTAACTCCGCTCTGTCTCCATAGCCATAGAGCACGCCGACGCTTTCCACACCAACTTCTTTGGCCCCAATCACATCGTGCTTCCTGTCTCCTACCATAATAACTGTTTCCAGATCTGTGATCCCATTTTTCTCCAGCACATAACGGATCACATCGGCCTTTTTCACACGGGTTTCTTCCATATCCGCACCGCCGATAAAATCAAAATAATGATCCATGCCGAAATACTTAAGAATCTTCACCGCAAATTCCTCCGGTTTAGAGGTTGCAACCATTAAATGTTTTCCGGCTTTTCTCAATGCATCCAGCATCTTGTCAATTCCCGGATACTCTTTGTTTTCCATCCATCCTTTAACAGAAAAATATTCCCTGTATTTATAGACGCCTTCCTGGGCATCCTGTTCATTAAAACCATAAAATTCCATATAGCTGTCCTTTAATGGCGGCCCGATAAATGGGCACAGCTTATCCAAATCTTCTTCTATGATACCGTAGGCCTTTAATGCGTGCTGGACCGACTTGGTAATCCCCTCTTTGGGATCGGTCAGCGTTCCGTCCAGATCAAACAGCAAATATTTTTTATCCACCTTCATCTCCTGCTTTCCAAATCATCATTTACATAGTCATTTTAACTGAGTTCCATAAGACCGGCTGACAGCAGAACTTCTGCCGCCCCTTTTTGTTATAACATAATAGGTAACAAAAGCGGCTGACTTTTCGGTCAACCGCTCTTAATTATAACATAACTATTAATTTAATTCATCAACAACTTTCTGAATTGCTGCTAATGCATCATCAGGAAGTTTGTCATAACCGTCTTTCTCAACTGCGAATGCTTTGATTTCATTCACACGGTCATTCATACGAGCCTTTAACTGGGAAACGTACTCAGGATCGTTCATATCCGGTACAAATCCTTCCCAATCCATGATTTCGATATCAGAGAATGGTCCCCACTGTTTGAATTCAGCTTTCTTCTCAACGATTGCTTCCAGAATTCCTAAGGTATCAGCAGGTTTTACCTTCTTGCCCATGAAATCGCCTGTGTTGATGATGTAGCAGTCTACATTCTTCTCAGCCACTAATTTTTTGAACTTCTCATAGTCGTTAACTAATGGATAGGTTCTGAATGGGTTAGCATAAGGAACAACAACCAGTTTGTTAGGATCAACGCCTTCTGCAAGTCTCTCAGCAGAGGATCTCTTTGTAGCCAGAGTAGCTCCCATAACAGAAGCTAAAGAAGCTCCTTTTAATTTAACTACTGGTGGAATGGTAGGATCTTTCATAATCCAGAAAATAGCGTTAACTGGGGAGTCGATCTTATCCACACGGTTTGGAGACCATAATTTGGACTTGATAGCACGTCCGTTGCCGTTACGGATATCTTCTGTAACTAACTGGATCTTGCCCTCTTCGTCTAAAGTAACACCGTTGTTCATAACGGTCAGAAGATACTTGTTGTCATCACAGCCGGTTGGGTAGTCCTGGGTTTTATCAAAGTAAGTTGGCTCTAATGCTACGGAAGCACAGGTATCTGTGTTGATGATAAACGCATCATCATGAAGAACCTTGATTGCGTATTTGTCATTGTGTTTTGCATGTGTAATAGTGGATTTACCGGATCCTGACAAGCCGTATACAGAAGCAACATATTTTGTTCCGTCTGCTAATGTGTACTCTTTCTGTCCGCCGTGGCAGGAAGCATAACCGTTACGGTTAGCAATCGCCCAAGCCATGGTTAAAGTACCTTTCTTATGCTCGCCAAAATATCTCATACCTAAGATACAAGCACAGTTCTGCTCTGTATTGAAGTAGCAGAGTGTCTTAGGATCGCTTAAACAGCTTAAATTTACACCTGGACGGTCGGAACCATTCCACTGAGGATCGGAGAAAATATAGATGTCAGCTTCTTTTCCATCGCCAACTGCTTTGGATTCTTTGTACATCTTTACATATTCATCTGACATATACTGGAAGTTGAGCATCCATGAGTACATGATGTTCTCTTCGCCTTCCGGAATCAACAGATGAGCTTTTACCATAAATTCAGGATCAAGACCTACGTATACTTCAGCATGATACATGGTTTTCCAGCGTGATTCATACACTGCGTCCATGGCAACCTTGTCAAGTTCTGCACAGTTAACCCCTGGCTCACCTGCAATACGGCGTGCTGCTGCGTAACGGCCTGTAATTGCTCCGTCGTTGAATAATAATACTTTTGCGTCTGCATCCAGACCGAATTCATCACCTCTGTAAACAGGCATGTCCGTAACAACGGTACCTGGAGAGTTCTTAGCCAGTTCGTATGCTTCTTTTAAAGAAGTCACCTTAACAACGTTATTTCCGTAAAATGCACTTTCAATAATTGTTCTGGTTTTAGAAAAACCAGGCTTGCCAGCGCCAATTTCATTAATTGGGTAAAATGCTTTAGTTGACATCTAAAATCCTCCTTATGTAAATCGAAATTTGTCCTTATTATCTCACTTTGTGAATTAAAAGTCAATAATTTACTTGCAAAAATATAAGAAAAATAATATATTTAGTATAAGTCTTGAATTATGTATACAGTATATAGAATGCACGAATAGTTTCAGAAAGAGAGGCAGACAGATGATTCACATTTCGAAAGACGGCAGCGGTGATTTCACCTCCGTTCAACAGGCGCTGGACGCACTGCCGGAAGATAATAAAGAAGAGATAATTCTCTCAATCCATAAAGGGGTTTACGAGGAACGGATCACAGTCAAAATTCCGTTTGTCACATTGATTGGAGACGGAGCTTCTCCTGAAGATGTGGTTCTCACCTATGATCTCAGCGCCAGACAGATTATGCCGGATGGCCAAAAGAGGGGCACGTTCCGCTCCTACTCCTGTTTTATCGACACACACGATTTCAAAGCGGTAAACCTGACGCTTCAAAATACGGCCGGAAATGCGGATAAAGCCGGACAGGCTCTGGCTCTCTACGCCGACGGCGACCGGCTTCATTTTCAAAACTGCAGGTTTATCAGCGGGCAGGATACACTGTTTACCGGCCCTCTGCCGCCAAAGGAACTGCAGCCCAATGGATTTATCGGCCCTAAGCAATTTTCCAGGCGGATCAATGGCCGTCATTTTTATGAGAACTGTTATATAGAGGGGGATATTGATTTCGTCTTTGGAAGCGCCACCGCTTATTTCGACCAATGCACGTTCCACTCCACTCCCATTGACCGGGATATCAACGGCTATGTGACGGCTGCTTCCACGCCAAAAGGACAGGCTTATGGATATGTTATGAACCAATGCAGATTTACCAGCAGTTCCTGCCCTGACCGCAGCGTCTACTTAGGCCGTCCCTGGAGGAATTATGCGAAAACAGTGCTGGTTAATTGTTACATAGGCGCACACATTCACCCGGAGGGCTGGCATGACTGGGGAAAAACAGAGGCTCATGATACCATTTTTTATGCAGAGTATCAAAGTTATGGGCCGGGGGCGGATATGAAAAGCAGGCCCGAATGGGTGGTCCGCTTAAAGGATGCGGATGCTGCCCGCTATAGTAAAAAAGCGGTTTTATCCGGTGGCGATGGATGGTTTTCACATCAATGACCTGGCCCCTCGCACAAAAAGGTGAAGGCATTTCGCGAAATGCCTTCACCCTTGATGTAAAACAGTTCAGGACATCCGGCTTTCCCGCTGTCCTGAACTGTTACAAAAAATATTATTTCTCTCTGATCTTCACAATCACTTTCTTAATCGGCGCCGGTTCTCCATTGGCTGCCTTTGGTTTATGTCCATCCCATGGATTGAATATCATGTACTGGCCCGCTTTCACAACAACCTGAAGTCCTGGATTCGCATTGTCATAGAATACAACATCCTTATCCGGATTATACGGAACCTTAACATTCAGTTCATTGACCGGAGCATAGGTCATCACCTCTGATCCTTCAATCACATACTGGATATCGGTATAATTCTCATGTGCTTCGAATTTGGCTTCATCCCATGGAATCGTTGTATACTCTACAACACTTGCAAATACATCGCTTCCGTCAATTTCATATTTGCCGGGAGCCAAAGCCGCAAGATCTGTGTTTTTTAAGAATTCAACCGCTTTCGCATATCTTCCGCCGATGCCTAAATTCTTGTAAAAATCTAAATTCTGTGCCAAATCAAAAATCATGTCCTCATTCTCCTTTTCTATGTATAAACTTTCATAATGATTATACACCTAAAGCAGAAACTTTCTCAATCATTTATTTGAAAAATTCATGTCTTTCATGTTGGAACAGATATGTCAGGTGTCTGTCAAACCAGCTGACCGCACTGGAACGTGATCCGTTCCGGTACATAAAATATAAAGCTCCCTGGGAATAATCTTCCCCCGCCAGCGCCCGGTCCACACAATCAATAGTCTGCGCGCTCACCTTTACACGGTTAATCGATCCGTCGGATACCGGAGAAAATTGTGATTTCTGGTATACAACGTCGGTAATATTATCAGGGAATTCCCCATCTCTCACGCGGTTTAAAATGACGTTGGCCACAAGAATCTTTCCTCTTTCATCACAGATTCCGGCCTCTGCCTGTACGATCCTTAACAATACCTGATAATCCTCATCTGAATAGGATACCACGGCCGCTGCTCTTTTGGCTGCCTTCTCTTCTTCTATCTTTCTGGCTTTCTCCCTGGCCTGAGCTTCCATTACCATCTCTTTTTTGATCTTTTCAATCTCGGCCTGAGCAACTAACTGGCTTTCCTGTTGTTCCTGAATTTCTTTCGTCAACAAATCTCCAACTACTAATTGTCCCTGTCGCCTCAAATCAGTAAGTCCAACTTGTATTTTTGCTTCCGTAGCAATGAATGTCTCTTCAGATTCATCCAGCACCTGATTTTGTTCTTCCTCTGCAACAGGATCTTTCGAAGCCGCAAGCGCATTCCTTCCGCCTCCTCCAAAACCGCTGGAACTAAATGTAATCACAGTAACGACTGCTAAGCCGGTAACCAGCACAGCCGAATTGCGGTACATTTTTTTTGTAACATTTACCACTAATGATTTAACAAATTGGTAAATTCCCTGAAGAAACGATTGAAGTGTAAGCATAGATACTCCTCTTTTCTTGATCTTCATAAAAATTATGGCGAAATTTGGTGTTTTCTCCCACTTCGCCTGCTATTTTCCGGGTGACTTCGGTAATTATATGGGACGCCGTGACTGAAAGTCAATAAGTTTTTTTCAATTTTGTTAAATATTTCATACCTCCAAAAACTGCCATACAAATTCTTTATAACTTTTCCACTATTTTTAAGACTTTACCAACATATAAATTATGTATTTTATACACACCAGTATTACAAAAGTGTTACATAATTGTTACTTATTACAACGCAAAAAGCATGTCGCTTTTTGGCGCCATGCTTTTATGTCAACTTTTTTCCATTATAAACCAATTATTTAGGTACTATCAGATAACAGTAAACCAGCATTATTTACAGCAGTCCCGCGAACACGGCTCCCACATATTCTGCCAGTTTTTCAGGATTAATGATGATCTGTTTTCCCCGAATGCCTGCACTGACCGCTATTTTATCGAACAGCACAGCTGTTTCTTCTATATAAGTAGGATATTTCTTTTTCATGCCGATAGGAGAACAGCCTCCCCTGATGTATCCGGTCACAGGAAGCAGATCTTTCATATGGATCATTTCCACTTTTTTATCTTTGGCAGCCTTTGCGGCCTTTTTCAAATCCAGTTCTTCTGCAACGGGAATACAGCAGACGAGGTAACCTGTTTTCTCACCTTTTAAAACAAGTGTTTTAAATACGCTTTCAGGATCCTGCCCCAGTTGTTCAGCCACATGGATACCCGACAGATCATTCTCATCCACTTCATATTCCTTTACTTCATACGGAATTTTTGCAGCATCCAGCATCCGCATTACATTCGTTTTTTCCAAACTACGGCACCTCTTTTACTCAGGAATTACGATCTTTCCGGCCACCGCACAGGCTGCCGCCGTCTTAGGAGACGCCAGATAGATTTCCACCTTAGAAGTCCCCATACGGCCCAGGAAATTACGGTTATTGGTAGCCACAACCCGCTCGCCATCGCTCAAAATACCGCCGGTTCTGCCGCAGCACAAGCCGCAGCCGGGGTGAGTGATGATAGCGCCCGCCTCTGCCAGCGTTTCTATGATTCCGCACTCTGCTGCCTCTCTGTAGATCTTCCGGCTGGCAGGAGTCACGATCAGCTTCACATAAGGAGCCACCTTCTTCCCTTTCAGCACCTGAGCTGCCGCTGCAAGGTCCTCCAAACGGCCATTGGTACAGGAGCCGATAAATACCTGGTCAATTTCCGTTCCTTCCAGTTCACTTACCGGTTTAATCTTGTCAACCTGTGAGGGACATGCCATCACCGGTACCAGCTCCTCTGCCTGATAGGTGACAGTTTTCAGATAAACAGCATCGGGATCTCCTTTCAGGCTCTTTTGATAATCATTTAACAAAATTTCACAATATTCGGCAGTCTTTTCATCAGGAGTGAACAACGCACACTTGGCTCCGGCTTCAATGGCCATATTAGCCATGGTCATACGGCTTGCAACAGTCATCTTTTCTACCGCGCTTCCGCTAAATTCCAGCGCCCGGTAGGTAGCCCCGTCCGCGCCTAAATCGCCGATCAGCCTGAGAATCATATCCTTTGACATCACATTGTCCGGAAATTCCCCTTCGATCACCACTTTAATGGTTTCCGGCACCTTAATCCACATCGTTCCGGTTCCCAATATACTGGCCATCTCTGTGTATCCGATACCGGAAGAAAACGCTCCCACGCAGCCATAGGTGGTCGTATGGCTGTCTGTCCCGAATACCACATCACCCGGCTTCACATATCCCGCTTCCGTCATGAGCTGATGGCAGATCCCGTCACTTCTGTGCACATGTTTCATGCCGTGTTTCGCCGCAAATGCGTCACCCACACGGAAATGCCTGGTATCATCCAATTGGCTGGCAGGAACCAGGTGGTCATAAATCAGCACCACTTTATCGGGATCCCAAAGTTTCTTAAATCCCATTTCATCAAATTTTTCAGCTACAAATGGTATAAAAATATCATGGATCATCACC
>JAGZXV010000098.1 GCA_018378255.1 Clostridiaceae bacterium | reverse complement strand
TAGGGGTTCCGATTATAATGGTATCGTAATCTGCTACGTTTACCGACAGAGGCTTGATTTCCGGCATGTATCCCTGATTCACTTCCCTCTGTCCCTGGTCTACGATCTCCTCGTCCGTACCGGTATATGGGATTACAGTATCTAACCGCTCTATATCTGCTCCGGTAACTGCCTGTATCTTTTCCGCTATTTTTTTGGTATTGCCGTCCATAGAATAATAAATAATCAATTTCTTTAAATTCATAGTAATATCCTTTCTTTCACAATCAGAGTTTGCTATAATCTTCATCCAAAACAGGCTCCATCCATTCACAGGAAGAACCTTCTGCTGTCACCTCAACAGCCAGGTGTGAGAACCACTTGTCTTTTGCCGCTCCGTGCCAATGTTTAACCTCCGGCGGTATATCCACTACGTCTCCTGGGTTCAGCTTTCTTGCAGGTTTTCCCCATTCCTGGTACCACCCCTGCCCTCCGGTAACAAGCAGAATCTGCCCACTCTTATGATGAATATGCCAGTTATTCCGGCAGCCTGGTTCAAAGGTAACATTTGATATCGGTCCCCCTTTGTCGGTTAACGGCTGTAAATACGCGGTGCCCTGAAAATACTGGCTGAACTTTTCCGGCAGCTCCTGGCCCGCCGGAAATATACTTGGATTATTTTTTACGATTTCCTTCATGATAAAATCTCCTCTCTATTGTTCATACTTGTCTATCCTTAATATTCAAGGTTTTGAACCCACTCCGTAACAATACTTTCAGCGTTGTCAAGTTCGTCCCAATAAACCGTTACGGGATCATCAATGACTGTGGCTCCTGGTTCCAGTTCTTTGATGGTGGAGACGGTTCTGGAAGCGCCGCTGCCGCCGTGCGCTACAAAGGGAATAATTGTCTTGCCGCTGAAGTCATATTCTTCAAAAAACGAATACATAGGCATTGGCAGGTCCGCATTCCAGTTTGGATAGCCGATAAAAACAGTGTCATAGTCATCCAGATTTTCAATGTGGGTGGATAGCTCTGGTCTTGCATTATCACTTTTTTCTTTGGCCGCGAATTCAAGCAGGTCATCCATGTTGTCCGTAGGATATTTTTGAGCTGTTTCAATGGAAAACAGCTCCCCGCCAGCATTTTTCTGGATAACATGCGCCATATACATAATATTTCCAAAGGTTCCATCATCCGACTGCTTGCGGCTGGCTCTTGAAACGGCGTCAACTCCATCCTCCATCGGCAGGGTAAAGTAAGCAATCAGGATATTTCCCTTGCCGGTATCCTGTGTAGGGCTGTCCCCAGCGCTTTCATTGGCTGAACTGCTTAAATCAGAAGTTTCTGCGGTGACAGTGCTGGCGGCGGTGGATGAACGGCTGGCTCCATTGGCCTGGGAACACGCGGACAGGGATACCATGGCAGCAACAGATACTATGATGGATGTAAGGACTTTTTTGTAATCTTTCATTTTGTCTCCTCCTGAATTCCAGATAGATTCAATGACTGAATCCAGTTTGTAACATCGTTTTGGGCTTCTGCAACATTATTTCTCGAAAGGGAAAGACCGTCTTTTATCATTGTTGTTTCCGGTTCCAGCTCGGCAATCGTGTCTACCGTCCGTGAAAATCCGCTTCCGCCGTGGGTAACAAAAGGTATCACGGTTTTACCGCTAAAATCATACTCCTCAAAAAAAGTATAGAGGGGCATTGGCAAATCCGCGTTCCAGTTTGGATATCCAATAAAGATTGTGTCATACTCGTCAAAATTGTCTATATGTGCGGCAAGCTCCGGCCTGGCATTTTTCTCTTTTTCCTCAAACGCAAATTCTAAAAGGGGATCATGACTTCCCGGATATTCCTGCTTGGTACTGATTTCAAATAAGTCTCCACCAACAGACTGATGGATTAGCTGGGCAATATACTGTGTATTTCCCAATATTTCTTCATCTACGACCACGCGGCTTGCGCCAGCTATGGTATCCACTCCATCTGTCTCCGGTACAGTAAAGTAAGCAATTAACACCTCTCCATGTACAGCCTCTGGTTCACTAAGTGGCATGTCATCTGATAATTCCTGGCTTCCCACAGAGCTTGCGGGCCTTTCAGTGCCGGCCCTGCTGCAAGCAGATAATGTAATAATCAGTATGGAAAAAATAGCCGCCGCCTTCATCCATCTGCTTTTCTTTTTTGTCATTTGCCATCTCCTTTCGATTGTGCTTTATCTATTGAAGTCAAATACTCCGCCGCAAGCAGCGGGGTATTTGACTCTCGCGGCAGTCGCCAAATGAACATGCAAGCATGTCCACTTGGCTCGTTGCTCGCGGAGATACATGCAAAACGGCTGCAGAAAACGCTGCCATAGCGTTCCTCCGCTGCCGTCTGCGATTTATTGCTCTCGGTTATTTGCTGCTATGATATCCGATAGAGCGATATGCTCGTTGCGATAGCGGGCATTAGGGTTCATTTCCGGAATATTAAGCTGAATGGCCTTGTGGGGGCAGTGATGAATACATGCCATACAAGTCTGGCAATGCTCCGGATCTTGCACAGCTTTCCCATTTTCTATCCGGAAACAGCCTGCCGGACAGACGCTCACACAGAGACCGCACCCAGCGCAACGGTCTGTAATCCGATACAGATTCTTAAACGTATCGGGAGGAAGTTTCGCGGTGCGCTCCAAATACATCTGATGGGCCTGACGATCCTCCGGCATGGCCGGCTGGATAAAGTGTCTGCGGGAATTTATATCAGATAACACAGCCGCAATTTGTTCATCCTCTTTTTTATCTATCTTTTTCTGTTCGTCCATATCAAATGCTGGAAGATAGTTATCCACCATCCTTATGGTGTTGATGTAGGCCGGCTTTAAGCCGTACCGCGCTGCTGTCTGTTCCGCCAGTTCAGCCGCGCCTCCATGTCGGTTGCCGTAAGTCAGAAGTATATATAAGTAATCTGTCTTAAAGGTTGATTTTCTCATGAAATCTTCAACCATGGGCGGAACCTCATGACCGAAAATCGGGCATACAATGCCAATCGCTTCATCTTCAAACACAGGCTCCTGATTGTCAATAATCTGCGGAATGCTGATTGGCATTTTATCAATCTGCCTTGCTACATACAGGCTGTTTCCCGTAGCTGTAAAATAAAATAACATCATATTCCTCTTTTCCTTCTGATATTAGCAGTTTCTGCCAAGGGCGTATGCTTCCTCCATGGCCGGTCTGCCCTGAATCTCTCCTACATGAAACGCAGAACCGTAAACCTTGCCTTTTACCACAGAACCCGGCACGCAGTTCACAAATCCCTGCATGTCATTCATCGTACATTCCATCGCATGTGCTCCATCGGCCGCCGTTGCGATAAAATAGAACTCTTTGCTTTTCAACCGGCTGCCGCCCGCCAGAGTACGGTCAATCATGATCTTGAGCTGTGCGCAGATGGAATAATAGTATACGGGTGTGGACAGTACAATGACATCTGCCGCAATCAGTTTTTCAAGGATTTCTCCCATGTCATCCTTCTGGACACAATCCCCTCCATTGTTTAAGCAGGCTTCACAGGCGATACAAGGCGCAATTTTTTTGCCCCTAAGACATATTTTTTCCACCTGGTGTCCCGCTTCCTCTGCTCCTGAAATAAACCGGTCGCAGAGAAGTTCCGAATTTCCTCCCTTACGTGGGCTGCTTACAATTACCAATACTTTCTTAGCCATATTCGTCTCCTTCCTAACGATAAGATTCTTTATAGATAGCCACACAGTCCTCATTGCTCAACTGGCAGGGATCGTTCAGGAAATTCACTCCAAGCGTATCCTTCGCGTTCTGTGCCATTTTTTCAAATTCGTCCGGCGTAATACCATAATCCGACATCTTTAAATCAGCTACCCCGCAGGCTTCCTGGAGGTTGACCAGCGCCGTAATGAAATCCTCCGGCTTTGCAGCGTTCTCCATCCCCATCAGACGGGCCATTTCAATAAACCGGTCATCGCAGACATGTTTATTAATAAAGAAGCTGTAAAATGCCTTTGAAATCATGATAAGTCCCGCGCCATGTGGAAGTTCATGATGATACGCACTTAAAGCATGTTCCAGCGGATGTGCGCTTGTACAGGAACCTACACACATCTGGATTCCAGAGAGATAGCTGCCGAACGCAACCTTTTCCATTGCGGAAATATCGGCAGGCTCCTTGATAGCTTTTGGCAGATAGCCGCTGACATTGCGGATTGCCTCACTTGCCACCATTTTGCTCATTTCGTTGCGCTTATTGGAAATAAAACCCTCGGTGCTGTGAAACAGCGCGTCAAATCCCTGGAATGCCTTAAACTTTGCCGGTACGCTCGTCATCAGCTCTGCATCTACAATCGCAAGTACGGGGAATGTTCCGGTCCCAAAAACACCTGTCTTTTCATCGGTTTCCGGATTCGTAATAACTGCGCCTCCGTCTGTTTCAGAACCAGTGCCTGCGGTTGTGGTAATTGCAACAATGGGGAGTGCCGGCGTCACAGGCCACTGCTTTTTACCTGTGCCGAACTGAACATAATCCCATAAGTCACCGCCGTTGGCCGCCATGATTCCGATTGCCTTGGAGGCGTCGATGACGCTGCCCCCGCCCAGTGCCACAATAAAATCGCACCCGTTTTCTTTGGCAAGCATTCCACCTTCTTCTACAACCGGTTTGGTTGGATTTGCAGGAATCTTATCAAACAAAACGACTTCGACTCCGGCTTTCTGAAGCTGTTCCTCCACCCTGTCAAGGTAGCCATTTGTACGGGTTGATTTTCCGTTGGAGATGACCAGCAAGGCTTTCTTACCCTTCACGGTCCCCATAGGTGTGTTAATTTCTTCATGCAACATGCCTAATTTACCGGCGCCAAATATCGCTTTTGTTGATACTCCAAAGATAAAACTCATAACGATTTCCTCCTGTTTTCATTGATTAATTTGTGCATACTTCATTTATGCAGTTTAAAGCATTCAAGGTTCTGGGGTAGCCGATGTAAGGCATACACTGTGAAATCACATTGATAAGAAACTGCTTATCATTGCCTACCCGGACATTGCCGTCAATATGTCCTTTGAGCTGCGGTTCACAACCGCCCTGGGCCAGCAGGAAGCAGAATGTAATCATCTCCCTCTGTCTGTAGTCAAGGCCATTTCTTGTATAGTAATCCCCAAAGCAATTAGCTGCCAGCCAGCAGTTAATGTGTCTGCTTTCCTCCGGTCCGGATTTGTATAAATCTTTCATTCTCTGTCCGAAAATTTCAACCTGTGTCTGACTGCCCCTTATCAGACGGTTTTCGGGATTTGTCGTGGACTGGCCGGAAAGGGGAAGGGGAATCTTCTTATCTTCAAAGACTTCATTGGTTGCTTTTAAAAATGGATACGTTCTGCCGATTCCTAAGTATGCTGTGGCCTGATATACAATCTCTTTCACCTCAACCGGTGTAATCCCGGCGCTCAGCGCATCCGGCAAAAGTTCTTTATAAAGAGCAGCGCCCTGGCAGCCTATAAGTGTTGCCAGAATCGCCATGTAGCGGGTTCTTTCCTCCAATCCCTTTCCGGGTTCACCGGTCACCTCGCTGCAGACAAACTGTCCAAAAAATTCTTTGAATTCCGGATCAGTCATTTCAAACTCTGAAAGATACACATTTGTTTTTGCCATACGAAATCTCCTTTTAATCGTGAATTTTTAGGTTGTTGAGCTGCCTTGCGGTACATGCGCAGCTATGGTCGATTATTTCGCTGTGTCCAATATCCATAGCAGTAATTGCGGTCATTTCCTTTTGTGTCAGCTCAAAGTCCCAGATATCTATATTTTCTTCCATCCGTTCTTTATGGGTGGATTTCGGGATAATCACGACTCCCCGCTGTATGTGCCAGCGGAGGATGACCTGAGCTGTGGTTTTATTATGCTTTTCTGCTATCTTAGTAAGAACATGATGATGAAAAATATCTTTCTGCCCTTCTGACAGCGGCCCCCATGCCTGGGGCTGAACACAAAACATTTTCATCACATTGAGAGCCGCCGGCTGCTGGTGAAAAGGGTGGATTTCAATCTGATTGACTGCCGGCATAACCTCCGTGTTCATGCATAAGTCCGTGAGACGAGCCTGATCGAAGTTACATACCCCGATGGAGCGGACGCTTCCTTCCTTTTTTAAGCGTTCAAGAGCCCGCCATGCGCCATAATAATCACCAAATGGCTGGTGGATTAAATATAAATCCAGATAATCAAGTTTTAGTTTTTCCATGGAAATGTCAAAAGCCTTTAATGCTTTATCATACCCGGCATCTTGTATCCATAACTTTGTTGTGATAAACAGTTCTTCACGCGGAATTGCCGACTTTTTGATTGCATTTCCAACCGCCTCCTCATTTAAATAGGCGGAGGCCGTGTCAATCAGGCGGTAGCCAGTCTCAAGAGCGTCATTTACACATCTCTCGCACTCATCGGCATCATTAATTTGAAAGACGCCATATCCTTCCATCGGCATATCCGTACCGTCATTTAAAACTGTATGCTGCATTTTTTATCCCCCTTGCTTTTTATTTTCTGGCTTTATTTTAAAGTTTTTTTCAGAAAAAGTACAATGCCGTTTGCGCAATGTGCTATAATGTAAACGCATACTGAAACGGTTGAAGCAAAGGAGGGGTCGTATGTTTGAATTATACCAACTGGAACAATTAGTAATATTCGCAAAATGTGGAACACTGTCCAAAGCCGCAGAACATCTTCATCTTTCGCAGCCGGCGCTTAGCCGCTCCATGCAAAAGCTGGAGGATGAACTGCGGGTGACAATATTTGAACGTCATAAAAACAAAATCGAGCTTAACCAAAATGGATTACTGGCAGTGGAGTATGCCGAAAAGGTGCTGGATCAGTCAAGGAATATGGCAGAGCAGCTCCGGGCGTTTGACCGGAGCCGCCATACCATATCCGTAGGCTCCTGCGCACCGGCTCCTCTATGGGAAGTGGCGCCGTTACTATCCGATCTCTACTCGGATATGACGATTTCTTCTGAGATGAAGGATAAGGATTGTTTGCTTCAGGGTTTGCAGGATGGCTCTTATCAAATCATACTCCTTCCCGAACCGTTGGAAGCGCCAGACCTCTATTGTACAAAGTACGGAGAGGAGCACCTGTTTTTTTCCCTGCCTCCCGCCCATGCCTTGTCTGGCAGCAAAAGTCTTTATTTCAAGGATTTAGACGGGGAAAATATGCTGCTCCGTTCTAAAATCGGTTTTTGGCATGACATACACGCTAAAAAAATGCCTGCCGCCCACTTTTTTGTTCAGGAGGAAAATTTTGCTTTTAACGAGCTGGTTAAAATCTCTGCGCTGCCGTCGTTTACTTCTGACCTGGTGATAAAGCGGGAGGGAAAAACACCAAACAGAATCATCATACCCATTCTGGATCAGGAAGCGAATGTCACCTACTATTGCCTGTGTAAGAAAAGTGATATGAAAAAATTAGGCGCTTTCTTCAGGAGAATCGAGCGGGAGCGAAAGTGACGTTATACTTCCGGTTTCAGCGGACCGTAAAAGAAAGAGGCCGTTGCTCCGCCATCAATCAGGAAATCTGCACCGGTGATAAATGCGCCTCTGTCACTCATAAGCAGTTCTGCCACATTCGCAATTTCATCGGCCGTTCCGGGCCGGCCGGCCGGACACTTTGCAAACATATTTTTGTAAAAATCACCCCGGGGACCGTTAAACTCGTCAACAGCCAGTGGCGTTACAACAATACCGGGTGAAATCGAATTAACCCGTGCGCCGCGCATTCCCCATTTTACTGCTTGTGCCATCACACGTTTCTCATTACAACGCTTGGCAATCTGATAGGCGTGGAGAGTATCGCTAATATTCTCGGGTTGAAGCATTTCAAGCTTCAACAATTCTTCTGTAGGAGTGACCGCTAACAGTGCGTCCTGCTCCGCTGTCAAGGCTGGCATACGGTGCCCGGACTGACTGGAAATGGTAACGCCAACACCGCCAGCCGCAATTACGTGACCTACCTCCTCCAATAACACGGCAGTTCCGTAGAGGTCAACTTTCAAAATAGCCTCAATGGGAGCCTGGCTGGGGGAAACACCAGCGGCATTAACCAGCATTTTAATGTCGCCATGCTTCTGTGCCTCGGTAATCAGTGCCTTGATGGAATTACGGCTGCCCAGATCCATTACCATGGATATGGTATCAAATCCGGCGTCAGTCATTGTCTTTGCAATCATTTCAGCATTTTGCTTGTTTTTATCTCCAATGATAATTTTCATACCATAGCCCATTCTGCGGGCGATCGCCATGCCAATCTGACCGGCGCCCGTTAAAATCATTACTTCTTTCATTCTAATCCTCCTCGTATGCTTTCCTGCCCAGAATAATGTCGTCCACCGGCACGCTCAATCCCTGCAAGCATTTCGGTTAATTGGTTCCAATCAGCTTCGGCCAATTCCACATAGGCAGCACTCATATTTTCCTGCAGGTGCTCAATCTTTTTTGTACCTGGAAGCGGAACAACCCACGGCTTTTGATGCAGCAGCCATGAAAGAGCAATCTGTGCCGGGGATAGCTCCCGTTCTTTTGCAAATTCACAAAGTTCTTCAGATAGTTTTTGGTTTGGGGTGGTCCCGTTAATAAACCCTTTTCCCAGTGGACTGAACGCTACAAAAGCAATGCCCAGCTCCTCACATTTCTTCTCTGCCATCTCGGTGACACCGTGCAGAGCGTTTAAGCTGTGGCAATAGTCGATGTAAGAGCTTTCCCTCTGCACGCTCCAGTTCTGATTTTATCTTCCGCCATGTCCGCCGAACACCTCAGATATAGGGATAACATTTAGGGCAGCGTCAATCTGTTTCACTTCCTGAACAGTCAGCACAATGTCTGTCGCTCCAAGGTTCTCCCGAACCCGATCCAGTTTTCTTGAACCAGGGATCGGTACGATGTACGGTTTTTTACTCAGCATCCATGCAAGAGAAAGCTGGGCGGGCGTAGCGCCTTTTTCCTGTGCCATTGTTTCGATTAAATTGAGCAATGCCTCATTCTGTGCAACGCCTTGGGTTGTAAACTGCGGCATACGTCTCCTGAAGTCAGAGCCATCGGTGGCAAACTGGGAATTGTCACGGTAACGGGCAGTAAGAAAACCGTTTGCCAGAGGGCTGAACGCCACGAAACCAATTTGCAGTTCCTCCAGCACGGGGAACAGACTTTCATATTCACGGTACATCATGGACATACGGTTCTGAATTGCCGTGACAGGGCAGACCGCATGAGCGCGTCTTAAGTATACTTCAGCCGCTTCTGAAATACCCCAATGGGTAATTTTCCCTTCTTTAATCAGGTCAGCCATCGTCCCGGCGACCTCCTCCGGGGAAACCCTCGGATCAATACGGTGCTGATAGTAAAGATCTATGTAATCTGTGTCCAGCTTTTTTAAGCTGCCCTCCACTGCCTTGCGGATTGTTTCCGGGCGGCTGTCATATTCCAGATGATCCCCCTTATGCTGTACACCATATTTTGTAGCAAGAACAACCTTGCTGCGGTAGGGCTTCAGCGCCGGGCCTACAAGCTCCTCATTATAAGCGGTACTGCCATCGGCATTTATTCCAGTATAGCACTCTGCCGTGTCAAAAAGCGTATAGCCCATTTCCGCCGCAGCAGCCAATAACTTTGTCATCTCTTTTGTATCTGCCGGCGCACCGGCTGCATGAGTCATACCCATGCAGCCAAGGCCAACCGCGGATACTGCCAAATCTTTTCCTAAAATCCTCTCTGTCATTTGATTTCCTCCAATATCCATTTATCTTTATATGCTGATTTCCAGTGCTCGCGTCGTACAATCAGTCCCACTATTTACTGTGTACCCACCGTTCTATATCATGGTCAGCATTTTCCACACTGCCGCCAACAATAGCAAGCCCTTTTACAACGGCTGCTGGCGTCAGAGAAAAGCGGCGGTTCTCCCGGTGAATCAGCTCAACACCGAGTTCTTTTTCTAATGCCTGTATTTGCTGAGAGATTGCCGACTGAGAAATATAACACTGCTCGGCTGCTTCGGTAAAGCTATTGCAATCTACTATGGTTGTAAAATATTTCATCTGTCGGAGAAGCATCTTTATAACCTCCTTCCATATCCAGCGCTTTGGTGATAGAAACATCCAATATGTTTCAAATACACCTCTGTGGCTGCACAATATCAGCCCAGTTTACTGTAATCGTCATCTGATACCGCTTCCAGCCACTCGTTGCGTGATGGGTGTGCCAGTTGTTGCGGCACCCCGGCTCAAAGGTCACATTGAAAATCCCGATCTGCAGGTCAGAAAGCGGCGCAAGATAACTCTGCCCGCTGAAATACTGTGCAAATGCATCATTGGGCTGTCCGATTGGGAAAAGCAGCTGCTTTTAATATTCTGCTTTCCCATCCTCATCAGAGACATTTTCTTCCGCCCATACCTCTTTTGCCATACGAAATGCCGCCCATGCCTTGGGTCATCCTGCATAAAAGCCAAGGTGTGTCAGCGCTTCCGCGATTTCTGTTTTTGTGACTCCGTTCTTTTTGGCAGTGTTTAAGTGATATTGAAAAGAAGAATCCACAAGCCCCATACTCATAAGCGCCGTTACAGTGATCAGGCTCCGGTCCCTCAATGAAAGCTGGGCCTCCCGGCTCCATACCTCACCGAACAGAACATCATCATTTATTTCCGCAAATTTAGGGGCAAACCCGCCCATGGAATCCCTACCTGCTGTTTGCTTTATCATACTGTTTCCCTCCTCAGTTTGTTTTCTCTGATTTTACAAGATAACGAAGCCATACTGCACTTTCGTCCAGTATATCGGCACTTTTCAGTGTAAAGCCTACTGGTGTATCCGTGCTGAGACCGTCTTTTACCTGAAAAAGTGTCTGAGTTTTCGTGGAGCCGTCCGCACAGGGCGCTATCACCACACTCACCTCATCACACATCCCCGCCTGAATAAATGACCAGTTCAGCACACCGCCGCCGCCCAGCATCAGTGTTTCAATGCCGAACAACTTTTTCAGCTTAAAAAGTGCCTCATCGTAGTCTAAAGTGTCTTTTCCAGCAATAATATAAGAAATTCCCAGCCGGCGCAGAAATGCCTTGTATTCATTGGAAGCCATCCCTGTCAGCACTTCCAGTACATGAGCTGTGGTATCAATATATGTCAGCGAATTGTTTTCCCAGCCAAGTGTACCGGAAGGATCAATGGAAACATAGTACATAGGCGCTTTCTGTGCGACAAAATCGCCCTCCGGCACACTTGAAGCATTGATATCCAGCACAGGCTTACGGTATAATGTAAAATTGTCATCCGTGGTTACCCTGCCGGACAGCCATCCCTGATGCCGGTATTTCGGTTTTTTACCAAAGGCAATGTCATAAAAGGCATCGCCTGCCGGACCACACTCCGGCGCTTCCATGTATTTGCCCATGATTTTACCATCCAGCGAGGTCATCATGTGGCAGAAAATATATGGTCTTTCCATCTATTAATTCTCCTTTATCTGTGCAATCCAATGGTCAATCTCTTTCATAGGCGTCCGTATCCGAGTAGGTAACCAGTCTAATCCTGCAGGACCCCCGCTTCGTTACCTTTACTGTTTAGGCATAATCCAGAATTTCATTGTCGGATAGCTCAGTACCACTTGTACCAGGATATTCACAATATTAGCTAATGTTGGAACAACTCCCTGGGGAATGCCTATATTTACAAGCAATGTCTGGCTGTATGCGGGCAAAGCCGCCGACACGATGACAAGCACCACAGCCAGGCATATGTACTTTGGCACTGCTTGGGCAAACGCTGCGTTGGACCTAAATACAAAATTCTTCTGAACAAAAAAATTCACCGTCTGAGCGCAGGCCGTAGCCGTCAGAAAACTTGCAAAGCCGCAGAGCCCCAGATCACTCTCCACATTCGTATAATTAAATATCAGAAAGCGGAAAGGCGTCCGGTTCAGCGCTGAAAACACAAATACCGTACAAATCCACATGACTGCGAAGTTCACCACGGTAGCCACATTTGACAATACATTAAACAAAATAAACTCCCAAATATTAGGGTGTTCTGATATCCAGTTCTTAATTCCTTTCATTGCTTTTGTCCTCTCTGCGCAGCAGTTTTTCATATTTCCGGTTTTCTCTCTGGTTTCTCAAATATCCTGCGGCAATTTTGGAAACCCCGCGAAGGAAGTGACCATTTATCACCGTCAGCATTCCATCGACCATATCCATGCTCACCAGACCACTGGTCATCTTTGCAATCCCGCGGAAGGGCATATTATAGATGAATAGTATATTTAAATCAGGCTTGCCTTTTTCTTCACTTCGTTTTTTCATGGTGGTGAGACGGTTGTAAATCATGCGGGCCAGTCTGCTTTTTGCATAATACATCTGGCAGATGGCGTCGTTGATTCCCAGCTCTCCCTTCCATTTGCCGGAGGGAAGCGGATAACCGAGAAGTGTCTCGAACTCCTCGTCCTTCACCTGTTTAATCAGCCCTGAAAAATAGGATGGGAGCTGTTCCTTCACATAAGGATATTCCGTGGTCGTTCCAGCCACTTGAAGGCGGCTTACCAGGCGAAGATCTGTTGCGCTGGCGGCCACAACGATCTGATAGTTCCCTTCCTCAATTTCCCAGCGTCCGGTATTCACATTCCAGTATCGGAAGGTTTTATCATCAAAGGGGATATGGACCGTCTGACTCTCCCCGGCTTTTAGAAATACTTTGGCGAATCCTTTCAATTCTTTTTCAGGACGAAATACCTTTGGCTCTGGCAGCGCAATATATAACTGTGCAACCTCAGCGCCATCAAAGTCTCCGGTGTTGGATAAAGTAAAAGTAACGCCATCTTTTGTCACTTCTAAGTCCGAATATTCAAACCTGGTATAAGAGAGGCCGAATCCAAATGGATAAAGGACTCTTACCAGACTGGTATCATAGTAGCGGTAACCCACGAAAAGTCCTTCCCTGTATTCCGCATTCCTCTCTTTGCTTGGGAAATTCCCATAGGCAGGAGTGTCCTCATGGCGAAGCGGATAAGTCTCGTTCAATCTTCCGGAAGGGTTGACTTTTCCCGTCAGGATATCCAATATCGCGCTTGCTCCGGCCTGTCCGTTTAAATATCCATGGAGAATCGCTTTACAGCACGGGTGCCAGGGCATCTCTATGGAAGATCCGGCGCTGATAATTCCAATTACATTTGCGTTTGTCTGCGCCAGGACGTTTAGCAGGTCAATCTGATTCTGTGGAATACGCATATGGTTCCTGTCAAGTCCTTCTGCCTCACTCAGCTCATCCAATCCGAAAAAGTACAGAACGATGTCAGCCCCCTCCGCCAGGTCAAGCGCCGCTTTTCTAAGTGCGGCATCCTCCTCGCCGGTCCGTCTGTAACCCTTTTGGATTCCAAGAACCTGGAGATCATATTCCTTTATCACTGTCTCAATGGTTTCCAGCCTGGTCGGATTGACCATAGAAGAACCGGCCCCCTGATATCTCGGTTCAATCGCAAAATCTCCAATCACGGCCACCTTAGTCTTTGCTTTAAGGGGGAGGATACCGTTTTCATTTTTCAGCAGCACAGCGCTTTCTGCCGCCGCTTTTCTGGCCAGCATATGATGGGCCTGTTCATCGAAAGGCTCTGTTGACGTCGCGGCTTTTGATAATGTCAATACAGCGTCAAGCAGATGATCCACACAGGTATCCAGCTCGTCCATTGTTAGTTCCCCGGTATCGAGGGCTTTTAACAGTTCCCTGGCAGAACCCAGGCCAGGTGTCGGCATCTCCAGGTTCGAGTTTGCTTTTACCCCTTTTACATGGTCATTGGACCCTCCCCAGTCCGAAATAACAATTCCCTCAAATCCCCATTCCTTTCTGAGGATATCTTGAAGCAGATGCATGTTTTCATTGGCATATTCACCGTTTATTTCATTGTAGCTGGTCATTATGGCTTTGCCATTTCCCTCTTTTACCGCAATTTCAAACCCGGTTAAATAAATTTCCCGTAATGTCCGTTCATCCAATACGGAATTCATTGCCATGCGTCGCAGTTCCTGGCTGTTGACTGCAAAATGTTTCGGACAGGCGGCAACGCCCTTACTCTGAATCCCTTTTACATAGGCAGCCGCCATTTTCCCTGAAAGATAGGGATCTTCGGAAAAATACTCAAAATTCCTTCCGCATAAAGGGCTTCTTTTAATATTAAGTCCTGGGCCGAGCACAATATGAACGCCTAAAGCAGAGGCTTCTTCGCCAAGGGCTTCTCCGATTTCGTTCCCTAATTTGGTATCCCAGCTATTTGCAATCGTTGACGCGGTAGGAAAGCAGGTAGATGGAAGGGAGGCGTTTAATCCCAGGTGGTCTCCGGCTCCTTCCTGTTTACGGATTCCATGTGGGCCATCAGAGCAGAACAGGGAAGGAATCGCAAGATGCGGAAAATCTCTTGTCTGCCACTCTGTTTTTCCACTTAAAAATGCCGCTTTTTCTTCTACGGTCATCTGACTAATCAGTTCCTTATATTTCATAATCCACTGCCTTTCATTCAATCAGGCGAAACCATCTCCTGACAATTTAAAAATGATATTGCCCGGAGATGGCTTCTGTTTTACTTATTCTGCACTGTCTATTTTTCTTTTTTTCAAATATCCCCGGATTACCAGTATCTCAAGTCCTGCCAGAAGAACGGCAGCAGCAAGATCGGCGCCATAAACAATCTTTAACCAGTTGGGAATTGTCCCTGGAACATAGTTTTCATACGCAGAACTGTTTACAGTTGTATAGAATATGTTCTTTACCGCCTGACGCATGGCAATTACGGATGTTGCGCTTAAATCTGTCATGATTGCCTCGTTTCCCGCTGTGCCTAACATCATATCCGTACCGCCGCGAACCGCCCGGTCTGCGTCCATATAGCCATAATTTCCAAAGTAATCGGAAATCACCATGCCTTTAAATCCCCATTCATCTCTCAAAACATCTTTTAAAAGAGCAGCACAGCCGCCGGCCCAGTCTGTACCAATGAAATTATAAGAGGACATAACAGCTATTTTTCCATCTGGATTGCTCTTTACCGCTTCTTCAAATGGTTTCAGATAAATTTCTCTGATGGCCTGTTCCGTACTCCAGGTGCAGCACAAGGCGTTTCGGTTAATCTCCTGTTCATTTAATGCAAAATGTTTGATGAAAGGATACATGCCTGACTCTAATGCGCCTTCCACCTCGGCCACTGCCATTTTTGCGCTTAACACACTATCTTCTGAATAATACTCAAAATCACGGCCGCCAAAAGCGCTTCGGTGCATATTCATGCTTGGAGCATACCAGCCTACAATATGGAAATCGGCAAATTCAAGCCCCATCGCTTCCGCATACTCTTTTGCCAGATCAAGATTCCAGGTCTGAGCCAAAACCACTTCCGAACAGAATCCGGTTCCAAACGCTCCTAAAGTGCTTGAATTTACGCCGGCAGGTCCATCCGTATCCAAAATCCTGATTTTATTAACAGAACCAACCGCTGCATTCTGATGACCGCCGAAAGCAATTAATTCTACCATTTCATCCACTGTCACCTGATCCAGCAAGGACTCCCATCTGGGGTCATCGTAATCAGCGCCTCTTAAATCATATAGTTCCATGCTGTTCTTTGCCCCGGTCACAGGCATTACATCGTCCGCATGATTAAGCACGGCTGGATCGTATGTTCCATTCCCCTGGACAATGCCATCTAACTCAAAATCAACCGGTTTTGCCGTTGCGGCTGCATAGTTCTCAAAGCCATTTTTTCTTGAAAGATAGGTCACGTCACCTTCCGCAAAGTCAAACCGGCGCTCTGCCACCTGTACGTCCCCATTATGGGTTCCATTTTCATCAAAAACTACGGTTTCTGCTACATGATAATTTCTTGTATCCACCAAAGTATGACTGTCTGTCCTAAGACTGATCTCATAGTCTCCAGCTTCCAACACATAATGCCCTGTTCCATAGGTATCGTAGGAAGCCATATCTTCCACATCAAAAGTCAGCGTCATTGTCTGTGATTGCCCCGGTTCCAGTAAGTCTGTCTTATCAAATGCCGCCAGGTTTACGCTGGATTTTTCAATTCCGCCATTGGTATAAGGCGGGGTATAATAAAGCTCTACTATCTCTTTTCCGGCTGTATTTCCCGTATTTGTCACCGTTATATCAACACTGACCGTGCTGTCAGTTACTTGCAAATCGCCCATACTCTGCTGGAAAGTGGTATAGCTAAGTCCATATCCAAACGGGTACATAACTGTATCTTCATAGTTAAAGAGTCCTTCTTCTGCCGCCGTCTCATAAAAACGGTATCCAACATAGATGCCCTCAACATAGTTGACAAAGGAAACGATTCCGTCTGCTTTCTCCCAGGCCGCCTTTGCCGCCGCGGTTACGTCCTCTGTGTTGGTATAAGCAAAATGCCCAATATTGTTAAAGTACGGCGCTTTATGTATGTCTTTCAGCCATGTGTCAGCAGTCTTTCCCGATGGATTGATTTCGCCTGACAATATATTTCCCAGCGCGTTAAAACCTGTGGAACCGGCCCCTGCGCAGAGGAGCACGCTTTTAATCTGTTCATATTCCTCAGTCCAGCCCATTTCCATGGTATTAGCGCCGTTGTAAATGACGACCACATTGTCAAACTCATCACACACCATGTCCACCAATTCTTTTTCAGTACGGCTTAATTCCAAATAGGACTGTCCGGCCTCAAAATCGTCATAGTTATCTGAATTATTCGTATAGCTCCCTTTCATATATTTCGTGCCGATTTCCATCGTAGACCCGTCCATCACAGGTCCCATATCGTAAGGCAGATCCGCGCCTTCCCCACCGGTCCTGGAGAGTACAACTACCGCAACATCGGAAAAATCCTTTGCATGATCCAGCACTTCCCCGGAATATTCTGCGGCCGGGATTTCAGGGAGCGTCCAGTCCTGTCCATCGTTAATACTGATGGCAGGGCGGTCTGCCCGGTACTGCCTGTATAGCTCTGATAATTCCTCATTTGTTTCAAATCCTGCATTTTCAAGTCCCTGAAGAATGCCAACAGCCGTGGCTGTATCAACCGTTCCAGAACCTGTTCCTCCATAGATCGGGTTTGTTGACGCCCAGCCAAACACATTGATTTTCTGCGGAGCAAGGGGAAGGAATCCATCTTCATTTTTAGTTAATATGACGCCCTCATTGGTTACTTCTTCCACAACCCTCCGGGAGTTCTCCACATGTTCCGGCTTTAATTCTCCTTTATCAGACAGTATGACATTCAGCGTATTATAAATGGTTCCTGTCACAGCCGAATTTATGGTAAGAACCGCAATTAAAACAAACGCAAATACAGACTGCCAGCGGATTAGTCCCCGCATCGGTTTCTTCCATCTTTTTGCAACAATCAATGCTGCAATCATACAAACAAATGCAATACCCATTATGATGAGGTGTGTCCGCATCATCTGAATAACGCTTATGACATCCTCCCACGCTACTTCAACATTACCCATACCCAATTCCTCCTTAAAGATCATTTGTTATATTTGTTGTGAGATTAAAATACCATAAAAACAGCCAGGAAAACCAAAACTGGTTTTTCTGGCTGTTTTTATGGTAAAAGTGGTAGTTCAAGACTGTTCCGGATAAAAAATAATATCCACATAAAATCTCTTTTTTTCTTCACGCATTAACAAGGTCCCACTATATTTTTCCACGATATACTTAATGCTCCTGACACCAAATCCATGATATGCAGTCTCTTTTTTTGTAGTCAATGGCAGTCCGTCCTCAAACACCACCTTTTCTCCACAATAATTCTCTACATGAATATAATTCCCATGGTTGCGCTGGCTGACAGAGATACTGATAATTCTTTTTTCTTCATCAGGCTCCTTCACCACACACTCTATTGCATTATCCAATAAATTCCCAAACAAGGCGTATACATCCGTAGTCGAAATAAAGCCTAAAATACTGCCATCCACCATGCAGCTTAATTTAATATTATACTCATTGCACAGCAGTCCTTTTTCAGTCAGTACCAGATCGAGAGCATCATTGCCCGTCTGGTAAATATTATCATAGATTTCGAGCGCACCCTTGACGTCATTGATATATTCCTGCTGATCATCTACATTCTCAATCCGCGGGATTTTAGAAATACGGTATTTTAAATCATGACACTTTAAATTAATAATATTAATCGTTTCCCTGGACAGCTTCTGCTGTTCCCCCATATTGTGCAGCAGGCTCTCCATCATTTCATTCTCATGGAGAATCCGGTTTTGTACGGACATATAATAAGCGATAAAAATTGCCAAAAGACTGCAGACGATAGCATATACTTTACAGAACACATTCTGGAGCAGGCTGCTGTTCCCGCGAAACATGGCATGATCTACTAACACGCTGATAATTACCACGGTAAACAAAATTGCAAGGGCTAAAAGTATCATGCGTATATCCCTGTTTTTCAACTCTCCTCTCCCCTCATATCTGCGTATTACGCAAAAATAGATCAGGAGCGATACGGTTACATACGGAAGCACACGCACAAAAATAAAATCAGGGATTACTGACAGAGAAAATCCAGTCAACGTCTGAATAATGGTTATCAGGGCAAATGCAATATGCTGTGTTGCGTATCCACAAACACCTGCAAATAATATTTCCGCTAAATTGACTGAATAGCACCACTTCATCAGTCCCAAAGTGAGGAGGAACAAACAGCCATAATACAGAATCAATATAACCGGGTTAGCTCCCGGAATGCTGGAACATATATGGAAAATCAAAAAAGCCAGCACGAAATATGTTAAAAGCCCGGACAAAAGGCGTATTAAAAATTTGTCTTTCCGCTCGCAGCCTATTACAAAGACGCTTTCACCGATAAAAAGCTGCATGGAAAAGCGAATACAGGAAATCAGTTGTATCCCTGCCATTAAAAATCACCTCCCAGATATTTCATAAAATCTTCCTTAAATTCTTTCTTCCGCCTTCTGGTAATCGGTAATGGCACTTCATCTACCCAGACCGTATCTTTTTCCATCTTCGTAACGTATTTCAGATTAACCAGACAGCCATTGATACATTCGGAAAAGCCCTCCCTGCTCAACTGTTTTTCCAGTTCGCTTATCGTTCCTCTTGAACGGTAGACTCCCTGCTTTGTATGAAATACCAGATAATTTTTATCTTTTTCAACATAGATAATCTGGGAGCTGGTCAGCTTTATAATCGAATCCTCTGTCTGTATCACAAAGTCTTTTTCCATATTTAACCTGGAAAAACGGATTGCCTTATTCAGCTTATCTGTAAACACATAGTAGCTGACAGGTTTCACTATAAAATCAATGGCATTGACTTCATATCCATGGATTGCATATTGAGCCATGTTGGTAACAAATACGATGCCAAGAGCCTGATCCTTCTCACGGATTTTTTTGGCTGCTGTCATTCCGTCCATATGCGGCATCTCAATGTCCAAAAAAATCACGTCCAGATTGCCGTCATAATCCTCAACAAAATTCAACCCGTCATTGAATTCTTTCACGCTGAAATTGACCTTCTCCTCTTTTTCATACTGTGTTAAAAATGATTTCATGAGTCGCAGATGGTCCAAATCATCATCAATCAAGCCAATTCGAATCATATCCTTGCTTCCCCCGTCCTTCCGATATGCCCAAATTATAACACAAGTAAATGATGCATTGTAGTCTCAAATGCTATTTCATCTGAGTATCCGCGGATAGGGCGGACAGCTCGGCACATGCCGGCCCCGGCTGTAGAAACGCAGCGAACTGTTTCGGCGTTATGAGAACTTCCGTCGTTTTAACTATCATTCAACATTGAAAGTATATAAAGAGTTTATGTTGTATGTGATTGGCCGTAACATTAATAAATATCACCGGTTCCTTCACCAAGAGATTGAGAAATAAAGCCCTGGCTAAAATCAAAACAAGGGGTTTTTGCGCCCTAAAATAAATCAATCCAGAAAAAAGAGATACCTCTGCAGAGGTTCAAGGCTATGAAAAAGCCTGAATTCTACAGGGGTATCTCCTTCTTAAATGTCAAGGGGGATAGAAATCGGTATTAATCATCTTTACGCGTCATTTTGATCCGCTTGATGTTCTAATTCCAACAAATACCTATCATAGTCTGACATAAATAATCGATCCTGAACAATACGATATTTTTCAAACTCCGTCTCTGCATGAAGCTTTGCCTGTTCTGCACTGACTTTTCCCG
>JAGZXV010000097.1 GCA_018378255.1 Clostridiaceae bacterium | reverse complement strand
GGGAAATGGAGGGGAAATCGCTGACCTCAAAGTCAGCGATTTAGGGAGCCTGAATTGAGAATTTCTTCAGGAATTCTCAATGAATGCTCCCGGTACCCTCCATTTCCCTTCCTTTCAGCCTTAGAGCTGCCCCGGCTGGAACCATGAGCTGGAACCGTGAACCGTGCTCCGGTCTCCTGCAAACCAGGAGCCGTGTCCGGCGTGAAATCAAACCACCCCCGCCCGGTCCGATGCCCCGCCCCCGATCCCTGGATTCACGGCGTTACCCCCGCCAATAACTCAAATAAAGATCCTCTACAACACTTTCTGCTCCGCCTCGCGCCATGTTTCTACGCTCTGTAAAGCAGTATCGATCAACTTAATCAGCTCCAAAAAACTTCTGAAATTCTTAATCTGCGAAGTATCTTTCCAGCAAATCTGTCCCTGCCAGCTTCCATTCTGCTGAAACAGTATACGGACTACAAATGTCGCCTTTTTCCCTTTTTCCCGATACACGCCAAGCGTCTGATTGTTTACCACTTTGCCAATATCGTGGGTGGAATTTAAAATCATATCCATGTATTCCATCAATTGAATTGTACTGCAGAAATAACATTTTTTACCGGATGCAATCTGGTGAATACTTCCTTCCAGGCAGTGATTGTCATATTCATCTACAGCAACCCTGCATACCGGCTCTCCATTTTCCCATTCTCCGTTTTTGGGCTCTCCCTGCAGTTGTTTATTCAACAGTTTCACTAATTCCAAAAAACTGATAAATCCATATTCTTCTCCGCTTTCCAGGAAACTTATAATTCCCTGCCAGCTGGCATTATAACGGTGTCTTATTGTCAACTTTGCAGTCATCAGCCTGCCCTTTTTCGCAGAATCATGGTCCGTTTCAACAGTCCTCAGCACCATTTCAGGAATATTTTTTACCTTGCTGAAGTTTCTCTGATCCATGGAAGGCATTGGATAATGAATCTCGTCAAATATAGTTTCCATAAACCGGGCCATCTCTATCAGACCATCAAAGGGGATTGATACGCCCCGGCTTGCATGGTAAATCCTTCCGACAACTTTTTTATCTTCATAGGAATCTATTGCAATTATAAATTCTCTGTATTGGTTTATTAAAGCACTTGATTTGGAAATTGCCATCTGCTTCACCTTTTCTTTCTACAACTTGTTTACTTACACAATGATCCATATTATTAACTAGTATAAACCATGCCGGTTACAAAATGGTTACATACAATCTTTTTTTTGAAATTTACTAGACATTCTTCTTTTTTTTCCGTATACTCAATGTAACGTAGTATGTTTACCTGAGTGAGGAGATGGATTATATGGAAATTGGAACAAAAAAGCCTACTATTTATGTAAATATGTTAGGCGAATTTTCCATTACGATAAATGATAAAAAGATCAATGAAAGCAGCAACCAATCGAAAAAACCCTGGTGCCTGCTGGAGTATCTGATCACATTCCGCAACCGCGAGATTCCCCCCAACGAGCTGATCGAACTGATTTGGTCCAATGACGAGAGCAGCAATCCGGGCGGGGCATTAAAAACCCTTCTGTTCCGGTCGCGGAAACTGCTTACCCCCCTGGATTATCCGCCCCAGAATCTTATTGTTTTACACCGGGGCTCATACGCCTGGACAAAGGACATGGAAACGGTTGTGGACGCCGATCTTTTTGAGCAGATGGCTAACAAAGCCCTGGATTCACAAACCGACCCTGAAGACCAGCTGGACTACTGCCTGGATGCAATTGATATTTACAAAGGAGATTTCCTTCCCAAGTCGGAATGGGAATCCTGGGTAGTCCCGATCAGCACCTATTACCATTCTTTATATTTAAAGACTGTTTTAATGGCGGTTGATATATTAAAATCACAGGGCAATTACCAAAAAATCATTGATATCTGCCAGCGGGCAATCGCCGTTGAGCAGTTTGATGAAAATCTTCATTATAATTTGATTTATTCCCTGTACAAAAGCGGAAACCAGCATAGCGCGATGGAGCATTATAACCATACAGTTGATATGTTCTATAATGAATTTGCCATCACCCCATCCCCACATCTGAAAGAGCTGTATAATATAATCCGGGATACCAAACATGGAATAACCACCGATTTAACAGTCATCCAGGATATTCTGCGTGAGGATTCCGATGTCAGCGGCGCTTTTTATTGTGAATATGCAGTATTCCGGGATATTTACCAGTTGGAAAGCAGGGCAATTGAACGAACAGGTGATTCTATTTTTCTCTGCCTGCTCACAATCACCGATATCAACGGCAATCTTTTAAAACAGTCTGTATTAACGAAAGCCATGGACGAGCTGAATACTGCAATCTGCCGCTCCCTCCGCCGTGGAGATGTCTACAGCCGGTATAGCGTCAGCCAGTATATGATTCTTCTCCCAACCTCCACTTATGAAAATGGAGAGATGGTGTTAAAACGGATCAGCCAGAATTTCCGTAAAAAATATACCCGCAAGGATTTAGTTTTAAACTATTCCCTGCAGGCGGTACAACCTAATAAATAATGAATTAAAAAATAGATCCGCACGCAAACGGATCTATTTTTTTGCCCTGATTTAGGGGACGGTTTCTTATTGTTCATTCATCTGGCTCAATTTTGCCGCCTGGTCGGCTGCAATCAGGCTGTCTAATAATTCCTGGATATCCCCATTCATGATGGAATCAATCTTATACAACGTCAGCTTAATTCTATGATCCGTCACACGTCCCTGAGGGAAATTGTAAGTACGGATCTTCTCGGACCGATCGCCCGTACCGATCTGGCTTCTTCTCTCATCCGCTTCCGCGTTCTGACGTTTTTCCAGTTCGATATCATATAATTTGGAACGCAGCAGGCGGAATGCCTTTTCCTTGTTCTGAAGCTGGGATTTCTCCGTCTGGCTGTAGATTACAATTCCCGTAGGAATATGGGTCAAACGTACTGCGGAGTCGGTGGTATTGACACACTGTCCTCCGTTGCCGGAAGCCCTCATAACATCGATTCTGATGTCTTTGTCCTCAATCACCACGTCCACTTCCTCAGCCTCAGGCATAACCGCTACAGTAGCTGTGGAAGTATGGATGCGTCCGCCGCTCTCAGTCTCAGGAACACGCTGTACCCGGTGCACGCCGCTTTCGTATTTCATCTTGGAATAAGCGCCTTTTCCGGTAATCATGGCTACAACTTCTTTAAAGCCTCCGATTCCATTTTCATTGACGCTGATTAACTCTACCTTCCAGCGCTGGCCTTCCGAATAGTTCACATACATGCGGTATAATTCCGCAGCGAATAACGCGGCCTCATCACCGCCGGCGCCGGCGCGTATTTCCAAAATAATATTCTTATCATCGTTAGGGTCTTTTGGAAGCAGAAGAATCTTCAGTTCCTGCTCCAGTTCTTCAATCCGCCTTTTGGCATCCGATAATTCCTCTTTCGCCAGTTCCCGCATCTCCTCATCGGATTCCTCTTCCAGCATGGCAACGCTGTCTTCCACATCCTGCTTTGCCTGTTTATAAGCCTTATAAGCCTCCACGATGGGGGCCAGATCGGCCTGTTCCTTCATAAGCTTCCTGAAGCGGTTCTGATCCTCCGCAACAGACGGATTATTCAGTTCCAGCATCAATTCTTCATAATGGATTAAAATATCATCTAAACGATCAAACATGGTAACCTCCTGGTTATCTAATCACAATCACCGGCCGTCGCCTTCACCACACGGTCCAGCCCCGGTAAATCTTTCACTGTTACAATCCGGGTAAAACCGGCATCGGCCAGCAGACTGGTGACATCTTCAGCCTGATCCCAGCCGATTTCAAAATAAATACTTCCGCCGGGCTTTAAAAACTTCCTGCATTCCCGGGCCAGTCTCCGATAAAAATACAGGCCGTCCTCCGTACCGTCAAGCGCCAGCACCGGTTCGTGATCCCTGACTTCCGGCTCCAGCCCCTCTATCACTTTACTCGGAATATAGGGTGGATTGGATACTATAATATCAAACTGCCTGCCTTCCGGCAAATGTTCAAATAAATCACTTCTGATGAAAGAGATCTGTCCTTCCTTTTTGCACAGCCGCCTGGCATTGTGTTCAGCCACTGCCAGCGCATCCCCGGAAACATCAACGCCCACCACTTCCCGGTAACCGCCTAAAACAGCCAGGCTCACCGCAATACAGCCGGATCCCGTACACATATCAAGCAGGGTGCTGCATTCATCAGGATGATCCTTTAAAACCTGCTCAACCAGCGTTTCCGTATCCTGTCTTGGAATCAGCACATGACTGTTCACCATAAACTCCAAGCCCATGAATTCCTGGCTTCCTGTTAAATGCTGAAGGGGAATTCTCATCTCTCTCAAACCGACCAGCCTGCGGTATTCCTCTGCCTGCTCACGGTCTTTTTCCGTCAAAATCCGTTTTCTCTCCAAAAGCCACCGGGTCATATCCAGATGAAAGACAAAAAACAGAAGAAGCCTGGCATCCAATGCCGCATCCGGCACTCCCGCTTTTTTTAATTGTTCCGCCGCTTCATCCAGCAGCCCTTGTAGTGTCAAATCCATAGTCATTCTCCGGGAAATTCTCTGTCAGGTATTCCTTCCAGTCAAATACTGTCTCAACGGCTGCAATAGCCACCTCAATCATGCTGTCATCCGGTTCCTTTGTAGTCATATTCTGCATCCACATTCCCGGCTTGCTGAGCAGATTAACGAGTTTCGAATCGCTCCGGCCCGCAATCCGCAGAAACTCATAGGATACCCCTGCTATCACCGGAATGAGAACAATCCGGCTGAGAATCTTCAGCCATACGTTATCCACCCTTATCACCATAAAGAACAGGATGCTGATGATCATAACGATAATCAGAAAACTGGTTCCGCAGCGTTTATGCTGTTTAGAACTGTTTCTCACATTCTCAACATTCAGAGGAAGTCCGTGTTCAATGCAGTTAATGCATTTATGTTCCGCACCGTGATACATAAACGTGCGTTTAATGTCTTCCATATTGGAAATCAGCTTGATATATGCAATAAAAATGCTGATCCGGATCAAACCTTCAATAATCGCCATAACCGTCGGCGATGTAATAAACTGCTTAAATACCCCTGATATCAGCAATGGAAGCACCATAAAGATACCAATGGCCATCACAACGGAAAACACCATGACCACTGTCATGAGCATCTTTTCCAACTTCTCCCCAAATACCTTATCCAGCCACAGCTCAACTTTTCCAGGCTCCGATTCCTCATCATCCTCAAAAAAGCTGGCTGAAAAAGTCAATGTCTTCATACCCAATATCATAGAATCAACAAAGCTGAAAATCCCCCTAATAAATGGCAGTGAGAAAAATTTAACCTTCTCAGTCATACTGACATAAGTATCCTTTGAAACTTCAATCTCACCATCTGGCTTACGTACTGCCGTAGCATAATTCTGCTTGTTTTTCATCATTATGCCTTCGATCACGGCCTGACCGCCAATTCCAGAATATTTCATCTGCAACCACCTTTCTAATTCACTTCACAGGGAATAAAATGAGCTTTTCCGAAACTTTCCTATGGAATAAAGAAAATGATGACGCATGCAGGCATGGTCATCATCTTTTCCTTTACGCAAGTCTTCCTCGCATGAAACAGTTTGCTTACGCAAGCTGTCATTAACCCTATTACTGAGCATTAACACCGTACTTACGATTGAACTTATCAATACGTCCGCGTGCAGATGCAGCCTTCTGCTGACCGGTATAAAATGAATGACACTTGGAACAAACTTCTACGTGGATGTCCTTCTTTGTAGAACCTGTTACAAATTCATTGCCACAGTTGCATACAACCTTTGCCTGATAGTATGCTGGATGGATTCCTTCTCTCATGATATTCACCTCTCAAATCTCATAAATTATATTGTTCTGTGATCATCTAACAATCGCTATTTGAACTGTTAAAACCACGTCTCGTCTTACAAACAGCTTAACAAGTATATCATAGAATATTTTCCTTTGCAAGTCTAATATGCGGAAATCCTTAGAAAAAGCGGATCTTTTTTGAGTTTTCAACAAACTCTTTATTGTTCTTCGTCCTTGCAAAGAGATCCAGGATCTTTTCAACCGCATCTTCCGGTTTCAGCGTGTTGGTCGCCTTGCGGATCACGTCCACAGCCTCCCGTTCTTCATCCGTAAGAAGCAGGTCATCCCTTCTGGTACCTGATTTTAAGATATCGATAGCAGGGAAGATTCTCTTCTCGGAAAGCTTTCTGTCTAATACCAGTTCCATGTTGCCGGTTCCCTTAAATTCTTCATAGATCACGTCGTCCATACGGCTGCCCGTATCCACAAGGGCAGTCGCCAGAATCGTTAAGCTGCCGCCTTCCCTCATATTCCTGGCCGCACCGAAGAAACGTTTCGGCATGTGAAGGGCTGCCGGGTCAAGACCGCCTGATAAAGTTCTTCCGCTGGGCGCAACCGTAAGATTATAAGCCCTGGCAAGACGGGTAATGCTGTCCAAAAGTATAATCACATCTCTTCCGTGCTCCACCAGACGTTTTGCACGTTCAATTACCATCTCGGAAACCCTTTTGTGTCTCTCCGGCAGTTCGTCGAAGGTGGAATAAATCACCTCTACATTAGGGCCTACAATGGCCTCTCTGATATCCGTAACCTCCTCTGGGCGCTCGTCGATTAACAAAATTATCAAATGCATATCCGGGTGATTGGTGGTCACCGCTTTTGCTACCTGTTTCAGCAGTGTGGTTTTTCCTGCTTTTGGCGGGGATACGATCATACCACGCTGTCCCTTTCCAATCGGGGAGAGCAGGTCCAACACCCGCATGGCCGTAGTGGTTCTTCCCGGTGTTTCCATATGAAGCCTTGCATTTGGAAAAATAGGGGTGAGATTTTCAAAATTCGGACGCTTTTCCACCACATAGGTGGGATATCCATTGATGGTTTTCACATATAAGAGGGCGGCAAACTTCTCAGTGGCAGTCTTTACCCTGCGGCTGCCCTGAATGATATCACCTGTTTTCATATTAAAACGGCGGATCTGTGAGGGCGCCACATAGACATCGTTCTCTCCGGGGAGGAAGTTCTCACACCGGATGAATCCGAATCCGTCCGGCATAACTTCCAAAATCCCCTCTGCCAGCATTCCGCTGTCCAGTTCCTGAAGCTCCTGAGGGGTGATATCCACTTTGGCTTCGCTGCGGGCTGCGGGCTGGCGGCTGTCGCTGCGGCCGTCATTTCTCATATCGTTTCTCGAATCGTAAGTTCTTGAATCATTGTTTCTTGAATCATTGTTTCTTGAATCATTATTGCTATTATTCCTGGAATCATTATTGGAATTATTTCTGAAATCATTCCTGGTATCCATTCTGGGGCTGCTGGTATTCATGTTTGTCCGGATATTTTTATTATAGGTCTGTCTGACAGGAGCCGCTTCGCTCTGTCTGGAAGGTTGGCTTTCCTGGACCGCAGGAGCTTTGTCCACAGGGGCCGGATTTTCTTCCTTCGGCTGGTTCTGTTCTGCGGCCTCACATAATACATCTATCAAATCGGCTTTTTTCATCGTACTGATGCCTTTTATACCCTGGCTCTTGGCTAATTCTCTTAATTCGGCCAACGGCAGTGTTTTTAATTTTTCTCTCATTTCCACTTTCCTTTCAATCTGTCATGCTTTTATCCTGGGATTTTTTAAGAAATTTTAGATTCTTATAGATAATTCTCAATAATTCAGCTTATTTTCTATACTCATTTTATTGAGTTTCCGCCGCACGAGGCGCGGAAACTCAGGTATTGCTTGTATTATAACCCACTTTTCCCTAAAAGAAAAGACATATGATCCTTAATTTTCTTTTCATAACCATTTTCCGATGGCTGGTAGAAGCTTCCTCTTTCCATTCCATCCGGAAGATACTGCTGGTCAACATAGTGATTGGGGTAATCATGGGCATATTTATAGCCTGCACCATGGCCTAATTTCTCCGCACCTTTATAATGCTTGTCCTGAAGATGAACCGGAACCGGCATGGTTTTCTGTGTCCTTACCGCATTCATCGCTCCGTCAATAGCCATGACCGCAGAATTGCTCTTAGGCGCGGTGGCCACATAGAGCACAGCCTGTGACAGAATGATCTGCGCTTCCGGCATTCCGATTCTCTCCACCGCCTGAGCCGCGCTGACTGCTACGGTCAGCGCCTGAGGATCTGCATTTCCCACATCCTCAGAAGCACATATCATAATTCTCCGGGCTATAAACTTTATATCCTCCCCGGCATAGAGCATCCGGGCGAGATAATAGACCGCAGCATCCGGGTCCGATCCCCTCATACTCTTAATAAATGCGGAAATCGTATCATAATGGTTGTCCCCATCCTTATCATAGCGGACCACCCGTTTCTGTATACATTCCTGGGCCACGTCGATATCAATGTGGATTTTTCCATCCGCACCGCGTTCTGTGGTAAGAATGCCCAGTTCCACCGCATTCAGCGCCGCCCGCGCATCTCCATTAGCCACATCGGCCAAAAACTCCATGGCATCTTCGTCAATCACCGCTCCATAGCTGCCCATTCCCTTATCCATATCATAAACGGCTCTGTGGATCAGCTCTTTAATATCATCCTTTTCCAATGCTTTCAATTCAAAAATGCGGGATCTGGAAATCAAAGCCCCGTTGACTTCAAAATATGGATTCTCCGTAGTTGCGCCAATCAGGATCAGCGTGCCGTCCTCAACAAACGGCAGCAAATAATCCTGCTGGCTTTTATTAAACCTATGAATCTCATCCACAAACAATATGGTTTTCTTGCCATACATTCCTAAAGAATCCTTGGCTTCCTTCACCACATCTTCCATATCCTTTTTCCCGGCCACCGTGGCATTGAGCTGACGGAAATTCGCGCTGGTGGTATTGGCTATCACCTTAGCCAATGTGGTCTTTCCCGTTCCCGGCGGTCCGTAAAAAATAATGGACCCCAGCTTATCGGCCTGAATCGCCCGGTAAAGAAGCTTATCCTTTCCGATAATGTGTTTCTGCCCCACCACTTCGTCCAGGGTAGACGGCCTCAGTCTGGAAGCCAGAGGCGATTCCGTTTCCATCGTATTGCTTCTCATATAATCAAATAAATCCATGTTCACCAATCCTTATCTTCAGACGCAGTCAATCGATTAACAATTCATCTACTGTAACAAAAGTATATCCCTGCGCCGTCAGTGTGTCAATGACTTCCAGCGCCGCATCTACGGAACTTCCGTAAACATCGTGCAGAAGTATAATGCTGTTGTCCTCCACATATTTTAAAATGTGCTTTGTCACCCGTTTGGAACTCTGGTATTTCCAGTCCAGAGGATCGATATCCCACAGGACGACAGTCATAGGCACCATGCATTCCAATTCCTCGCTCCAGGAACCGTAGGGCGGGCGGATGTAGGTCGGATATTCTCCTGTGATTTCGAATATCTTACGGTTTGTCATATCGATTTCCTCACAGGCTTTCTGGGTATCCTCTGCGGTCAGCTGCACATGGGTATGGCTGTGGTTTCCAATCAGATGGCCGTCCTCTTTCATCTGGCGGACAATCTCTTCGTTGCCGTCTATACTGGCTCCAATCAGAAAAAATGTCACTTTTACATTTCGTTTTTTCAAACCGTCCAGAAGGCGTTTGGTGAATATGGGGTGAGGGCCGTCATCAAAGGTCAAAGCTACCAGTTTTTGCTCTTTTACAACAGGTGCATCAACATTTTTAACATCAAGCGTGAAGGCATTTTCGAAAATGCCTTCACGCTTGATGTTAAAAAATCCCCTTTCAGGAACCAGAAAATACGCAGCACAAAAAACTGCCGCGCAGAAGAGCAGCCCTTTAATCCATCTTTTTTTATCTGTCATTCCACTACAACCCCAGACGTCATTATTATCTATATATGCTGTCTTTTACAGAATATTCCGTCTTCACCTACGAACCCGGCCGGTAAATCAAACCAAAAATGGAGCGTGCGGCAAAAGCCCGGTTCTCATCCGTTCTTTTGCCGCACGCTCCGTTTTCCATAATTCCCTAAAATGCATTCCTAAAATATTTTCTTATTTTGAAAAAGTACCATCCTGATAGAACGTATACTTCTCTTCCTTTCCATTGATCTGGAAAGTAAAGGTGCCTGACTGCATCCGTCCGTTTTCGTCAAAGTAATATCCCTTTTTCCCGGCTTCATCCACAATCCACAGCCCCAGCTTCATCTTTCCGTCATCTCCCAGATAGTACTGGGAGCCTCCGTCCTGAAGCCATCCGGTCCGGTAGGAGCCGTCTACATTATAAAAGTACCAGTCATTCCCGGCCTGTACCCATCCGGCCGTCCCCGTTCCATCCGCCATCTTCTTAAATGGAGATACATCAAACAATTCTTTGGGGTTATTTCCATCTAAATCACAGCTGTATAACGGCGTCCATTCATTGGACTGGCTCGTGCTGTTCATATAAATCTTTCCATTGATGATATTATACCAATCCAGCACATAAGGTAAAGTCTTCTGGTTAGAACCGTCTAAATCCATCACACAGAGATTTCCCATATTAATTCCGGAAATATAGTAGATCTTATCCCGGAAAATGTTCAGCTTCATATAACCGTTAGTATTGGCCGGCACCAGTTCCTCCAAACCGGTCCCATCCAGTTTAACCCGCCCTATATATTGGGCATATGCATTTTCAGGCGCTGTTACAAAGTAAATATAACCTTTGGCCATCAAAAACTCATGGCAGACCAAACCCGGCACCAGGCAGGTCACATTGCTTCCGTCCAGACCGCAGCGGTAGATTCCATCGGCCTGCTGATAATAGAGGTGATCTCCCACCACATTAGGCGATATACGGCGCGTTACCTTATCAGGTGGAATATGCGCTATGGTCCAGCTGTTTCCTGTCTGCTCATCAAATACACTGATATCCGAACCATAACCGGGGCCGCCGCCATATAGATAGTAAAGACGCCCGTCCACAATTGTTTCAAAACTGCATCCTGAATCTTCAGCCGTAAACTGCAGATTGGTCAATTGTTTCTTTTCAGAACCGTCTGTTTTCATTTTAAACAGGTTATTGTTCTGCTCTCCGCTGTAATAGATCCAGTCACCGATCAAATGAAGATCCTTAACCGGCTCGTCCAAAAGCCTGGTGATGCCGCTTCCGTCCGGTTTAAATGCATACAGTCTGGCATTGTCATAGGTATTCCGGTAAAAAATGTTCTTACCGTCAAATACCATACGGCCAAAACAGTGTTCATTCCCCACCGTATTGCCTTCATTAACAGATCCTTCCGGGTCCTGCGGCTCTTTTTCGAGAGCCATCACAGCCTCCGTTTCATTCTCTTTGGCAGTTGTACTCTCCTGCGGCTCTTCTTCCTTTGTTTCCTTTGCTGTGCTTTCCACTTCTTCTGCCGCTGTTTTCTCAACAGCTTCCGTTTCTATCAGATCAGTGATTCCTTTTACGGTCTCTGAATTTTTATTGATTTTCAGCATGGTAATCACACCCACCGTCACGGCGCATGCAATCACAAATACTAATATAAGCGCTATAATCCACGGGAATTTCTTCTTTTTCTTCTTTGGCGGCACAGGCGGCATTCCTTGGGGAGCCGCAGGCCTTCCCTGAGACATCGGCGGCACTCCCTGGGGAGCCGCAGGCCTTCCCTGAGGCGCTTGCGGCTGGTTCCTGTTTTGAGGGGCCGCAGGCTGTGCCCCGGAAGCCATGCGCAAACCGCATTTTGGGCAAAATGAAGCCTCATCCTTCATCTGCCATCCACATCGTGTACAAGTTTTCATACTCTTATCCTCTGTTCCTTCATTTATAGTTACATCTTACACTCAATTTTACTGTTGGCGTCTATTCTTGTCAACCGCTGATCGATATACCGCCGAAGAATGCATAGAAAAAAGCGGACGCCAGGAGAGAAAGCTGAATGCAGTGCTCCATCCGCTTTCTCTTCTGACACCCGTTATTTTACCTGTTGTTTACTGTTTTTCACTGTTTTTACTGCCGTTCTCACCTATTGTTTTTTACCGCTGTTTACTGCTATTATCTATTGTTTTTCCGCTTCTTCCGGACTGCCAGAATAGAACATAACCCTGTTTTTCCCATGGCATTTGGAACTGTATAAGGCTTTATCCGCTTTTTTCAGCAGTTCGCCAAAGTTCTCCCCGTCATCCGGGTAAACAGCAATGCCTATGCTGGCCGACAAACGCTGGCCCGGTTCTTCTATTTCCAGATTTCTGCAGATTGCAGCCGCCTTTTTCAAAATATCTTCTCTTCCGGCAGTATGGCGCAGGAAAATGAGAAATTCATCCCCTCCAAAACGGCCTACCACAGCTTCCTCATCCGGCAGTTCCCGGAGGCGGCATGCCAAACCGGTCAAAACTTTATCCCCGCAGCTGTGGCCATAGGTATCATTCACACGTTTGAAATCATCCATATCTAAAAAGCACAGCGCCCCCTGCTCGCAAGGTTTCATACCGATTATTTCTTCTATTTTCTGAATTACCCCGGTCCGGTTCAGCACCCCGGTCAACGGGTCAATTCTCATCTGGCGTTCTACGGCTCTCAATTCCCTTGCATAGCGTCTGTTCTCCTGCTCATAGTATTCCACGATACATCTCAGCCGGTCAATTGCAGATTGGTCGAAGCAATACCAGACACCATCCTCATATGCTTCTGCCATACCCTCCTCCCACTTTTCAGCCGATTGAAAGCAGCAGCCATCCGCATTTCCTTTTTTCATGAATTCTTCAAGCCAGGAATAATCTATATTTTTATCCTTATCAATAATTACTACTTTTTTCTTCCTGTCCATTTTTCTCCCATAATTATTCTGTATGCACATTATGTTTATCCAGCTAATTATAACATAAAGTGAATATCGATACAATATAGATACCAAAATAAACACTGGAGTGTGTTTGAAAATTGCACGGTGCGCGCCTGTCGGAGAGCAATTTAAAAACACGCTCCAGAAAAAAACCGGAGGTCGCACAAGTGGAAATAAATTATCAGGAAATTGGGAAACGAATCCGGCTGGCTCGGATAGGGAAAAATTATACTCAGGACATGCTGGCGGAAATAGTTAACCTTTCAACGCCTCATATGAGTCATATTGAATCGGGAAAAACAAAGCTAAGCCTGCCAACCTTAGTGCGTATCGCCAATGCGCTTAATTGTACCGTTGACCAGCTTCTATGCGACAGTTTGGACAATGCCAAGATTCTATTTGAAAATGAAATCCTATTGGAAACGAAAGACTGTTCAGAAGAAGAAATCAGAATTATTACAGATATGATAAAAGCGTTAAAAAAGAGTTTACGAAAAAGATGCTCTAAATCCAAAAGCCATTATGAATAATAAAAAGAGCTGCCATTTGAAAGCAGCTCTTTTCTTCTTAATTAAATTAAGCCAGAGATACGTTAACAGCCTGGATTCCTCTGTTTCCTTCAGCTGTATCGAATGTAACTTTCTGTCCGTCTTCCAGTGTCTTGTAGCCATCAGCTACGATTCCTGAAAAGTGAACGAAGATTTCTTCGCCTGAAGCGTCATCTGTAATAAATCCGTATCCCTTTGTTCCGTTAAACCATTTCACTGTACCATTTCTCATTGTTTGGTACCTCCTATTAAATTATTTGTATTTCTCTTGAAACAAAAAAATCACATATTTTTGTAAATCATCAATTGCATAATGACTTACAAAAATATGTGAATCAAAAGCTCATATCAAAATACATTTAGAATATAGCATTTAAATCGCAAAATGTCAAGTGTTTTGAAAAATTAAAAATGTTTTTATTATTATACAACTATTCCATCCGTACCCCTTAACGTCACAACGCCGTTTTCCACTGACTGAACGATCCCCACAGAGCACAAAACCCACCCACAGACAGTAAAAATTCAGGAAGAAAAGCCGGCTTTCGCAGCCAGTTTTTCTTCCCTCACAGTTATCTTCTTCCGTCATTCATGCGGACCAGTTCAATGGATTCTTTTCCAGTCATATGGTCCACAGTGATCTCTACCATGCAAACCTGTTTAAACAGTTTGTCAATTTCCTGCAGCCGGCCGGCCTCATGATCCGGCGAATATTTAGCCGCTAATTTTTCAAGCGCAGCCCTTTTTTCTGTTTCATCCTCCAAAATCCTGGCTTTTCCAAAGATAATCACACTGCGGAAATAGGTGGTATATTCCTCAGGCACCACTTCGTCCTGATCGATCACACAAAAGGATACCTTATTATTTTTTGCTATAGCATCTAATTTATGACCTGTTTTTGCACAATGAAAAAATAGTTTAGAGTCCTCATACACATAGCTCAACGGAACCGCATAAGGATAATCTTCCTCTCCCGATACGGCCAAAATTCCCGATGTCCCTTTATTCAGGACACTAACACTGTCTTCATAAGACAACTCCTGTCTTTTACGACGCATTCCCCTAAACATATACTCCTCCCTTTCTTTAAGAAATTCCCCCAGGATGTCATTTTCCTGCGGAATAAGAAAGAATTCCGCCAGCAGGATTCTTTGCACGCTGCAGGCCGCTTAACCAGAAACATTCCCTTTGTGCGCTCCTGCCCTGAGAGCTTATGATTCCATACCATGAACTTTCCTGAGAAATAAAAAAACGCCTGTTCTTCATCCCTTCTTAGGCCTAATGGAATGAGTACAAGACGTTTACCCGGCGGCAATTCTAATATAAAAAACACATGAAATCCGACAGCCACAATCGGTTCATTAAGGAAAATCCCCATGAAACCTGCATAGCTGCAGGCTTCGCGGGGATAAAGAAGAATCAAAATTACTTTAATGTAACTTTTGCACCTTCTGCTTCTAAGGAAGCTTTGATCTGCTCTGCTTCTTCTTTAGAAGCGCCAGCTTTAACTACCTTTGGAGCGCTGTCAACTACGTCTTTAGCTTCTTTCAAGCCTAAGCCGGTAGCTTCACGAACAACTTTGATAACTTTAACTTTGTTAGGACCAACTTCTGTTAATTCTACGTCGAATTCTGTCTTCTCTTCAACTTCTGCTGCTGGGCCTGCTGCTGCTACAACAACACCTGCTGCTGCAGATACACCAAATTCTTCTTCACATGCTTTTACTAATTCATTTAATTCTAATACAGATAATTCTTTGATAGCTTCGATAAATTCAGCTGTAGTTAATTTTGCCATTTTAATATACCTCCGTTTTATTCTTTCTTTTATAATTTTCGTTCCGGCCTGTACCGGTATTATGCGGTTATCCGCTTCATGTCAGACATGAAATTATGCTTCTGCGCCCTGAGATTCTGCGATCTGGTTAAGCACACGAGCAAAGTTGGTAATTGGAGACTGCATGCTTCCAAGCAATCTGCCGAGAAGTTCTTCTCTTGATGGAATGCTGGAAATAGCCTTCATTCCTTCTGCGTCGTAGTAAGTTCCTTCAACAACGCCGCCTTTGATTTCCAACTTGTCTGCTTTTTTAGCAAATGCTGCAAGAATTCTTGCTGGAGCAGTTGCGTCTGTTTTAGATACAGCTAATGCTGTAGGGCCTTCAAGTACAGCGTCTAAAGCAGCAAAATCAGTTCCTTCAGCAGCACGGTGAATCATGGTATTCTTATATACTTTGTATACAATACCTGCTTCTCTTAACTGTTTACGCAGTTCTGTGTCCTGCGCTACGGTTAATCCACGGTAGTCTACAACTACTGCAGTCTGTGCTCCGTCGAATAAATCTGCAATTTCTGCAATGACTGGCTGTTTTAATTCAACTTTTGCCATAACTGGTTTACCTCCTGTTTTATTTTTTCCGGAAATACATCCGGACTGGAAAGTAATTAACCGCGAAAAAAGCCTCCCTGCACAAGACAGGGAGGCCACATCATCTCTGTAATTCCGCACCTGAGCACGGATTCTCTGAGTTTCTGTTCGCTTCAGCGTTATCTGAAGCATTCCTCGGCAGGCGTTATCACCTTATACCTTACGGTACCTGCTGTCTTCGGCAGTCAATACTTGCATATATTAACATGATATATTACCAATGTCAATCAAAAAATCAAAATTAGTTAGTTAATTTTGCTACGTTCAGTTTTACACCAGGTCCCATTGTGGATGTGAGTGTAACGCTCTTTAAGTAAGCGCCTTTAACTGTACTTGGTTTTGCTTTCATGATTGCATCCATAAGCGTCTGGAAGTTGTCCGCTAATTGTTCTTCTGTGAAAGAAGCTTTTCCAACTGGCACGTGGATAATGTTTGTTTTATCAAGTCTGTACTCAATCTTACCAGCTTTGATATCGTTGATCGCTTTTGTTACATCCATGGTAACTGTACCAGCTTTTGGGTTTGGCATTAAGCCCTTAGGTCCGAGTACACGTCCTAAACGTCCTACAACACCCATCATATCTGGTGTAGCAACAACTACATCAAAATCAAGCCATCCTTCGTTCTGGATCTTAGGAATTAATTCCTCTGCTCCTACGAAATCTGCGCCTGCTGCCTGAGCCTCGTCAGCTTTAGGTCCCTTAGCAAATACTAAAATTCTAACAGTTTTTCCAGTTCCATGAGGTAATACAACCGCACCACGGATCTGCTGGTCAGCGTGACGTCCATCACAACCGGTTCTGATATGAGCTTCGATAGTTTCATCAAATTTAGCAACAGCAGCTTTCTTTACTAATGAGATAGCGTCTGTTGTATCATAAAGAGTAGCGCGGTCTACTAATTTAGCAGCCTCTACGTATCTTTTTCCTCTTTTCATTATAAATAACCTCCTAGTGGTATTGTCGGGGATTTCCCTCCCACGTTTTTAATGTTGCAGCAACGTTGAATAATTATTCTTCAATTGCGATTCCCATACTTCTGGCAGTACCTGAGATCATGCTGATGGCAGCGTCAAGGCTGGCAGCATTTAAATCAGGCATCTTCAGTTCAGCGATTTTCTGAACTTCTGCTTTAGAGATGGTAGCTACTTTTGTCTTGTTAGGAACTGCAGATCCTGATTTGACCTTAGCAGCTTTCTTTAACAACACTGCAGCCGGTGGAGTTTTTGTGATAAAGCTGAAACTTCTGTCAGCATATACGGTAATTACTACCGGAATAATTAAATCACCCTGATCAGCGGTTCTTGCGTTGAATTCCTTAGTAAACTGTACGATATTAACACCATGCTGTCCAAGTGCAGGACCAACTGGTGGTGCTGGTGTAGCCTTTCCAGCAGGGATCTGTAATTTAATATAACCTGTTACTTTCTTTGCCATAATTAGGCACCTCCTAAATAAATGTGGTATTGTCGGGGATTTCCCTCCCACCAGCCCTTAACCGATAAGAGCCGATTTTACATGTTACATCTTCTTCACTTCTGTGAATGCCAATTCAACCGGTGTTTCACGGCCAAACATTTCAACATTGATGGTGATGGTTCTCTTACTCTCGTTGATGGACTTGATGGCACCAACAGTATCCTTCCATGCACCGGCAGTTACGACCACCATATCGCCTTCTTCAAAATCGATCACAATATCCGGAGTTCTGAATCCAAGATTTGCCATCTCTTCTTCTGATAACGGAACCGGCTTTGATCCAGGTCCGACAAATCCGGTCACGCCACGGGTATTACGCACCACATACCATGTGTCATCATTCATGACCATGTTAATCAGCACGTATCCGGGGAACATCTTTTTGTCCACCTTTTTCTCCACACCGTTTTTGAGTTCAGTCACTGCTTCCATCGGAACCGATACTTCCAGGATCTGATCCTGAAGGTTGCGGTTTTCGATTGTCTTCTCAATATCGACTTTAACTTTGTTCTCATAGCCTGAATAGGTATGGACTACATACCACTGTGACTCTGCCATAAATTACTCACCTTTACCCTTACTAAATGATAAAATTAATTCCAAGTTTGATAATGAGATCAAGAACCCCGATCACCAACCCCAGAGCTACGGACACTGCGATTACCGCTGCTGTCTGTTTGTAAATGGTTTCCTTGTCCGGCCAGACTATCTTGTTGAACTCTGCTTTTAAACCTTTAAAGAAGCTCGCCTTTGGAGCTTTTTCAGCATTGCCTGATTCTCCCATAGTTCACACTCCTTACTTGGTTTCTTTGTGTAAAGTATGTGTTTTGCAGAATCTACAATACTTTTTTGTTTCCATACGGTCAGGATGTGTTTTCTTATCCTTCGTCATGTTGTAGTTACGTTGCTTACATTCTGTACATGCCAGTGTAATTCTTGTGCGCACGACTTCCACCTCCACTTAAATTTTCGTTGATTGTTTCGGACTTTCTTTTTCTCGTAAATTTGAGCATAAAAAAAAGACCTAAGCTCTTCCATTCGCCCAATAACTATACCACAAGCCGGGCTGTTCGTCAATATTTTTTTATATGTCCGGAATTTAAGATCTGAATCCGGGCTGACCGGCGTATCTGACGGCGCATAATTGATTCTCATATCCGGGAACGTAAAACGGCTGTGCTCTCCAAGAAAACATTTAAAATCGTCTGCCACATAAGCTCCCGTCACCCTGATCCAGTGGGTTCCCGTTTTGGAAAATAGAGGTTCTTATTCTTGCCAATTATAGTATTTTTATTAGGTGATTTATCGTAAAGAGAATAAATCATCTGATTGCGTACCTTAATCATCAGATCTCTTCCAGGTAAATGTTCGGAAAAATACGTACCTGCCATATCCTGAACGGTTCCATCTAAAATGCCTTTTTGGTTTATTTCCGGAATCTCCTGGCTTATTGGAGATATACGAGACAAAAATAAGCCCTCTAAAAACCGGAATGAAGCGCGCCGTTTTAAAATATTACCGGCAGGAGCAAAAGCCCCTGCCGGTAATATCTCAATGTCTTCATTATTACTCTGCCGCTTCTTCGTTATCCGTCTTTATCACAGCATCCGGCTGCCTGGTCTGTTCCGGTTTTACACCGCTATTCTGTTCCCATTTCTCTTCAGCGCTAACCGGTTCATTCTGTTGGTTTTTATCGTCATTGACTATGACAACAGTTTCCGCCACATAATCAGTCTGCCCGCCGCTGTTTTCTTCGGTTTCAATTACGATGCCTGAATCCGGTATTTCTTCTTCATTTCCGGAATCTGTTTTTTCACCGGCGCTTTCTCCTCCCTGCAATTCATTGGGCAGGCCGCTGTGATTTCCGTCGTTTGCATCATTTTTCGAATCGTCGTTTGTTTCATCTTTTAATTCGGGGGCAGTTCCGGTGTCTGTTCCGTCTTTCGATACATCGTCTGATGTGTCTATTATCTGATCTTTTGACGAATCTTCTGTTTCATCCTTTATCTCGTCCTTTGACGCATCCTCCGCACCGTCTTTTATCTCATCCTTTGACGCATCCTCTGCTTCATCCTGCCCGATGCCGCCGTTAACCTCATCTCCTGTTCCGGCAGTCTCTCCATCAACGCCGCCGTCAGCCGTCCCATCCTGAATTATTTCATCTGTCTTCCCATCAATCACCTTATCCGTTTCCGGCTTTTGAACCGGCTGTGATTTTTCTGTTTCCTTTTCCAGAAGATATTCTTCATATGTTGGAAGGCCATCATAGTATTCTTTTGCTTCCTCAATTAAATTTTTCAAATCGTCCGCAGGCAGACTGTCCGCATTCTCATCCCGGATATATTCTTCCATGTACTCTTCCATATATTTTTCCATATCAGAAATAAATTCAAAATACCATTCATCCGTGGTTTCGTCCTTATACTCCAGAGCCATGATATCATCCAGCGTCTGCCGAATATTTTCTTCATCCGCCGCAGTCAAAGAGAATGCTGATTTTATACGGTTTCCTGCGTCCGCCCATCCAGCTCCGCCTGAAAACTCCACTTTGCCCAACAGATCGGCTTCGCATAACTCCGTTGGTTTCTGCCCGTTATAGTTCTGAGAATACTTGTACTGGGATACCTGGATATTGCTGTCTCCGCTAACATAAATGGAAGAGATATTATGCAATGAATCCCCTTTGCTTCCGGCGCCCAAATAAATATCTCCGTTCGGTTCAAATCCCGGTTCAAATTCCACGCTTAAACTGCCTCCATCCAGGAATATGGCATCCTGCCCATCGTCTTTTATGCTGTTCGTACCTATATAAAAGTCACCCACCAGCATCGCCCCCTGGCTGATGAAGATATCCACATTGCCGATGATTCCCCTGAATCCGCTCTGGTATGTCATACAGCCTGCATATTGCGGATAACCGACATACGTGCTCTCCCCCGGCAGCACCGCCAGCAAAATGGAGGGCAC